>CAZUNT010000155.1:0-17759 GCA_964622215.1 uncultured Caldilineaceae bacterium
GAAGATGCTCCGGCAGCAGCAGGAGGAGGTGGCCGTTGGTTTACAGAGCCTGGCCAGACTGATAGAGGCAGGTCGCCGGTAGTCAGAGTCTAAACATTCCACAGGAGAGAGTTTCATCTCTGAGTCGGTCCGGTGGCCGGCTTTTTTGTTTTCTGAGGGGGATTGTCAGGAGTTGAGAAGGTATGATACAATGGGATAGAGAGTATTCCCTTACAATAAGGAGGACAAAACCGTAATCCATAAACCCTGGTACCTAGGCAGTGTCGCACAGGTAACTTATCAAAATCAAATTTTTAGGAGGTTCCTATGTTAATCCATGAACGTATGACTCACCCGGTTATTACTGTTGCCCCGGATACGCCCATTATGGATGCGCTCAAGCTGATGGAGAGTGAGCACATCCGGCGGCTGCCGGTGGTCAAGGATGGTAAACTGGTTGGTATCGTTTCCAGAGAGGATTTGCTCAATGCCTCGCCGTCGCCGGTTACCACGCTCAGCGTGTGGGAGATGCACGACCTGGTAAGCAAAATCACCGTTAATAAAGTGATGACGAAGGAAGTAATCACCGTTCAGGAAGATACCCCCATCGAGGAAGCCGCCCGCCTGATGGCCGATCATAGGATTAGCGGCCTGCTGGTGATGCGCGGTGACAAAATCACCGGCATCATCACCGAAACCGATATTTTTAAGGTTTTTCTTGAAATGTTTGGGGCCAGAGAACGAGGGGTACGCCTCAATGTGTTGATGAACAACCGGCCCGGTGAAATGGCTAAAGTGAGCCAGGCCATTTTTGAAGCGGGGGGAAATATTGTGGCGCTGGATACATTTGCCGGCGACGATATTTCTTCGGCCCTGGTCACCTTCAAAATAGTCAATATGTCGCAAGAACAAGTGAAGAATTTGATCGAGCCGCTGGTGGTGCAGATAAAAGATATTCGGACCTGCTGATAGGAGCCAACCCCCGGTGACAACTTTCTCATTCTGGCAAAGATGGTTGTTTAGCGTCGGCCTGGTGATGTCCATTTTTGGGACACTGATGGCCCTCTTGAGTGGAACCCCCCTATTTGAGGTGTTCAACCGGCAGATTGACCCTGCTTTTTGGAATACCTCTGTTGTGGAAGCTAACGCCAGAGGATTTCAACACTGGATTTATGGGGTTTGGGGGGCAACCATTGCCGGTTGGGGAATTTTCTTAACCTTCATGGCCCACTATCCTTTCCGCAAGAAGGAGCAGTGGGCCTGGAATTGCCTGGTTGCCGGATTGCTGGTTTGGTATGTCCTGGATACGTTGCTGTCTATTTATCACCAAGTATACTTCAATGCCATCTTTAACACGGTTCTGCTGATCTTAGCCATGCTGCCTGTCGTTGCCACAAGAAAACACTTTACCACCTCGGATAGAGCAGCGACGGGTTGAGGCATGAACGTTCGTTGCACCTTGACCGTGTTGTTTGAAGAGCCTTTCTGGGTGGGGCTGGCCGAAAGGTATGACGAGCATGGCTATTCCGTTGCCCGGGTTGTTTTTGGCGGCGAGCCAAGTGAGGTCGAACTCTACCGCTTTATTCTGGACAATTACGCCGCCTTTCAATTCAGCGAACCGCTGCCGGAGGAGCGGCCGGAACCGGTCAGGACCAATTTCAAGCGTAAGCAGCGAGAGGCCCGGCGCCTGGCAGGGGAAAGCGGCCCAAGCACCAAGTCGCAAGAGGCGCTGAGGCTGGAGTTGGAAAAGAACAAGAAGGTCCGGCAGCAGGTCTCGAAGGCCGAACGGGAAGCCCTGGCCGAGCAGAAGTTTCACCTGCACCAGCAGCGGAAAAAGGAGAAAAAGCGGGGGCATTAGGAGGAGGATCATGCCCGAAACAGCCTTGAACATAGATTTATTTGAGCTAGGCCAAAAGCATTTCAGAGCTTTCATCGCCGAATGTGCGGCTTATGGTCTCGAGGCTGACCCCGGTCTCGAGTTGCGTAAAGGAAGCGGCCTGTTGTGCTACTACAGCCTGGAGGACCGGCAGATTTACCTGTCGGTGCCGGATTTCAGCAGCCCGGTCGGTAAGCTCCAGGCCCTTTTTTTACGTTCGATCCTGGCCTGTGAAAGCAATGAGGCGTTGATCCGCTTTTTTCAACTGATGATCCCCCACGTGGTGGCCCATGAGCTGGCCCATCATTACCGCCATCGTTACGGCCAGTTTGTTAAGGGTGAGCTCTGGCGAGAAGAACAGCTTGCCAACAAGCTGGCCGTGGCGATGGTCAAACATCGCCTCGCCCCGGAGGAAAAAGAGTATGCCAAAAATTTTCTGCGCCGGGCCATCGAAACCCTGTCGGCCAAAATGGAGGCTAAAAATATTGCCGTCGATTCTTACTACAGTGTGCTCCAGGCCCTGAATGTGTCGGGGCAGGTGGGTCTGACCGATTTTGAGAATATCGAGCTCATCGAGGGCGCCCTTGGGGCTGAAGCCGAAGCGGAGATGTTGGTGGGCAGCGGGCAGCTATCCCCAGAAGTGAGGGAGCGCCTGGAAGAGCGAGATGAGTTGATCGAAAAGATTGACGAGCAGTATGCGGCCGACCAACTCAAATATATCTACTATCAGGTTGGCTGGTTATACCTGGATTTGACCAGCCGGGAGACGGAATATGTAGACGAGTTTGCCCGGCTCTACCTGGGGCTGGAGGTAGACCTGCTGCCGGTCATCCAGCCCGATGAAACCCCCGGTGATAAAGCCGTGTTAGCCTGCTACCAGGCTTATCGAGAAACTTCGCCTCGCTCCCAGGCTGCCGGACGTTACTTTTATAAGCGCTATCGTTCTCTTTTGCTGGCTAAATTAAAATCGGCAGAGCTGCATGTGGCGGCCCATGCCGAGCGTCTCAAACGAGAGGCGACTTTAATCTTGGAAAACTGGAGCGAAGGCGAAACCGATACGCTCGACTATCTGTCTCAGTTAGCTCCGCCGGCCCTGCGCCCCTTCTTTCCCCATTTAATTACGGCTCGATTAGACTCATCCCTGGATTTGCCGGCCGATTTACCCACCGAAACGGATCGCCGCCTGTGGCAGCACGTGGTCCGGGAAAAAGAAGATGCTGCGGCCGCCAAAACTCTTTACCGGCTGCAAGTGCTCGACCAGACCGATATTTACCGCCCCCTGCCGGCCGAATTGATGCTGGAATTAGCCCGGCGCTTCTGCCTGGCCAACTTTGCGCCCGGTGAGGCCGTCATCTGGCAAGGGGAACGGAACGACGACGTTTACTTTTTGATTAACGGCCAATTGGAGGTCATCCTCACCCGAGAGGATGGACCGGTCAAGATTGGCGTCATCCGGCCGGGTGAAATGTTTGGCGAGATTGCCTTCTTTACGGCAGATTCTCGTTATGCCACCGTCCGCGCGGTTGAGCCATCCCGCTGTTTTGTGTTGACCGATGTTGACCTGCAACTTCTGGCCTACCGGCACCCTACTATCTTGATGCAAATGGCCGGGGCTTTGGCCAAAAGGTTGGCGGATATGTATAAAACCAGCCGGAATGAAACCGTCTAAGTCTATCGAAATTTATAGGCTGGAACTAATATCTTATTGTCGCCATTTCACTTGGGTGATAAAATCGCTTTTGTGATAGTTGGTTAATCCAAAATTAAAATGAAAGGGAGTAGATAAAGATGAGCGCTGATTTACAACTTCTGGTGGGCAGAATTCTATCTGATGAGAACTTTGCCAAAGCTTTGGCCCAAAACCCGGAGCAGGCCCTTAAAGAGGCCGGTATCGAGCCAACTGTTGACCTGGTTGAAGCTCTCAATGGCGTCGATGCCGAGTCGCTGCAAAAGTTGGCTGCCTCTTTTGGCGAGAACCAGGCAGCGGTTTAAATTTTTCCCTGTCCTAATTCTTATTCTGCGGTTATTTTGAACCGTGTGTTGGGCTGCTAAGTACCAAGCCAACCGCGACCACTATTGGCCTGCGGTTGAGCAATTTTTTGGCCGGCTGCCTCCACGCCTGTTCCGGCAGGGGGTGTTGTTGCAGAACAATCTGGCCACCTTCTACGCCGATACCGGCCAGT
The DNA here is from genome assembly GCA_964622215.1 of uncultured Caldilineaceae bacterium. GTDB lineage: Bacteria > Chloroflexota > Anaerolineae > 4572-78 > J111 > DSQQ01. The sequence continues at coordinate 4,039 of CAZUNT010000155.1, forward strand.
TCAAAGATATCCTGGCCCGGGAACGGGATCACCCCCTGCTGTACCTGCATTTTTGGCTCCTGGATGACTGGAATTATCCCCTGGATTCCAGCCGAAGTGGTCTTGAACAGCATCTCTTCCTGGCGATGCTTTTTGCCTTTGCCGCCGTTTATACCCACGAAAATATCCTCGACCCAAGCACTAATGTTGATAACTCCTACCTCTTTCTGGAACACACCCTGACCCGGCAGGCTGACCTCCATCTGGCCCACCTCTTCCCCAGCTCGTCCCTCTTTTGGAGGTATCAGCAGGCTTTTTGGCAGGAATATGCCGAAGCCGGGGTAACGACCGCCGACCGCAGAGTGCGAAGCCTCCCCGTGGGACCGCCGACCGCCGACCGCCGACCGCAGAGGACTTATCGATGTTCAACCCGCTTCGCGAACGTTCAACCCGCTTCGCGAACGTTCAACGTTCAACGTTCAACGTTCAACGTTCAACCTCCAACGTTCAACGTTCACCCCCTCGCCGGAAAATTGGCCTTCACGAAAATCCCGGCGGTGGCTGTAGCCATGCAGGCGGGTCGAGAGGATCTCTTATTGGACTTATGTGCCGTGCTGGATCGCTTTAATCGGGTCTTTCAATGCATGCGGGAGATTGTCACCCTCCGGCGCGATCTAGCGCAGCACAACTATACTTATCCCATTCTTGAGACCCTTCAGACAGCCGGCCTTGACCCGCTGCAACCCCTGCCGGCGGAGCAAATCCTGGGGGCGATGGTTTTAACCGGTTCGATTGCCAGGCTTTGCCGGGAGAATTTGGCGGAATTGGAGACGTGCCGCACGGTAGCGCAGGCGCTCAACCTGCCGAACTTTGCGACCTATTTAACCGGCATCGAGGCGTGGGTAACTGAGGTTGGGGAATTATTTTCGGTTAAGCCTAAATCTTCAAATATAAGTGCGACGCACCTTGCGGGTGCGTCGCACTTGAAGCAGCCGAAGCCCTTATTTGCTCCTTACGTGGATACTTTGCCTAAAGTTATCGAAATGGCCGAGGGTTACTTGCTGTCCGATTTGACCTTCCGGGAAAGTTGGGAAGTGCAGCGACGCGGCCTTTTTGGCCTGGCTGAAATGACCGGTCGGGCCTTTCCGATGGGCTTAATTGTGGAAATTCTCTGCCGGCATGGACATGATATGACCGGGCTGCTTAACGAGATTTTCAACATCCTCCAGGCGACCGGTTTTCGCTACTACGATCACCCTCACCTGCCCCCTGACACCGACGATTTAGGACTGTTACTGCGCCTGTATCCCGCCTCAGCCCAACCGGAGCGCCACCGGGACATCTTGCAACCACCGCTGCGCTGGCTAGAAAACAGCCTCGGTGAAACGGGTGAAATCCCGGTTTGGCTTAAGTCGCCAGGAAAGGTTGCCGGTGAGGGTGAGTATCCTTTTCTGGCCTTATGGGGGCAAAGCTGCGCCACCGTCGAGGCCAATATGCTGCTGGGCCTGCTGGCCTACGACTCAGACGGCTACCGGGGCCTGATTGAAAAATCGGCAGAGAATTGGTGCCAACGAGTGACGGCTAAGGAATTGAGCGCCACCCATCACTACGTCCCTCTTTATGCGCTATGGGTGGGTTTGGAACTTGTGGCCCAACTCAAGCATCAAGATTACCGGCCGGATAAACTCGATCAGGCCGCTCAAACCCTGAGGGAACGGTTAACCGTCGAAGTCAATCGCTCTAGCCTCACCCCCCAGGATGCGGCTTTTTTGATCCTGGCCGGTCTGTCGGCCGGGAATCAAAAAAGCTCAAGGGTTTTTGAAACCCTTGAGTTTTACCTGCCGGAGTGGATCACCCTCCTCTGCAAATCCCAACGTTACGACGGCAGTTGGGCTGATGAACCTCTCTTCGGCACCCCCACTCGGGGTGAACTGGCGACATGGTACAGTAGTCGCACGGTTACTACCGCCTTTTGTTACCACGCCCTCAAAATGTATACTCAATGTCATTAAGATAAGCTGGAGTGCAGAATTTATTCTGCCTGCCAGACTGAAGTCTGGACTCCTTAACTTAATGACATTGAATGTATACTAAACAAAGTGACATTTGTCACAACTAATTGGGACAAATCTCACTTCTCCTTAAGCTTTAGTGGTTTTATATTAAAATAAGGGTTTGTAGGCATTTTGATCCTGACTGATTGCGGTGACAAGTATTAAGGGTTAAATCGCCTGACGGCACATGCAAACTCTTCCTACTTCGTAAAGTGGGTCCCAATACCAAAATCCGCAGGCCGTACTCCTGCCGGCCTTCCTTCTTCATCCCGCCAACCTTCTCCAATTGCCATAGCCGAGGCGATACAGTTCCTTCTTTCTTTTAGTCTTTAGACAGGTAAAACATGATAAAGGAAGCGTATGATCACACAACATGGAGATGACGCTTTCAAATATCACTTTGTCGTTCAGTTATTGATAATTCCGTCCCTATGGGGCGCATGTACGACGCCAATTGATTCGGCTACGCCTATTCTATCAGAGATGATGGTCGTTGTCCCGGCCGGCGGGTTTTTAATGGGCCAGGATGAAGGTCCTCGGGCCAATCGACCCCAACGTGAGGTTTATCTCGATGCTTTTGCTATTGATCGAACCGAGGTAACGAATGCGGATTTTGCCAAATTCGTGGCCGAAACCGGTTATCAAATGGTAGGTTGGGACGAAGGCATAGTGGCAGAACCCAACGAGCCGGTGGTGGGTATACTGTGGGGTGAGGCCGATGCTTACTGTCACTGGGCAAACAAGCGCCTTCCCACAGAAGCCGAGTGGGAGAAAGCGGCTCGGGGCAGCGACGGGCGGCGCTATCCCTGGGGTGATGCCTGGAATCCAGCCTATGCCAACACGGTAGAGAGTGGTTACGGCAGAGTGGTACCGGTCGGTAGTTTTCCGGATGGGGCCAGCCCTTACGGGGTGTTCGACATGGCCGGTAACGCTGCCGAGTGGGTGGCCGACTATTTTGATTTTATGTACTATACCTATGCCCCAGACCACAATCCACCTGGCCCAGATCAGGTGATGGATCACGGGTTGCGTGGCGGTTCATGGGCCTCACCCTCAGCGCAAGCCCAGACCTTCTTCCGGGACTCCTCTCACTCCGTCCGCCCCAACTCCCGCGTCGGTTTTCGCTGCGCACTAACATTAGCTAAAAATTGATGGAACAATAGGAAAGAACAGGAGGTATCACGATGACAACGCAAACCGGACTAAAAATACTCACAGCACTCCGCTCTATGAAATCACTTCAGGATATGAGGACATCACATTTGAAGAAACTGACAGCTCTGGCCACCGAGGTGAAATTTACGCAAGATCAAATTATCTATCGCGAGGGCGACTTGGGGGAAGCGATTTACTTTATCCAAGAGGGGGAGGTGTCCATTGAAATAGGTTCACTAGATGTTAGTAATCCGGTGAAGATGTATTCGGTGGGTCCCGGTCAGCTTTTCGGCTGGTCAGCCCTATTCCCTTCCCGCCGCAAGCAATACAGGGCGCGAGCCGTAATCCCAACCTATACGATTGCCATTGACGCCGCTAAACTTCGGGAAACCATGCTGGCCGATCAAGGTTTGGAGAATGCCCTGATCCAGCGGGTGAATGAGGTGATTGCCGATCGCCTGGCCATGACCCGGCAACAGTTAGCTAAAACTCCTTTGACCTGAGTCCTAAAATCTAGCTATTGAGCTTTATCAGAACACACTTATGTCCAACCCTATTTCACCCTTGCAAGCCATCCACCAGAAGGAAGCAGATTTGCGCCGCCGCTTGGAGCAAGCCCGGCAGCAAGCCGAAGCCAGCCTCCAGGTGGCCCGCGACGAGGCCAAGCAGTTGATTGTTCAAGCCGATCGGCAAGGTCAAGCCGAGGCCAAAGCTCTCTTTGAGCAAGGTCTGGAAGCAGCCCGGCAAGAGGCTGAAGCTATCCTGATGGCTGCGCGTGAAGAGGCTGCGGCCCTGCATCAACGAGTCACCGCTAGGTTAGATGCTGCGGCCGAGCAAATTGTGAAGCTGGTTTTACCATAATCATTCGCCACTGTGTGGCCAGGTGAAATTATGCTGCTTTCAATGGCGAAAGTCCAAATCATTGGGATCAAGCCCTGCCAGGATAAAACGGTTCATATTCTCCAGCAGTTAGGAGCAGTTCAGATCGACCCCTGGGATGAACGCCGTTCCTGGTCTCAGCACCGTATGACCTTGAGCGACGAAACAATCCGGCAGCGTGAACGCCTGGCCTATGCGGCCACGCGCGTTGATGCAATTCTGGCTGCCTTACCTGCCCTCGAAACCCCCTTTTCTGGCGAGGATGTGGCTTACGGCGCCCGGTCTCCTGATGGATTATTACACGCCGTCGAAGCCGATTTGAGTGAGGTTGGTCCGGAGGCTCAGCGATTGGTGGGCCGTCATGACCAGCTTGAGGAGCAGCTGGGCTACCTGAGCCGTTACGAAGTAACCCTCCGGCAATTGCTCCCCGTCATGCCGGTTATGGTCGATCTTGACCGTTACTCCATTACGGCAATCTGGCTAGAGCACCGCTATCAACCCCTGCTGGAAGCTCTGACGCAACAACTTGAAGAACTGACCCAGGGCTTGGGCGAGGTGATCTCTCGCCAGGTGAACCAGGATATCCTGGCTGCCATATTGGTTTTCCCCAAAAGCCAGGCCGGCGCTGTCGGCGACCTGCTTGGGCGTGAGAACATCACCCAGGTTCGCCTGCCCCCCGACCTGGCCGGCCAATCGCTGGAGCAAGCCCTGTCGAATATTCGGCGGCGTTTACAGATGATCCCGCAGGAATTAACCGAAATTAAGACGCAGCAGATGGCGCTGGCTCGCACCTGGCGTTCTCGTCTGCTGACCTGGCAGGCTTTACTGCGTGATTATCTGGCTCAACTTGAGATGTTTACTCACTTTGGCCAGACCGATTACACTTTTGTCATCGAGGGCTGGATCCCTGGATCTCGAATTGATGAGTTACAGACCGAGCTACGGCGTGAGGTCGGTGAGGAGATAGTCGTGGTCAAGCTCCCGTTATCCGCCGAAGAGCAAGAGCAGGCCCCGATTCTATTCGCCAATCCGCGCCTGGTGATGCCTTTTGAACCGCTCTTGGGCCTGTTAGCCCTGCCGCGCTATGGCGATTTCGATCCAACGCCGTTGATGGCCCTCTTCTTTCCTCTCTTTTTTGGCATGATTTTGGGTGATGTGGCCTATGGCCTGACCTTGCTGGCTTTGATGCTCTATTTGCGCCGGCGTTTTAAGACCCGCCCGATGTTACGCTCGCTGGCCGAGGCGCTCAGCATAGCGGCCGGATGGAGCATCCTCTTTGGCTTTCTCTATGGGGAATTTTTGGGTACCCTGGGGGAAGAGATGGGGCTACAGCCGGTGTGGTTTGACCGAGGGCGGAACGTGCAAGCCCTGTTCCTGCTCACCATTGGCCTGGGCGCAGGCCACATCGTGCTGGGGTTGTGTTTGGGCGTCTGGGAGGGCCTGCACCGCCGCAGCCGCCACATGGTTATCGAAAAGGCGGCTATGCTGGTGGCTTTGATCGCTATTTTTCTGCTGGTGGCTGTTCTGGCCGATTATTTGCCCGACTCTTTCTTCACCCCGGCCATCGCCCTGCTGGTGGTGGGGGTGGTGCTGCTCATCTATAGCCTGGGCAAGCTGGGGCTGATACTTGGCCCGTTGGAGCTTTTGAGCCTGGTCAGCAACGTGTTATCGTATCTGCGGATTGCGGCCATTGGGTTATCATCCGTTTATCTGGCTATGGTAGCCAACGAGTTGGCCGGGCTGGCCGGCAACCTCCTGGTCGGTCTGATCATCGCCGGCCTGTTTCACGCCCTGAACCTGGTTTTAGGAACTTTCAGCCCGACCATTCAATCGTTACGGCTGCATTACGTCGAATTCTTTGGCAAGTTTTACCGGGGGGGAGGTCAAGCCTTCTGCCCTTTTCAACGCTCGACAAACGGTTACGTTTTGCGTGACTAAGGGAGGTCAGGAGACAAGCTAACAGCTTGTCCTACTGCAAATTTCTAACGAAAGGAGCTTTATTTATATGGAACTCGGATTGATCGCCGTTGGGGCGGGCCTGGCCATTGGCCTGGCCGGGATTGGCACGGGTTATGCTCAGGGACATATCGGCTCGGCGGGGGTAGGGGCTGTAGCCGAGAAGCCGGAGTTGATCGGCACCATCATTCTGTTGGTCGCCATTCCGGAAACGGTGCTCATTCTGGGCTTCGCCGTAGCGGCCATGATTATCTTATTATTAGCTTGACGGCGTGAGACGCCCTGCGCCTTAGGCTATCTTTGAACCATGTCCCTGGATCGTATTTTACAGGCCCTGGAAACTGAAGCGGAGCAGCAGCTTGGTCAGATCGAACGGGCTGCTCAAGCAGAGATTGAACGTATCGGCATGCAGGCCCAGGCCGAGGCCGAGGCGATTCGCCAAAAACATTTGGCCACCAGCCAGGCAACACTCCAGATCGAGCGGACGCGCCTGCTCAACCGGGCCAAACAGGCGGCCTCACAAATTGGGCTAAACGCGCGTGAGACCTTGATTGCCTCAGCCCTGGCTGCAACGGTCGAGCGCCTGGCCGCTTTATCCACCACAGAGGCGTATTCCGGGTTACTCGACCGGTTGACCGAGGAGGCAGTAGACACTTTGGAGGCCAACCAGCAACTCTGCCTGCACGTGCGCGCTGACGATGTGGAACTGATGGAGCGAATCGTCCGAGAACGGAACATTTTGGCCACAGTGGTCGGCGATTTGACGGGGGACTCTCTGGGGCAGCCGTTTGGTTCGGAGAACAACTGCCTGGGCGGGGTGGTGATCGCTACTGTTGACCGCCGTATTAGCTTAACCAATACCCTGCAAGCACGCTTGCAGCGGGTGGCCAATCTCTATCGCGCCCAAATTGCCGAGATCATCTTCGATAGCGCTTCGCCCTCTCTGGCGGTCGCCGTCGGGGATAGCGCTTCGCCCTCCCTGGCGGTCGCCGGCGGGGATCAGCAGTAAGAAGGGTGATTTATGCCCAGTAGTTATGATTACGGCAATACGCGCCTGCGGGCCAAACGCAGCCGACTGCTAACGGAGGCTGATTACCAAAATCTCCTGGCTAAAAACAACATCGAGGAACTTATTACGGCCCTGACCGAAACCCCTTATAAGGAGGATGTCGAAACCGCCTTGGCCCGTTTTCATGGGACTCGCTGTATTTTTGAAGCTGTGCGGACCAACCTGATTCGGACCTTGCGCCAGATACGTAGCTTTTTTGAGGCTGAACCGCGCACGCTGGTAGACTTATTGCTGCGGCGTTGGGACCGGCACAACCTGTTAACCATCCTGCGCGGGCAGAGTCAAGAGATTCCCCCTGAAACGGTCGTATCTGCTCTCATTCCTGTGGGTCAACTCGATGAAATATCCCTGCGCGAACTGGCCCGCCAGCCCGGCCTCCGGGCGGTTATTGACCTAATGACCACCTGGCAGTTGCCTTATGCCCGATCGCTCCGCCAAGTGCAGCCACGAACCGGCACTCTCCCCGACCTCGACCAACTTGAACTGGCTTTAAATCACCGCCACTATGCCTCCCTTTTCCAGGAACTGGGCTACGGCAACGGTAATAAGGCCATTTTGCGTGAACATCTCCAGACTGAAATTGACCTGGCCAACCTGGTCATTTCACTGCGCCTGGCCCACCGGCCTGACCTGATACCTGTGGTGGAACAGCACTACAATGCTACCGATGTGCGCCCCTTGTTGATTGAGCCGGACGGCCATTTGGCGGCGGGGCGGTTGGCCGAGCTGGTTGCCCAGGCGGGTGGCCTCGAAGGGCTGGTACGTGGTTTGAGCGAAACCCGTTACGGGCCGGCCCTGGCGGCCGGCTGGCGGCGCTATCAGGCCGGGGAGGTGGGCCTGACCGTTTTCGAGCGAGAGTTAGAGCGCTGGCAAGGGCAACAGTTTAGGGCGATGTTTACCCGGAACCCTTTAAGTATCGCCATTCCGATTGGCTACATCGGCTGCAAAGGCTTAGAAGTGGCCAATCTACGCCTGATTGCTCAGGTGGTGGCTTTGGGGCTGAAACGCGAGGATATGCGGGCAGAATTGATTTTTGGATAGGTTAAATTTATGGGACGTTTGATGGTCATTACCACCCCTGATTTGGCTCCCGGTTTTCAGTTGGCCGGCGTGGAGACCTTTGCCGTCGAGACGGTTGAGGAAGCCGAGACAGTTTTACAGAAACTTCTGACCGGAGGCGAGGCCAGCTTGATTGTGGTGCGCCGGGCCTTGCTGCAAGCGATGGAAACGCGGCTACAGCGCCAGGTTGAGGCCAGTTACCAGCCTGTAGTGATGGCTATCCCTGGCGCTATGCCAACCCTGGCCAGGGGTGAGCGCCGCCGTTATATTTCAGAACTCATCCGCCGGGCCATTGGGTTTCAAATTACCTTTGAGGGTGAGCAGAAGACGGGGAGTAGGGAGTAAGGAGTAGGGAGTAGGGAGTAAGGAGTAAGGAGTAGGGAGTAGGATGATTTTCGGCGTATCGCATCCTGAGTAGCCCTGAGTTTCATCCTGAGCTTGTCGAAGGGTGAAGCAAAGGGCGTATCGAAGGGTGTGATTACGAAAACTCCGAATTCAGGTTAACATGCTTATGTCAGATGACAAGTAGCAGGTAGCAGATGGCAGGTAGCAGGTAGCAGATGGCAGGTAGCAGGTAGCAAATGAGTAATCCCATATCTCATATCTCATCGCCCTTATCTCAAACCGGTGTTATCGTCCGTATTGCCGGCCCGGTGGTGGTAGCCTCAGGGCTGGGCGGCATCTGTCTGTACGACGTGGTGTACGTTGGCCAGATGCAGCTGGTGGGGGAAGTTATCCGCCTGGCCAGCAACTTAGCCACCATCCAGGTTTATGAAGACACGGGCGGGCTGCGGGTGGGTGAACCGGTGATCAGCAGTGGCGGTCCCTTTATGGTCGAATTGGGGCCGGGACTCCTCGGCTCCATCTTCGACGGCGTGCAGCGCCCTCTGCCGGTGCTGCGTGAGCAGCAGGGTGATTTTATCGCCCGGGGGGGTACGGCTCCGCCCTTGCCGCGCCAGAAAGTGTGGGATTTTGAGCCACGAGTCCGGGTGGGTGAACGGGTGTCAGGCGGCGACATTTTGGGGGTGGTGCAGGAGACGCCGCATCTCGAACATCGCCTCATGCTCCCGCCCGGTGTTAGCGGTGTCGTCGAGGAAATCCGCTCCGGCCCGCACACGATTGAGGAAATCATTGCCATCGTGCGGGTTGAAGGACTACCGGTAGGGACAACATCCTTTGAAAACGGGTCGCAGTTAGAATTGACCATGGTGCAGCGCTGGCCGGCGCGACAGCCTCGCCCTCATCGAGGCAAGCTCGACCCGGCCGAACCGCTGGTGACGGGGCAGCGTGTGGTTGATAGTTTTTTCCCCGTAGCTAAAGGGGGCACGGCTATTATCCCCGGCGGATTTGGGACCGGCAAAACTGTGTTGGAGCAGACCCTGGCCAAATGGGCCGACGCCGACATCATCGTTTATGTCGGCTGTGGGGAGCGGGGCAATGAGATGACCGATGTGTTGGAGGAATTTCCCCAATTAGCGGACCCTTACACCGGCGGGGCGCTGATGGATCGCACCGTTTTGGTTGCCAATACGTCAAATATGCCGGTGGCAGCCCGCGAGGCCAGCATTTACACCGGTATCGCCATGGCCGAGTATTTCCGCGACATGGGCTACGATGTGGCCTTGATGGCCGATTCGACCTCACGCTGGGGTGAGGCGCTGCGCGAGGTCTCGGGCCGCCTGGAAGAAATGCCCGGCGAGGAAGGCTATCCGGCTTACCTGCTGAGCCGGCTGGCCGAGTTTTATGAACGAGGTGGACGGGTGGTTTGCCTGGGAGCAGGCATGGGGCAGGGGAGCGGGGGAGCAAGGGAGCAGGGGAGCAAGGGAGCAGGGGGGCAGGGGAGCGCGGATGAATTGATCTCCCCTGCCCGAATCGGTTCCGTTACGCTCATTGGCGCCGTCTCGCCACCCGGCGGCGATTTCTCCGAGCCGATCACCCAGAATTCGTTGCGGGTGGCCGGCGCTTTTTGGGGCCTCGACACCAACCTGGCCCGGCGGCGTCACTTTCCGGCCATCAACTGGATCAGCAGCTACTCTCAGTACAAGTTGGACGATTGGTTCAATCGCCAGGTGGCCGAAGGGTGGGCGCTCCAGCGGCAGCGCGCCCGCGCTTTACTCCAACGTGAGACCGAATTACAGGAGATTGTGCAGCTCGTCGGGGCCGACGCCCTGGCCGAAACTGAGAAAGGCGACCTGGCCATTGGCCGGATGTTACGCGAGGATTTTCTGCAGCAGTCGGCCGTCAGCGATGATGCCTTTTGCCCGCTGGAAAAGAGTTATTGGATGCTCAAAGTTATCCTGACCTTTTACGACCACATGGCGGCGGCCCTCCGGCGAGCCGTTCCTCTGGAGCAGCTTTTGGCCCCGGCCCTGCTTGACCCGATTGCCCGCATGCGGGAGTGGTCACCCGAAACAGCGGCCAATCGCGCCGGCGAGTTGTTGGCGCAGATCGAGGAATTTTTGGGGGAGATATGATTTATGAACCCGACCATTGCCGGCAAATTACCCCTCTACGTTATCGACTATAGTACCCTGTCCTATCTCTCCGGCCCGCTGGTTTTTGTGGAAAATGTGGACCAGGTGGGCTACAACGAGATTGTCGAGCTGCGCGGGCCGGACGGCCAGGTGCGGCGGGGGCAGGTGTTGGAAGTTGACCGGGGCCGGGCGGTGGTGCAGGTCTTTGTGGGCACGCGCGGCCTCGACCTGGAACAGACGGAGGCGCGCTTCAGCGGCGATGTGGCTCGCCTGGGCGTATCGCTGGAGCTGTTGGGCCGCACTTTCAACGGGTCGGGTGAACCCATTGACGGCGGCCCGCCGATTATTCCCGAACTACGCCTCGACCTTAATGGGCAGCCGATCAACCCCTGGGCCCGCGACCACCCCTCGGAGTTTATCCAGACGGGCATCTCGACTATTGACGGCCTGAATACGCTGGTGCGAGGCCAAAAGCTGCCCATCTTTTCCGGCTTTGGCCTGCCCGGCGGCGAACTGGCCGCGCAGATTGCGGCCCAGGCTACGGTAAAAAGCGGGGAGGAGTTTGCCGTTGTCTTTGCCGCCATTGGTATTCCTTACCACGAAGCCGCCGTCTTCCGCCGCAGTTTTGAAACCAGCAACTCCCTGGAGCGGACCATCCTTTTCCTGAATTTGGCTAATGACCCGACCATCGAGCGGCTCCTCACCCCCCGGGTGGCCTTGACCGCCGCCGAATACCTGGCCTTCCGGCATGACTATCACGTGTTGGTCATTATCACCGACATGACCAACTACGCCGAAGCCCTGCGGGAAGTATCGGCAGCGCGGGAAGAAGTGCCGGGCCGGCGCGGCTACCCCGGCTATCTCTATACCGACCTGGCTTCGCTTTATGAGCGGGCCGGCCGGCTTAAGGACAAGCCAGGCTCCATCACCCAACTCATCATCCTGACCATGCCTGACGACGATATCACCCATCCTATTCCCGATCTGACCGGCTACATCACCGAAGGGCAGATTGTCCTCTCGCGTAATCTGCATCGTAAAGGCGTCTACCCGCCCATCGATGTTCTGCCCTGCTTATCCCGCCTGATGAACGCCGGAATTGGTCCGGGTAAAACCCGGGCCGATCACCGCCAGGTGGCCGATCAGCTCTACGCCTTTTACGCCGAAGGCTGTGACCTGCGGCGGCTGGTAGCCATCGTCGGCGAGGCAGCCCTCTCAGAAGAGGACCGGCGCCGTCTCACCTTTGCCGAACGCTTTGAACAGGAGTTTATCCACCAGGGGCAGACTCCTCGCACTATCGAGGAGACCATGGCCAAAGCCTGGAACCTGCTAGGAGACCTGCCCACCCACGAACTAAAGCGGATTAAGACGGAGTTTATTGAGCAATATTATCCGGGGAAATAGTATTATAGTAGTCAGTAGCCAGTAGTCAGACAATTCGTTTTCTGACTACTGACTACTGACTACTGATTACTGACCATGGAACAGATTCGCGCCACCCGCGCCGAGTTGTTAGCGAAGAAGAAGCAGATTGTCCTGGCCCGCCAGGGACGGGACTTGCTGAAAGAAAAGCGGAATGCCCTGTTAAAGGAACTCATGCGCACCGCCGAGCAGGTGATTCGCAGCAGTGATGAACTGGAGCAGAGTGTGGGCGAGTCGGTGGCAGCGCTGGCCCTGGCCGAAGCCATGGACGGCCCCGAAGCCGTGCAGTCGGCGGCCTTTGCCGCCCGGGGACATGTGTCCCTGACGGTCAAGGTCACTAACGTGATGGGGGTCTTGACCCCGGTGATCGAACAAAAGCGGGTGGGGCGGGGACCCCTCGACCGGGGGTATAGCCTGACCAATGTATCGAGCCGGATAGAAGAGGTGGCCGAGATTTTTGAAACCCAGCTTGACCTCATCATCGAGCTGGCCAGCAGCGAGATGCGTTTGCGCCGCCTGGCCGAGGAGATTGGCCGCACCACCCGCCGGGTCAACGCGTTGGAAAATGTGCTCATCCCTGACCTGGAAGCCCAGCGGAACTATATCCAAATGGTGCTGGAGGAGCGCGAACGGGAAGACCTGTTCCGGCTGAAGCGGGTCAAAATGAAACTGGAGCGGAAGGCTGCATCCTGGCAAAATTAGGCTGCCGGTTAGCTGGCAAAATCCTCGATCTCCTGGAGCTCAGCCTGGCTGAGGCGGAACTCGCCCGCACCGATAATCTCTGAAACCTGCTCCCGGCTACGTCCCCCGACGATGGCGCCGGTGACAGCCGGATGGCGCAAGGTCCAGGCAATCGCCACCTCACCGGCCGAACGGTCTTGGCGCGCTCCGATCCGCTTGAGCTGGTTGGCTAACGCCAGGTTGCGCGACAAGCGCGGTTCCTGGTAATCGGGGTTGTTGCGCCGCCAGTCATCCTGCGGAAAGTTGGCGATGCGTTCGCGGGTCATTGCGCCGGTCAACATACCCGAGGCCATAGGCGAGTAGACAATCACACTGATGTTGTTTTCCTGGCAGAAGGGCAGAATCTCGCGCTCGATATGACGATTTAGGAGCGAGTAGGGCGGCTGGAGTGACGAGATGGGCGCGATTCGCTGGACGCGGCGCATCTGCTCGACGCTAAAGTTTGAAACCCCCAGGTGCCGAACTTTACCCTCCTCTTTCAGCCGGGCCATGGCCTCCCAACCCTCTTCGATCTCAGCCTCAGGGTTCGGCCAATGGATCTGATACAGGTCAATGGCGTCAACCTTGAGCCGCCGCAAGCTGGCCTCGCACTCACGCCGCACCGAGTCGCCCTTAAGACTGTGGTAAATCTGCCGCTGGTCATCCCACAGCATCGAGCATTTCGTAAAAACATAGGGCTTATGGCTCATCCCCTGGATGGCCTGTCCGACCAACTCCTCGGAGTGACCGAGACCGTAGACCGCTGCTGTATCAATCCAGTTCATGCCCAGATCGATCGCGCGTTCGATGGCTTCAATCGCCTGGCGGTCATCCTGTGCTCCCCAGCCAAACTCCCAGTTACCCCCGCCGATGGCCCAACTGCCGAAACCGATCGGCGTAATCTGCATGTCGGTCTTGCCAAATTGTCGTGTCTCCATATTTTCTCCTATTTTG
>CAZUNT010000156.1:0-17725 GCA_964622215.1 uncultured Caldilineaceae bacterium
CCACGCCGTCAACCAAATTTGCCCCCAAAGTGAAGTACTCCCTTACAAAATTTTTTACTTGCAAAGCAATCCCGTCTCAGGTACAATATGATTAACGATGGGAGTGCATTATAGGGGGAGCACTCTCCACGTTAAGAGTTTATTTATAATTGAGATTATAAAGTTGATCAAGCCTTTTCGCTTGCGCGACTCCCGATTGGTGGCGCGCCTCCAATGGGTGGGGACTCCTCTGGACATCGAAGAGCAGTTGACTCACCCCCGCTCTCCTTTGCGGTCAGTGTGGCTAGATACCCTGTTAGCCCCTCATGCTGGCCCGTCAACGTTCATTCTTGACCAGCAGGATGAAAATGGAAAGAGTGTGGGTTTAGCCCAGATGCGCACCCGGCCCGGCCGCCCGGAACGGGATGTTGTTTTTATGGCTCCCGCGCTGACCAGCGGCAACGGCAGCCATGCTATCTGGCAGCGGCTGTTGACTCACCTATGCGTGCAGACCGCCGAACGGGGCAATCTGCGGCTCTATGCCCGCCTGCCGGTTCAGGGCGAAGAGTTGCAAGTATTTAAACACGTGGGTTTTCTGGAATACGGGCAGGAGGATATTTTTCAACTCGATGCAGCGGTTAACCGCCACACCGTAGAAACGGGCTTGACCTTACGCCCGCAGCAGGCCAGTGATGGCTGGGGGTTGCAAAAATTGTATACCACCCTGGCCCCGCGAGCGGTGCAAAATGCCGAAGGCCTGGCCCAGGGGCAGTGGTCGCTAACCCACCGGCGGTGGGGTGAACAGGGGCGTCGCTTTGGCTATGTGTGGGAAGTAGACGGCGAAATCCTGGGTGCGTTGCACCTGCGAGCAGGCAAAAAAGGCTATTGGGTGCGCACCCTGCTGCATCCCGACTTTCTGGACCAAGCCGAGGCCCTGGGCCTGGCGGCTCTGCGTTTGACTGCCGCCCAACCCAATCTGCCGGTTTATTTCGCTCTGCGCGAATTTGAGGCGGGCTGGCGATCTGTTTTGCCGGCACTGGGGTTCAAACCCCTCACCAGTCAAACCCTGGCGGTTAAACAAATGGCGGTGCGGGTTCACCAGCCGTCGCCCAAGCTGATCCCGGCGCTAGAACAAACGCCGCCTGAAGGAGCCGCTCCGACGGTAATGGTTCACTCTGAGCTGACCAAGGCCCAGCCCCGGCAGAAAAATGGTCACTCCCGGCGACATTACCAAATTTTTACGCTTGTTTTTTAGTTAATCTGTTGTCCTGCCTGTACCAGGCTGAATAGCGGAGGTTTAAAATCGAAACTGTGGGATCTTTATCTCAGATAAAAATAACGGATGATCTTGAGGCCCTGCTCAATGTCCTGCCGCCTTACCTCAAAGAGCAGCTCGACGTGCTGAATGAGGGCGATAAATTAATTGAAATTGTGATGGATTTGGGCCGGCAAGCCGAAGCGCGCTACACCGACCGTGAGGTTGTTTTAGATGAGCGCGAAGTCACCCAGGATGACATTGATTACGTCATCCAGCGGATTGGCCGCTTTATGGGCGACAATCGGGCCGGCATCGAACGCACCTTGCACCGCATTTCCGGTATCCTCAACCGGCAGGGCCAAGTGATTGGCTTGACTTGCCGGGTAGGCCGGGCCGTTTTTGGAACGGTAGATGTAGTACAAGATATTCTGGAGTCGGGCCAGGGCCTGCTGCTGCTGGGCCGGCCTGGGGTGGGTAAAACAACGTTGCTGCGCGAGGCGGCTCGCGTGCTGGCCGAAAAGAAACGGGTGATTATCGTTGATACCTCCAACGAGATTGCCGGGGATGGCGACATTCCTCACCCGGCCATTGGGCGGGCCAGGCGGATGCAGGTGGCCCGGCCTGAATTGCAGCACGAGGTTATGATTGAGGCGGTGGAAAACCACATGCCAGAAGTTATCATCATCGACGAAATTGGCCGCCAGCTTGAAGCCGAGGCCGCCCGCACCATCGCCGAGCGGGGGGTGCAACTGGTAGGCACGGCTCACGGCATGAGCCTGGAAAACCTGCTGATGAACCCCACTCTGTCTGACCTGGTGGGTGGGGTTGACAGTGTTACCCTATCGGACGAAGAGGCCCGCCGGCGCGGTACGCAAAAAACGGTCCTGGAGCGGCGCGCCCCCCCAACCTTTGACGTGTTGGTGGAAATTCAGGACCGGCAAACTTTTGCCGTACATCATGATGTGTCTCGTGCGGTTGATGCCTTGCTGCGCCAGAGGCCGCTGCTGCCGGAAATTCGCTACCGCGACCAGTCGGGCGAAATCAAAATCGAGCGTATGGCCCAACAGCCTCCGGCGTCACCAAGCGGCGGGCGGGAGCGGGATCATTCCGCCGGCCAAGGCCCCAACGGCGACTATGGCGATTTCAGGGGCCGGATGGCTGCCAATGGCGTCACCGAGTTTGAAGAGTCGAGGACCTTCCAGCAGGTCAAAATCTATCCTTACGGCATCGGCCAGAATCGTTTGCGCCAGGCGGCCCGGACGCTACGAGTACCGATCAACATCGTAGACGATTTAGACGACGCCGATATCCTGATGACCCTCAAAAGTTACTATCGCAAACATCCGCAGCCTATCACCGAAGCCGAGCGAATGGGCAAGCCGGTCTATGTGCTTCGCTCTAATACGGTCATCCAAATGGAGTCTTGTCTGGCCGATATTTTCTCGCTGAGCGAACGGGAGGTTGACCCGGCGTCGGTAGCGATGCGCGAAACACAGGATGCCATCCGCAAGGTTATAGGAGGAACCCGTAGCGTGGAACTCTCACCCCAGAGCGCCCATATTCGCCGGGAGCAACATCAGTTGGCGCGGCAGGCCAACCTGGTATCCCACAGCCTGGGCCACGAACCCTATCGCCGCGTCCGCATTTATCGTGATGCCCCTACGGGCAGCCGGTAAACCATGTTTATCACTTTCGAGGGACCTGAAGGTTCAGGCAAAAGCACCCAAATCAACTTATTGGGCGATTATCTCAGCCGCCGGGGCTATGAAGTTCTCTGTACCCGCGAGCCGGGCGGGACTTTTATTGGCGACCAAATCCGGCATGTCTTGCACGACGTGGACAACACGGAGATGGCTGCCCGCGCCGAAATTCTGCTCTATTCGGCCAGCCGGGCCCAGTTGGTAGAGCAAGCCATTCTCCCGCACCTAGCTAAAGGCGGCATGGTACTGTGCGACCGCTACGCCGACAGCACTTACGCCTATCAGGGTTATGGCCGCCAATTGGATTTGGAAACGCTGCGGCTGATCACTCGCTTTGCCACCCACGATTTGAAGCCGGATTTGACTATTTACCTGGACGTAGATGTAGTGGAAGGTCTGCGCCGTAAGGTCGCCGCTAACGCCACCGGCCAGGGCGAGTGGAATCGTATGGACCGGCTAGACCTGGAGTTTCACCGGCGGGTACGCGCCGGCTACCTGGAAATGGCCCAACAAGAACCGGGACGTTGGCTCCTTATCGACGCCAGCGCCCCGGTAGATCAAACTCATCAGACGATTTGTGAGCGGTTGGAGCAGGTGTTAAGAGTAGCCAGTAGTCAGTAATCAGTAGTCAGTAGCCAGTAGCCAGATAAGGGAGCTACAGGATTTAAATAGCGAGAGTGTTCGGTAATTTTATGTCTGCGAATGAATTCGCAGCCTGAGACGAGAAACGTGTTAGAAACACGTTATTCGAGGCCAAATCAACCTGTTTCAACAGGTTTTTCATGTCAGAATTCATTCGGTTGCCGTAGACGATATGCAGCAATTTTGGTGAATTACCGAATCCTCTCATAGCTGCGTGTTACGTGCCAGATTGGTCTAAAGTCATCCGTTTTACGCTTCGCACTTCACTCGTACCAGTCATCATCCGCCCCACCAGTCCCGGCGGCACCCGCCAAGTCGGGCATAGATTGCTCAATCGACTCCGGATCCTCACCTGCTTCCAGGCGACCCACCACCTCGTTAAATTCCGGGCCTAAATCCTCGCCCATTTCGCTGCTCATCTTGCGCATCCAGCGAGCCATCGACTTGGGATCATTTTCATCCAGCCCGGCCAAACTACTGGGATCGGCCATGCTCTCCATACGGCTTTCCTCGGAACGAACGACCGCGACTTTGGAGATCAGCCGTTTGAGATGAGTTCCCCCGCAACGCGGGCAAGTTGCCGGTTTAGTTTCAACCTCGGCAAAGCTGCGAAAAAAAACGTTGACCCGTTTATGGCAGTCGTAGCAACCATATTCGTAGATTGGCATAACTCACCTCTGTAAAATAAGGAGTAATAAACCTATTATACCCACTTCTCCTCCGTAAACAAAGCAAGAGTCTCCAGGGGTGCTACGCAAAACTCCTGGGATCTGGTTGGCGCAGGGCAAGAGTTTCATTTTTAGGTCCTAAAATTGCCTCAGCGAAGATTTGGCGGCATGATAGATGGTTAAGGAATATTTTCGCCAGGAGAAAAGGCTTTGAGTCAGCGCATCGAACCTTATAATCATCAAGAAAAGCCGTTGTTAGTGGTCATTTCCGGGCCTTCTGGGGTAGGTAAAGATATGACCATTGCCCGCTTGAAAGAGATGGGCCATTCGTTTCACTTTGTCGTCACAGCCACCACCCGCCCCAAACGTCCCAACGAAGTAGATGGCGTCGATTACTTTTTTGTTTCAACCAGCGAATTTGCCGAATTAATCGAACAAGGCGAACTGCTGGAATACGCGGTGGTCTATGGCGACTACAAAGGCATCCCCAAGGCCCAGGTCCGCCAGGCCCTGGCCAGCGGTAAAGACGTGATTATGCGAATTGACGTGCAGGGAGCAGCCACTATTCGCCGCCTGGTGCCGGAAGCAGTGTTGATTTACCTGTCGGCCGAGTCCGAGGAAGCCCTGGTGCGTCGCCTGCGCGAGCGTAAAACCGAGCCGGAGGACCAGCTTAAAATGCGCATCGCCACCGCCCGGCAGGAGTTAAAACGGCTGGACAACTTCGATTACCTGGTCATCAACGCGGAAGATAAGCTGGATCAAACCTGTCACAAAATCGTCGCCATCATTACGGCGGAGAAGTGCCGGGTGGAACAAAGAGAAATTAATTTATAGGATAGCTCGATGACCGATTATTCAAACTTTGACTCACCTCCGCCTCCACCCACCCGACTTCCCCTGCCCCTTAGCAATCCCTTTTTTACCTACATTCTGCTGGCGGCGATTGTAATGATTTGGCTGTGGATGACGGGCAGTGGTGGTTCAACTAATCCTGAAGTGCTTGTGCGTTTTGGGGCCAATTATGGGCCGCTTATTTTGCAGGGCCAGGTTTGGCGCTTATTTACGTCGATGTTTTTGCACATCGGCCTGATTCACCTGGCCTTTAATGGCTATGCGCTGTTTGTCTTTGGCCTGGAAATGGAGCGGCTGTACGGGCCAGATCGCTTCATTGTCATTTATATTTTAGCCGGTCTATGTGGCAATCTGGTCAGTTTTGCCATTCGGGGGCCAAATGTGCTGTCGGCCGGAGCATCCGGGGCTATTTTCGGCATTATTGGGATGAATCTGGCCTATTTCCTCCTGCACCGTGAAGCGTTTGGCCGCTTCGGGCGGCAGCAGTTGATGAATACCTTGCTGATTATTGGCCTAAACCTTGTCTTTGGTTTTACCGCCCCCGGCATCGACAACCTGGCTCACCTGGGCGGACTGATCGCCGGGTTTGCCCTGGGGTATGGGCTGGCTCCCCGCTACCAGGTTATTGACCAATACACGCTCACCCCACGGGTGGTAGATACCGTTTCCTTGCTAAACCGCTGGTGGGCGCCGGCCTTAGGTGTGGTCATTTTGGGCGCCGGTGTGCCCCTGGCCCTCTCACTCTGGTCGGGTTAATAGGAGGTGAATTATGGCTAGCAGTAACTTAAAAATTCGCCCGCCCCGTTTCGCGGATGATATGTGGTATAGTTCTGCCCCCACCCAGTTACAGGCAGATATTGAGAGCTATCTGACCGACGCCCCTCCCGGCCCGGGGCCGGCCGGTCTGCTGGGCCTGGTTGCTCCCCACGCCGGCTATTTCTACAGCGGGCATGTGGCCGGAGCCGCCTTTGCCGGTTTAATGCCCGGCGCTTTTAACACGGTCATTCTGATCGGTCCTGATCATCGCGGTGCAGCGCCCGGGAAGATCTCTACGCCTAAAGTTGAGGTTTGGCGCACGCCACTGGGCGATATTTCGGTAGACTGGGAGATACTACAAGCCATTCGCTCTGAAATCGACCTGACTCTACTATCTGCTGATGAGGAACATTCCCTGGAAATCGAACTACCCTTCCTCCAGATGGCCCTCCAACAGTTCAAACTTGTCCCGCTGATGATGGGCGACCAAGCGCCGGAAACGTGCCGCCGCCTAGGTGAGGCGCTGGTCAAAGCTCTCCCTCTCTCTCTCAAAGGGGAAGAGGGGGGAGTTCTTTTTGTGGCCAGCAGCGACCTGAGCCACTACTTCGACGACGATACCGCCCGGCGTCTCGACCAGGCCACGCTGCAATTCATCCTTAATCTCGACGCCGACGGCCTGGCCCGGCACGTCGAGGCCGCCCGGCGACATGGGCAACCCTTTGCCTGCGGGGCCGGGCCAATTGCCGCTATCATCCATGCCGCTACCGCTCTCGGCGCTAACCAGGCTACTTTAATCAAATACGCCACCAGCGCCGATGTCCACCCCCGCAAAGACCGGGTGGTGGGGTATGCGGCAGTAGCTATCAGCTATGTACGCTGAAGTTGTCGTAGACCGCCCTATCATTAGGCATGACCGGCGTGGCTTTTTGGATATGCCGGAAGATACTGACCTGCCCTACCCGGAAACGGGCGAGTTGGCCGATGAGGAGATATCTTCGCCGGCAAACCCGCTGGCGCTGACCTTTCATTACCACCTGCCGCCGCACCTGGCCGATCAGATTCAGCCGGGCCACCTGGTGGCCGTGCCTTTTCGCAACCAACAGTTGCTGGCTGTGGTCGTCGGCCTGAGCGAAACCTCGCCGGTAGACGAAACCAAGCCCATTGCCGCCATCCTCGACCCTGTGCCGGTCCTCAGCCCTGTCCAACTCCGCCTGGCTCGCTGGCTGTCTGATGAAACCCTGGCCCCCCTGGCGACTTGTGTCAGGCACTTCTTACCGTCTGGTTCCGGCCGCAAATCAGAGGTTGTGTTAAAGCCGATTCTGGCTGCCACGCAGCCACCGCCGTCGCTCAACGCACCGGAGCAGATTCTCCTGACCTACCTACGCCGGCAAGGGAAAGTTCCTCTCGTCGAGGCTGAACCCGGCGTGGCCGAGAGTTTGGTTGAAAAGGGTTTGGCCCGTAAAGAAGCCACCCTGACCCAACCTCGGGTCGGCCCAAAAATTGATCGCACCGTCGAATTGCTTATCTCACCCGAAGAAGTTGAGGCAGTGCTGCCCACCCTGGGACGTTCTTTCAAGCCGGCCGACCTGTTGCTCTACCTGGCCGAGTTGGATGACCCCCTGCCGGCGCTGGCCGATGTGCTGGCCCAAGTTAGCTGCTCCCGTGAACAGGTCAAAACATTGGCAGAGAGAGGCTGGGTTGAGATCATCCCCAAACAGGTTCAGCTGGCAGTCTCTCCGGCAAACAGGAATGCGGACTTAAGTCCGCACTCCACTGATACAGAGTCCTCCGAACTTGAGTCGAATGTACTCACTTATTTACTGAGGCAAAAGCAGCCCTGCCCGGTGGACGAGGTTATTACCGCTACAGGAGCCGGTCAAAATATCCTAGCCAAACTGGTCAAAAAAGGGCTGATTACTCGCTTTGACGAGCCGGAGCGCCTGACCTTGACCCTGCCCATTGCCCAACTCACCGAGGCTGTGATCGAGTTACGCGGGGCACAGAAACAGGCCGAAGTTCTCCGCCTGCTGGCTGCCGAGGATGGGCCGGTGTGGGTGGGCTGGGTTTACGCCCAAACCGAGGCCAATTTGCCGACTTTAAAAACATTGGCCGAAGCCAATCTGATTAGCATGGACGATGCCCGCCGCTGGCGTGATCCTCTGGCCGGGCGCAGTTTCACCCTCGACACGCCGCCCATCCTCAGCGACGAACAGCAGACGGTCTGGGAGGCGGTGGAAGAGGCGTGGAAGTTTCGACAGAACGGCGTGAAACCTATCCTGATTCACGGCGTCACCGGGGCCGGCAAAACCGAAATTTACCTGCGGGCCATCGACATAGTTCTAAAAGCCGGGCAGGGAGCGATTATGCTCGTGCCGGAAATCACCCTGGCTACCCAGACCGTCGAGCGCGTGTCGGCCCGTTTTCCGGGCCAGGTGGCGGTGTGGCATTCAGCCCTATCCCCGGGGGAACGATATGATACCTGGGAGCGGGTGCGTCACGGCGATCTACCCATCGTGGTCGGCCCACGTTCAGCCCTGTTTGCGCCGGTCAAAAACCTGGGGGTCATTATCGTAGACGAGGAGCACGAACCGGCCTACAAACAGCGCGATCGGGCGCCCATTTTTCACGCCCGCGAGGCCGCCCTGGAGTTAGGCCGGCTGAGCCAAGCACTGGTCATCATGGGCAGCGCCACCCCCGATGTCGTCACCTACCGCAAAGCCGAGCGCGGTGAGTACCAATTGCTCAGCCTGCCGAACCGGATTCTGGCGCACGCCAAGCATCTGGCGGTGCAGGAAGCGATGCTGAAACGAAAAACAGAAGAGCGGCCGCCGGTCGCCGGTCCTCGGTCAGATTTTGTCACCCTGCCCTTGCCTCAAGTCGAAATTGTTGATCTGCGCGAGGAGTTGAAGGCGGGTAATCGGACCATTTTTAGCCGCTCGCTGCAAGAGGCTATGCGGGAGACGCTGCGGCGAGAGGAGCAGGTGATTCTGTTTTTGAACCGGCGGGGAACGGCCAGTTTTGTTATTTGCCGGGATTGTGGCTATGTGATGCGCTGCCCGCGCTGTGATACCACCCTGACCTACCACGCCAGCGGTGAGTTGATGATGTGCCACTACTGCGGCTATAACGAAAAAACGCCGGAGCGCTGCCCGCAGTGTCACAGTGAGCGCATCCGCTATTTTGGCCTGGGCACCCAGCGAGTGGAAGAAGCAGTCAAAGGGTTGTTTCCGCAAGCTCAGACCATTCGCTGGGATTGGGACACCACCCGGCGGCAGGGCAGCCACGATGTTTTTTTGCAGCATTTTATGACCGGGCGGGCCAGGGTGATGGTCGGCACGCAGATGGTAGCCAAGGGGCTGGATTTGCCGCTGGTGACGCTGGTGGGGGTCATCTCCGCCGATACGGCCCTGTACCTGCCCGATTTTCGCGCCGCCGAGCGTACCTTCCAACTGCTGATGCAGGTGGCCGGGCGGGCCGGGCGCAGTCCCCTGGGGGGGCGGGTCATTGTTCAAACCTACAACCCCGACCAGCCGGCGATTGTGGCGGCCAGCCAGCACGATTATTTGGGGTTTTATCAAACGGAATTGGCCTTCCGGCGGGAGCAGCATTACCCACCCTTCAAACGGCTGGCCCTGCTGCTCTACAGCGGCCCCGGCCCGGAGCGCAGCGCCATGGAGGCTCACCGCCTGGCCGAGCGGCTGCGCCTTTACGTTGACCGCCAGGGTTTACCCGCTGCAGAAATTATTGGTCCCACCCCCAGCTACATTCCCCGCGTCCGCTCGCAGTATCGCTGGCACATTCTCCTCCGGGCCAACGATCCCGCCGAGGTGCTGCGCCCGCTGATGCCCTTGCCACAGGGGTGGAAAGTGGATATTGATCCGGTAACGTTGTTATAGACAACAAATAGTATTGACATTAGTACTCCATATCGTTATACTAATCTTATAAGAAAGGTATAACCATATGAGTACTATAAAAACAGCCATTTCCCTGCAAAAATCACTCTTTGAACAATTAGATACCCTGGCCCGTGAGCTAAAAGTCTCACGAAGCCATCTTTTCACGCTGGCACTTGAAGAATTTATCCGTCGTTATGAAAACCAACGACTTTTTGAAAAAATTAACAGCGCTTATGAAGATGCACCTGATTTAAATGAACAATTACGCTTGCGCCAGATGCGCCGCCAGCAGCGAAAAATTGTGGAGGGGGAGTGGTAATCAATCAAGGGGATATTTTTTGGATCGAACTGGAAGAACCATCAGGTTCAGAACCCGGTTACAGCCACCCACACGTAGTTGTTCAAAATAATGTCTTCAATCACAGCCGGATTAGTACAGTTGTTGTTTGCGCTCTCAGCTCTAATCTAAAACGGGCAGACGCTCCGGGGAATATCTTACTTGAACCAGGAGAGGCTAATTTACCTAAACAAAGTGTCGTGGTCATCTCACAGCTTTTCACCGTAGATAAAAGACAGTTGGGTGATTATATCGGAACATTATCAAGCCGAAGAGCACACCAAATTTTCGCTGGTCTCAAATTATTGATGGAACCACGGGAGTTATAATCAGCTTTGCTCCACCCCTATTTTCTTGAACAATTTCTGCTTGACCTGATTATCATACACCTGCCACTTCAGGCGGCGATACTCGTCATCAGGGTCGCCGGAGAGGAAACCGATGGGAATCTCGAAGCCACCGGCCAACATCTTGCCGCCGCCGTAATAACGGCCGGTTTCGTCCTGGCCCAAGACCTCTTTCAGAAACTCATCTGGATCGAGCGTAATCTTTGAGGTGCGCAGCGAGCCGATCAACTTTTCCTCACGGTTGGTCCCGACCACAATCCCATAAACAATCGCCGTATGGATATTTTCCTCGGTCAGCAAAAAATCTGCCGCCTGGGGAATGGCGTCCCGGTCTTCGGCGCGGACGTAGCCAATGCCGGCAATAGAGAAGCTCTCCACCGTCACCCGGTCACCCAAGGCCCGGCGAATGATCTCCATCACCTGTTTGGGCCGCGATTGGCGCATGATCTGGCCCAACAATTCCACATCGGTAAACCAACTCAAAAAACCGGCCGCCTGGAAATCCTCGGCGTTGGCCTGAATGAAGCCGTTGGTATCACTGATCAGACCATGCATCAACGCCGTTGCCGCCAGCACGTGTTCTTTATTCGATTTATCCAGAGCCACCAAACTCTGCTCCAGGTATTTGGCGTAGATGGTGGCCACCGCGCCGGTGCGCCGGATGTCGCTAAATTCCGGCTTGAGGCGTTCCTGGGCTTCGTGGTGATCTACCACAATCAAAGGAGGCACGCCCGCTGCTTCGAGCGCCTTGACAATCTCCTCAGCGGTTGTGCCCTGGCCATCCACAAAAACTGCCGCCTGGTATTGTCCCAGGTCCAGGGTAGGCTCAAAGTGCAGCAGGTTGAAGCCTAACAGCTTCACCAAGGCAATGTTTTGTTGATGACTGATCTTGCCGTAGTAAAGAATATCCGTCTCAATCCCAAACTCGGCACTGATGAGACGATGAGCATAGGCGGCAGAGATAGCATCGGGGTCTGGATAATCGTGGAGCACGATAACATGCTTCTCATCTCGATGCGCCGCCAGAATCTCGGCCAACTTCTGCCCGCGCGATTTAGCCACGCCGACCTCACGCGTGTCTGGAGCAGCACTATCGCCGTTACCACTCGCCAATTTCTCCTCTTGAACCTCAGGGTTTACCTTCATCAATTTACCCTCTTTTGTCGCCATTCCAATAATTTTACAGAAGTCATTAGATGTAAAGCGGCCAGAATATCGGCACTAAAAATAACACCAGCAGCATCAGGATCAGCGTCAGGCCGGCGCCTGTCCTGACAAAATCCATAAACTTATACTTGCCCGGGCCATAGACCAGAACGGCTGCCGGCTCAAACGGAGCAATAAAGGAAATCGAGGCCGCCAGCATAATGGCTACAGCAAAGGTGCGCGGGTTGAGGCCCAGGTGTTGGGCAGCGTTAAGGGCCACCGGCAGCACCACCAACGCCGCCGCCGCGTTGGACATGGGTTGGGTTAGCAGAATCGTCAAGACAAAAAAGCCGGCCATGACCGCCATGATTCCCAGCGGCTCCAGCACATAGACCAGCCAGGTGGCCAAAAACTCAGCCGTGCCGGTTTTTTCCATCGCCACCCCAAAGGCCGTCATCCCCCCGATAAGGATCATCAGCCGCCAATCGATAAATTGATAAGCCTCTTCGACGGTAAGACAGCGAAACAAAATCGCCAGGACGGCCGCGCTTAAAAAAGCAATGGATAAAGGCAGCCAACCTAGCCCACTAATCAGCACCGCTCCGGCAAAAAAAGCGATGATGTACAACCCTTTTTGCCGGCGGTGCAAGGGTGGAGTCATCTCTTCCAGGATCCAAAAATCGGGGTTGCGCCGCCAAAATTCAAGCCGGTCGGCCGAACCCTGCACCAGCAACAGGTCGCCCAATAACAATCTGATCCGGCCAATTTTATCCCGCAGCGACTGGCCGTGCCGGTAAACAGCCAGAACGACCAGACCATAACGCTGCCGGAAGTTAGCCGATTTTAAAGTCCGGCCAATCAAATCGGACTGCGGCACAATCAACGCTTCGGCAATTCTGACCTCGTCGGTTTGTAAATCCCGGTCGCCCAACTTCAAATCGGCCCTGATTTCAATCCCGGCTGTCTCTTTGACCTTGATCAAATCTTCCAGCTTGCCTTCAACCAATAAAATATCGTCCGCTTCAACCCGGCTGCGGGTCGTGGGAATAAACTTCCGCTCGCTTCGGATCACGGCCAAAATCCGAAACCCCAACTGGGCCAGGTCAGACTCAAAAATCCTTTGCCCAATCAGATGAGAGTCGGACACGACCACAATCTCGCTCAGATACTCACGGATGGCATACTCTTCGGTCAAACTCTCGTCTTTGTGATCGGGCAGGAGGCGCTGGCCCAACACCAGCATATACAGGATACCTACGCCCAAGATCATCAGGCCGATGGGGGTAAATTCAAATAGGCCCAGCGGCTGCATCCCGGCCTGAACGATATAACCGCTAACGGCCACATTCGTCGAAGTGCCGATCAAGGTGCAAGTGCCCCCTAGCACCGAGGCATAAGCCACCGGAATCAGCAGTTTAGAAGGGCTGATACCGCTTCGTTGAGCCACGCCTATCACCGGCGGCATAAAGACGGCCGTGGTTGTGGTGTTGTTCATAAAAGCAGAAATGCCCCCCACGATGGTCATGACAGCAGCCAACAGATGATTAGGCTGGCCGCCGGCAATCTGGTAGATTCGTTCGCCCACCACATCCATCACCCCGGTCTGTCGCAAAGCGCCACTGATGACAAAAATAGAGGCCAAAATAATGATAATTTCACTACTAAAACCGGCAAACGCCTCGGCCGGGGTGAGAATCCCGCTCACTACCAGGCCGATCAGCAGCAGAATCGTAATGACATCGACCGAAATCGTCTCCAGCGCAAATAAGACGATAGCCAGAATGAGCAGGCCCAAGACAATAGCAATTTGCATGGGCGGTATTATAAACCTTTTTGGGGCTTTGGCGATATTAAAATTACAAATTAGTAGCAAAGTGGCATTGAAATAATGATTATTTTGTGATAGTATAGGTCTGTAAGTAAAGTTAGTTCTTTAAAAAGCATCTCACAGCAGGTTAAGCGTTGCGGCTTACCGGGTTTTTAGCCGGTATCCGTTTTTGGATGGCAAAGCCAGTCCCTTCTGTGGGCCTGGTTTTTTTGTTTTATTCAAACAGGTGTAACACACCTGGCTATTACTCAATTTTAATAACAAGTCCGGTGCTGGGGGAGAAAGAAGGAACTATGAGAAGGTTTATTACCGGAAAATTGAGCCAAAGGCTCAGTCTAATCCTCCTTACTTTTGGATTAGTTGTACTGCCAGGCCAGGCCACCATACCGGTTCTGGCTCAAGAAGGTCCAGCCTTGATGTTTATCGAGAATGTGGGCCAATTCAGCGGCGAGGCTATCCGTTTTCAAGTCCAAAGCAGCCAGGCGACCCTCTCGCTGGCCGAAAACGCACTCTGGTTCACCTTTCTGGAACAACCCACCACTGAAGTTCAGGCTCAAAACACCCTCCCCACCGACCCTGGCGCTCTGATTTCCAATCTTCAATCCTCCACTCCCCAGCGGGCTGTTAATTTAAAACTCAGTTTCCTCGACGCCAATCCCCAACCCAGCCTGGAACCCTTCAACCGCCTGGAGACTCACGTCTCTTACTTCGTCGGCAACGATCCGGCCAACTGGCGCAGCGATGTGCCGGTTTGGGGGGGAGTCCGTTATATTGACCTCTATCCCGGCGTTGACCTGGAAATAACCAGTGAAAACGGCCAGTTGGTGCAGCGCTGGGTGGTAAAAGCAGATGTGGCTGTGGCCGAAACTTCACCCCTGTCCGCCATCCACTGGCGAGTCGAAGGCGCAGACGCGCTTAGCCTGGAGAACGAAAATCAGCTTCGCCTGGCTACGGCCATAGGTGACTTTATCCTGACGTTACCCCAATCTGTTGACCTCAACGGCGCTCCCCTCGACCTATCCACCACTCCCGAAGTCAACGGTCTGGAAATCGCTTCCCCCTTCACTTCGGCCAGGTCCTCCACCGATCTCCCCGCCTACACCGCCGCTGCTGCTGACCTGCTCTACAGCACCTACCTGGGCGGCCCCGGTTATCTGGATAGCGCCCGCAAGATCACCGCCGACTCTGCCGGGCACGCCTACCTGACCGGACTGGCTTACCCCGGCTTTCCAACCACGCCGGGCGTTTTTGACCCAACAGTTGGCGGTGTTTATGACGATGTTTTTATTGCCAAAGTTAACCCTACCGGAACGGAACTGGTTTATGCCACTTTCCTGGGGGGTAGTGATTTTGAGGCCGGCCATGACATCAAACTTGACCCGGCCGGCAACGCCTTTATTGCCGGGATCACCACCTCGCCCGATTTTCCCACTACGCCCGGCGCTTTTGACTCCAGCCTGGCCGGCGAGTCTGATGCTTTTGTAGCCAAACTAAACACCGATGGTACGAGCTTACTTTACTCAACTTTGTTCGGCGGCAATAATCTTGATTTTGGCCTCTCGCTGGCCCTTGATCAGGCCGGGCACGCCTACGTGGCCGGGTTTACCCAGGCCGCCGATTTTCCCACTACCGCCGCAGGTTATTGGGGCGGCTGGACCGACGCTTTTGCGGTCAAAGTAGCCCCCGACGGCAGCAATCTCCTTTATTCGCTGCTGTTGGGCGGCGCGGATAGCGATTACGGCTACGCCATCGCCGCCGAGGCCGACGGCAACGCCTATGTAACTGGCTACACTTCTTCTGCAAATTTTGTCCCCATCCCTGCCGCTCTAGATACTACTCTCTCCGGTGATGAGGCTTTCCTGGTAAAATTAAATCCGGCGGGCGAAACCGTTTATGCCACTTTCCTGGGGGGCAGCGCCTCTGATCGGGGGTACGGGGTAGCGGTAGATACCGCCGGCCGCGTTTACATAACCGGTTTTACCGACTCCTACGATTTCCCCGTAACCCCCGGTGTGGCCGATTCCATCTTTAACCCCGGTGACGGCGGCGATGCTTTTGTGGCCCAAATTGCGCCCAACGGGGCCTCGCTGGTTTATGCCACCTTCCTGGGCGGGAGCCATAACGACTCCGGCGAAGATGTCATCGTGGATGCCGAAGGCAGCGCCTACGTCACCGGCACCACTAGTTCTGTCAACTTTCCTACCACAGCGGGCGCTTACCAAGCCACTTGTAACGGATGCAACCAAACCTATCCCATTGCCGATATTTTTGTGACCAAACTCCATCCCAACGGCGCATTGGCTTACAGCACTTTTTTGGGAGGCGGTAATTATGAATGGGGCTATGGCCTGGCCTTGAGTGAGATCAACCAGGTTTATCTGGCCGGCGATACCCGGTCAACCGATTTTCCCGTGACCCCCGGCGCATTTGATTCCACATTGAATGGGGATGGCGATGCCATTGTCGCGAAGTTACAACTCCGACCTGACTCTGTGGTAACGCCCCCCACCCCTGTACCCACGCACACCTGTGCGCCAACTCCCCTCGGCACAATCACGGTTGGCAATGAGCCACGCGGTATTGCCATCGACTCAGCCCGCCAGCGCGTATACGTAGCTAACTACAGCAGCGACAGCGTTTCGGTCATCGACAGCAACACCAACACAGTGATCCAGACCATCCCCGGCATTACCTACGCCAACGGCATCGCCCACGATACACTGCACAATGTCCTGTGGGTGACTAACCTGAGCACCGACCAGGTGACGCCTATCCAGGTCAACGCCGACGCCACTGCTTTCACCCCCTTGCCCGCCGTAAATGTCGGCGATATGCCCTGGGGCGTCACCTACGACCCGGTGCATAATTACATTTACGTTGGTAATGGCCCGGCCGATTCGATTTCGGTGATCGATGCCGAGACGCACGCTGTCGTGACAACTCTCACCGGCAGCAACTTCCTGCGGCCCTATCACCTGACGGCTAACCCGGTGACCGGTAAGGTGTACGTGGTCAACTTTGGCGGTCCCACCCACAACGTCACCGTTTTGGACGGGACGACGGTCAGCAAAGTTATCTCTCTCTACGACAGCAAAGAACCGTATGGCCTAGCGATTGACGAGACTCGCAACCTGGTGTATGTAGCAACGGTGGAGCCGCACCGGATTGTGGTCATCGGCCCGCGCGGGGGCGTGCCCGATCAGTTTTTGGGTTGGGCGGCCTTCCATCGCGGCTTTGGCAATCCGCGCCGGCCCGTACCGCTGCGAGCTATCGCCGTCAACCCCACCCTGGGGCCGGCCGGCGACGGCGGCCACATCTGGGCGACCACTACGACCGGCGACGGCAGCGAATTGAACCAGGCTCTCTTTATCCCTAAGGGCTGGGGGGGCGGCTTCCACTTCCCCATAGCTCAAAACGTTGACATCTATCCGGCCGACGGCTTGGCCATCGATCGGGCCACCAACCGGGTCTATGTCTCCAGCGGTTTCGCACCGGGCATGGTCACGGTGATCGGCGATCATGCCACGCTGTGCCCCGACGCTTTTACCAAGATTGCCTCAGCGGAGGGTCAGGCCGGCCAGCCTGCCGGTGAGGATAGCGATCAAATTGGCGTGGAACTTCGGGAGTATGACCAAGAGGGAGAGACCCCTGCGAGTAATGACGTCAACCAGGATGGCACAATAAACATCCTTGACCTGGCCTATGTTGCCGCTCGCTATGGCGGTGATGATCTCACCATCGATCTCAATGCCGACGGCAAGATAGATATTCTTGATTTGGTTATCATAGTGAATAACTATGGGCAGTAGAGGATAACTACCCTGGCATGTCATTTCAACCTCGCCAGGACCGAAATGACATGCCAGATAGTTATATTTTTGTTTCTAATGGGTGACAGGCATAGGTTTGGTGATGTTGTGGGCAAGCTGCTCCTGTCTCACAAAGACCGGTATAGGCTGGGTGACACGAGAATGAAGATCGGGAGCTACTAGGCTGGGTAACGGGCGGGTAGAGCGCGGCGTGCGGCTAAATGGGAAAATGATGGGCGCTGAAGGCCGGGTGGGGTAGCGGCTGACCGGGGTCGAGCCAACCTCATCGCCCGCCTGATTCTCCCTAAAAGGCTGCCGGCCCAAGAAATAAGCCGACACGGCCACTACCAGGCCCACGACGATAGCATCTGCCACTCGCGAGGTAAGCACCGCATTGGCAATGGGCCAGACCAAGTTTAATCCCCAAATAACTATTCCCAAACCAATAAGGTAGCACTCCATTATAACGTGGTGAAAGGATAAATTTGGACAAAACGAGGTTCA
>CAZUNT010000157.1:0-17503 GCA_964622215.1 uncultured Caldilineaceae bacterium
TTGGGAGGTACCTATTTTACCATACCTACCTGTCTTATTGTGAATTAACTCTAATATATCTCATCAAGAAACAAATTCCTCGGGTAACTTGGCGAATTTTTGCTCGCCGATCTTTACCTTATGATCGAGGGCAGATTTTAAGGTTTGGATGATTTTTCCTATGGATTGGAAGCTCGCAATTGTGCTATAATGGGAAGAAATTATGATCAGACTTTGAGGGGGACTATCTATCTCAGGGAGGGCAATCTTGAATAAAATTGCTATCGAATTCGTTCGGTATGTTCTTGAGCAGAACCCAAACGCCAACGACTTCGTGGTTATCTATGATGCCATGTCTCGAGCTGCGTGTGCTCGTTCTTTTCACAATTTGGGCCACAAAGAATTGGCGCTAGCCGGTATTTCATTTTCTTTGCTGGATACGAGCAATCTGGAGTGTTTGATCACTGAGGCACAAAAATTTCGGTCAACCGGGTGAGAGGGCAAAGGAGATCATTAACCACGCAGATAACCACTTTGTAATTTTATAATTTTACGATTTCAAAAAATCAAAAATAGCCCTGCGAAGAGACTCTACATCCCGAACCTGGACCTCATTCAGAGCATTTTTCCCTCTTTCCTCCATCAAAAATGTTAGAATATCAACGGCCACCCCTACTAATTCACTACGATTAACAGTGAAATACTCACTTACAGTGAGATGCAGTTTATTCAAGTTCCTGGCTTCAGACTTGGTTAAATAGACAGTAGTGGGTTTGCGTTGGACCTTCTTGGGGGGCCGCCCCAGGGGCTTGGTATTACGCCGGCTAAGTTCCTCTTGAACGTCATAAAGCTGAGCAAAAGTTCCTTGTCTCTCTTTTTTGACATTCTCAGTCATTATCGTAACTCCTCGATCACCTGCTCAATCAGCGGCGCATCAACCATTGATACTCTATTCAGCAAAGCTATGGGTAATATATTAAGCCCAATGACGCAAATATCGCGGGGCATTCCCCGGCTGTAGTTATAAATCCGCACCAAACCCGCCTCGGTGAAGAGCGGTTCCTGCCGACCAGCTACCATGACTCGGAAGTTGACCATCGAACGCGTATCCTCAAAATGCAAAGGTTCCAGGGTCGAACGGGTAGCCACACGAGAGGCTAGAGCGCGTTTGAGCCGCAGTTTGTTGCGTAGTTCGTTTTGGCCAATCAACACGATTTGAATCAGCTTTTGGGTATTTGTTTCAAAATTCAACAACTGGCGAATCAACTCAAACTGGGGACCAATAAGACCTTGGGCCTCGTCAATAATAAGTAACACATTTTTATCGTTTTTAAAAGCTTTAATCAAGAACTCTTCAAAGTGGGCTAATTGAAGCAGCTTGCTACGTTTAGGATGAAGGCCAAACTCGTCGCAAATATTCTTTAAAAACTGGAAATCTGAGGGATAAAGCGGTGTAGGGATATAGGCGGTATGATAATCGGCTCGATCCCGGTAGACTTGGTATAAGCGGCGGGCTATAGTTGTTTTTCCCACGCCCACATCACCAAAAATTACCGACAAGCCCTGCCGCTGCTCAATGGCGTAAGTTGCTTTGGCTAGCGTAGCTTTGTGCTGAAGCGAGACGTAGAAATAGCGTGGAT
The DNA here is from genome assembly GCA_964622215.1 of uncultured Caldilineaceae bacterium. GTDB lineage: Bacteria > Chloroflexota > Anaerolineae > 4572-78 > J111 > DSQQ01. Next base: position 1,620 of record CAZUNT010000157.1, read on the forward strand.
CAGGTGAAAGAGAAAATGGCGGCTCCACTAACCCTAGAGGGCTGAGATCGAGCATAGAAAGATACCTCCCCTCGAAACATTGGGCCTAATTATAGCACCTACCCCCCAAAATTACAAGTAACTCTTGACATTTTATATGATTATGTTTATAATCCGGGATAGTAAGGCCTGGATTTAACCTAGAATGGGAAGGTATCTTCCTAAACTAGCCTTGTACGGGGATAGAAAAAGAGGCCCGTTGCCGCGAGCCTCTCATTCTAAAAGTGTTAGCTCTTCAATTTTCGGCTCAGTTGGGTTGCTGCCCGCTAAGCCACTTACCCAAGCTATCCGTGACAAGGAACTTTATTTTGTCCTCATCACTTTTTGGTGGGAATAATATACCACAAGAGGATGAATTCTGTCAAACATTACAGGCCGAAATTGATTCAACTTTATTAAGATATTGATCCGGTAGCCTCTTCTGGCAACTATGCTAATGCTAACACTTGGCTATCGTGTAAAGCCCAAAAGGTCCTGTTATGTCTGACCTTTCAATTCATCCAGTCTACTTAAGCGCCAGAGCGGCTATAATCGCTCCTGAGCGAGCAGTCCCGGTTACCCTTTATTCAGTTCAAAAATGGCTACCTCGTCTTGGCCCTGAGCGATGGTGTTTGGTTATGTTGCTGCGTGGGCTTTGTATTGATGCGCCTCGCCGCAGTGACGGCACCAAACGCGTTACCTGTAGTTGGCGAGACCTGGCCGAGATGCTCGATGTGCATGAGGAGACAATAGCTAGCTGGCTTAAGCATGAGCCAATCCCCAATGATAAACCCTGGCGAGCCATCATTCCCGATGATGAAAAAGCTCACTATCTCTCGCTGTTTATTCCCCGGCTCCGTTACGCCTACGAAACTGATAAAGGGAAAACTCGGCGGGTAGGGTTCTTGCTCGAAGTCCTTATGGAAGACCCGGTAATACCCGAAGATGAGGCCCGCTTACAACAACAAGTCGAACTGCTGCGGATGCAACAAGGTGAACTAGGCCTGGAAACGTACCGGTTGACAAGAAACGTCACCAGAGGTAATCCTGATTTACTTCCAATATCTGAAGACTTATCTCAACTACAAAAAACCGATTTATCTCTCGTTAGTCCAGGCAACTCCGGATTACTTTTGCCGACTAATCCACCTCAATCCGATTTACATAAGCAGATGGTAAATCCAAATAATTCCGATTTACTGTCTGGCGTGAAACAGAGAAATACTGACTTAGGTAGTTATGTAAATCTAAGATTCTCAAATTCATATGAGGGTAAATCGGAAGAAATCAGAAAGAACGTTAACGAACTTGACATATTAATTAATCAACTTAAACAAATAAAACCGTCAAAAAATTCACGGAGAGATGCTTTTGAACCAATCATCCGTTTGACAGAATCGTTGCTTAATGATAAACATTCTGAAGCGATGTTTTACAAAGTTCTCAATATTTTATATCCAAATTGGCTCGATTTATATACGGCAGCAATTCAGGTTGCTCTTGAGGCCGACGAAGGCGAGTCGCCTGTTAATCTAGGAGCTGTTTTTGTACGAGCATTGCGTGATTTCGCTGCTGAAGCAGGGGTGGATTTAGGATTTAAACAGACTTCAGGCAAAGAGTTAGACAATTCAGAAGAAGAGACTTTGGGAACCCGGGTTCCTGCCGATTTACTCTCTCTTCCACCCTTGACGCCGCCTTCGGTTAATGAGGCGATTTGGGCTGAAACACAATCGGTTCTACGACCTCAGATGACGCGGGCTACTTATGATGCGGTTATTCAAGGTACCCGGCTCATAGGTCGGGAGGACGGTACTTATATCATTGGTGTTCAAACCGAGATGGCGAAAGAGTGGTTAGAGAATCGGTTGCGAGATATTGTAAGACGGGCATTGTCTAGTGTTGTTGGGGTAACCGTCAACGTTGAGTTTGAGTTGACCCATACAAATCGATGAGAGAAGAAGTTCGATAATTCGATAATAATCCTAAGTTGGATTATTTTCAGATAAAAGTCAGGAAAAGTATTATGCTGATTGTGGCACTGGCAAATTTGAAAGGTGGCTCAGCCAAAAGCACAACAACTTTTAATCTGGCGGGTGTCTTATCCGAGGCGGGATATCGGGTCTTATGTATTGATATTGATCCCCAAAAGACACTGGGTGAAGCCTTTTTTGGGGTCTATGCAGGTGAAGAGAAGTTATCTGGGATTCTAATCAATGATGGGATGATTGGGGCAGCGGTGCAACCCACGAACTTTACCAATTTACAGATTATCCCGGCTGATGATGGCCTGAAGAGTATCAAAAGCGGGCAAACCCAGATTGAAGGGGGAGAATTACGGTTGCGCAGTTGTCTAACCCGAATTAAAACCCAGATTGATCGGGTAAATGAAGTTAATCAGATAGATTGGATTTTAATTGATTGTCCTCCGAGTCTGGATCGACTAACAATGAATGCTTTGGCCGCCAGTGATTATGTTTTGATACCCGTAGACCCCGGTGCCGGAGGACGGGGAGCACTGGGTGATACAATAGAGTATGTTTATTCTGCTCAGAAATGGTATAATCCAACGTTGAGGATACTGGGGCTGTTGATCAATAACACTGACCCACGCACTGTTTATGATCAAACAACGGAAGAACTGGTTCGAGAGACATATGGGGAATTGGTGTTCAAGACTGTGGTGACGGCATCGGTACGAGTGCGGGAGTCAAGCGAGGCCCAAAAACCTTTGGTTTTTTGTGAGGGTAGCGAGTTTACCCGCTATGCTGAACTATACCGCGCTCTGCGAACTGAAGTTCTGCACCGAACAGGTTGGATAAGAGGGAATAATGGCCAAACGAAAGATTAGTCTTCAGCGTACATTAGGCGTAAGGGGAACACCAGGTGAGGAAGAGACCGATAATCCGATTGACAAATTGACCGGAAGTATGTCAACCGTGGATATCGGATTTCGACCCACTGATCAGCGGGTTTATGAGATAAACCTGGATCGAATTATGCCTGACCCCAACCAACCGCGCCATTTGTTGCCCTACGATCTTCGCGAGGCAGTTAATCAGAAGGCACTTTCCCCGGCTGAGGCTATTAGAGAGTTGATTTTGCGAGCGGAACGAGGAGAAACAGTCGCACTCTTAACTTTGGGAGGACGGCAAAAAGGTCAAGTAGAAGAGGAGGATGAGGTTGTTGAGGATACGGGTCTGTTAGCCTTGGCCCAATCTATCCGTGAGGTGGGCTTGCGCCAGCCCGTAAATGTTTATCGTATTGATGATCCTCAACAGCCGGATCGAACCACTTATCGCCTTGGTGAGGGCGAACGGCGCTTCTGGGCACATCATCTACTGGTGCTACAGGGTTATGAAGAGTTTCAAAATGTCAAATGTATTATCGAGATGTTGCCAGAAGACGAGGAGATTATTCACCAACGCCAGGAAGCGGAAAATGCAGCTCGTGTTGATCTGCCGGCCTTAGCTCGAGCACGTTCTATGCAACGTATTAAAGAGCGTCTCAATATTGAGTTGGGAACCCGGGTTCCCGGTGAAAATACTATCCGACTACCTAGTCAACGAGAGCTGCAAGTAGCTATTGGCCAAAGAGTCAAAAGTTTTACTGGCCGGGCCATAGGTGATCGAATGGTGCGTAATTATCTCACCTTATTGAATTTGTCACCGGAAGCTCAGGATTTGGCCGAGGCTGCTCAATTAACTGAAAAGCAGTTGCGTCCGGTAATGAGACTGCCGACTGATGTCGACCAGCTAACTATGATTCGACGAATCGTGGATGAAAAATGGAGTGGTCGTCAGGTTCTCCAGGAAGTTATTGCCCCTGTTGCCCAAAAATCACAACTACGAGAAGTCTCTTTAACAACCGTAGAGCAGCGCTTTGAAAAGCGAGTATTGGACGCAGCCAAAACTGTTCACTCATTGTTGTCTTTACCCCAGGAAAATTACGAAGAGGTAGTCATTACTCTGGCCAGCAGAGCCAAAGACCCCAAGATGCGACAGGCTCTGCAATCGCTTCGCCAGACCTTAGAAGAAGTTCTTTTAAAGATTGAGGATCTGGTCACTTCCGATGTAATTGAAGTAAGTTTGCTATCTGTACTTCCTCCGCTAGAGGGTTTAAAGCGCCACCTACTGCCTGAAAAAGTGGAAATCCTTGAGACACAAGTAATGACCGGTGGCCAAATCCTGGAGCAGTTGGTAACTTGGCGACAGAGTGATGTGGTATTAGCCAGTCGTTTGGAACCGTTTTTTAACCAAATTGAATTTGATGCCGAGGCTTTACGAGCCGGTGAGCCGATGCCTCTGCCCAGACTTAAAGGGGAGAAACACCCTCAGCATACTGATTTGGCAGTGTACAAAGTGGAGGCGGGTGCTTCGATTTATTGGGCTCATGAACTATTAGTACGGCGCGGAGAAAGTCAATTTAAGCTAATGAGGGCTGAGGTCGTTAGTATGACTGTGGCCGATGATTAAAAATGGGAACCCGGGTTCCCACTTTTTTAGAAAAAAGTGGGTTGTTAGCGAATCACTCCTCGAACCATTACCTCTCCTTCACGCCATTCCGCCGAAGTGAAGCGAACTGGTAACAGGTCAGCCCGACGAAGTTGAACCTCAATTTCATCCTCAATTGCTTGCCGAATCCATCCAGGTACAGGCAGATTTAAATCCAAAATCTTCACTTTAGGCAGGCCTTCTACCAGGGTAACCTGTGCTTTACCTCCAACATGCACTCGCATTCCGGCAATCGTGGCTTCCCCATCACCCGCTACATAGTCTGGCGTAATCTCTATCTTAGGATGCTCGAATGGAATCTGGGGATAGCGCCGCAAGTACCAGGTAATGGTTTGTTCGGCTTCCAATTCGGTCAGTGTTACCTGCCAACTTTCACCAGAATGTTCGCCGGAACGAATCTCGGCTAACAAAATCTCTACTTCAGGATCGAGGATAGCTTCGACGACATAAGGCGCTGTCGGAGCCAGGAGTAAACCAGCCCAGGTCAACAGGTTAGCGAAAATTAAGACTGTGCCTATCCAAAAATTGAGATGCCAGCCAGCCAGGAATTTTAACAGGTTTGTTGTCTTCAGTTTCAAGTCTTACCTCATTAACAACTGGAGACCGGCGATTCCTGCAGGGACAATCGCAACTAAGCAGAATAAAGCCCAAATCGCCGCGTTTCTGTCAGAAAGGATGAAATAGTCTTTAACGTGTTCATCACTACTTATTGTAAGGGATCCTTCAATCTTCTGAGCCATAGATCGCCCCAGCCAAAGTGCCACCAAACCCAGGATGACCAGTAGCGCCAAAGTTGTTCCCGCTGCTGACAGCCCCAGAATATCGATTTCGGGTGGAAGTTCGCCGAAAAAATTTGCCCCAGCTAAGGTAATGACCAGCAAGGAACCCCCATTCCAGAGGGCATGCATCCCCACAGCAATTCCAAACCGGGTGAACCAATTGAGCCAAGCCTTGGGTTCCTTTCTCAAAACATCCCACCAGCCCAAAACTACCATGCCTGAACCCAATGGGTGGACAGCTCCTCCTAAAGCTCGGACGATTAGAATCCCTGCCCAAAAGTAAAAACCAAAACCAGCGTAGATGACATTCTCTAAAGCGGCGAAGCCAGCTCCGGCCATCGCCCCAACCAGAAACGCATCTCGTCGGGAAAGACGACCAATCAGAGGTAAGGTTGCCAAAGGTTTGGCCAGCTCTTCTGCCAGAGGGGCAATGACGGCGATTTGCACAAAGATAAAAATGAATCCCGGACTGGTAACGGCTCTAGCAATTTCCTTTCCGGCCAACGATTCGAATAACTGTTCCACGTTAGCTAAGGCGAAGTTAGCTAAATCGAAAACAAGAGCCAAAATAATCGTTGGGAACAGGATTTCCAGGATGATGGCGCATAACACCCCAATTGTTGCTCCTCCGACAAAAGCCAATGAACCACGTCTCCAGGTGAGACCATTGGCTTTTGTCCCCATAAACCAGGAGACTGCCAATAGAGGAGGTAAAGCTGCCGCGATTAATAGGAGTGGTGGGAAGAATAACCCGGTAGCAAAGTTGTATTCTGAAATAAATAACCCCATGGCCACACAAAGACCAAAAGCGCCGGCTATGGCCCACACAGGCATCAACCGGAGAGGTTTAGAGGCTTTCCCTTGTAGTGAATGTAGACTATGCCACAGCGCAACACCCCCGGCTCCAACTGTGAGGGTTGCCAGGACAAAGCTCCCCAGACCGGCTCCTACCGTTTGAGCATCACCTTCTACCCCTAGAACGAAGGTCATACATAAAAGGCCAAAAGCCAGCGGCAAACCTGGCAATAATAAAAGCAGGCTGGCGATAGCAATGAAACGTTTGAGCCAAATATCTGCCGAAGATTCCGAAAAATTCACTACTTTACTCCCATGTTTCCAATACAGCTTGCCAGGCTTTAATGCTCTCTAATTTTCGTTCCACCACAATAGCAACGACAACCAGTAACAAACCGATAACCCCAAAAACAATCCATTGATTAATAGATTGGAGCGAGTTGAGCAGTTGGCCCACCGTCGCCAGGATCACCGCCACCATACCGGCATAGAAAAAACGACGCAGACGGCGTGCGCTGCCCCACCAGAAAGCAATAAAACCTTCAGTGCCCAATAACAGCGCGTACTCCCAACCAAATAGCAAGGTTTGCCAGAATAGTGAGCCTAACATCAAAATCATCGCTGCATAATCTAACCAACGGGCCATATTTTTATGACCTCGTTGCCACTCAAGATAAGCAATAGCTAAAAGATATAAACCTGCCGGGATTACATACCACTGCACGTTCTCCCACTGCTGGACGTAAAAAGCATGCACCATCCACGCCGACACCAACATCCCGATGGCTAGATAGCCCAGCCGTAGCCAGCGATGCGTAAAGGCCGCTGTCAGGTAAAGCAAGCCTAACAGAGCCAAAACTTGCACGACCATCTGCACTGCAACTAGGTCTACTATCTGGCGAAAACGTAAACCAAAGATGGCTCTAATTGTCCATCCAACCAAATCCAAACCGAGCCAAGCGGTCAGAACCAGGGTACCCAACGAAAGCAAAATACTCTCTCTTTGTAATGGCAACTCCCAGATCACCAGCCAGGGGTGGATTTCTCGGTCTTTAGATAAGTTTTGACGAACAAGACTTAACCCATAACCGCTCAGACCGTACCCTAAAGCTAAGCCGGCCAACGCAATTGGTAGTTTCTCAATAGGACCTTCCCACGTTGACAACCACTGTATCCAGGCAAATATCCCCAAACCAAGACTCAGATAAGGCAGCCACCTTGATAACCAAAACGACGCGAGAACTGCAATTATCAGACCATGCCCGAGAGAGACCATTGCCCCGGCCCACGATCCTTCCAAAGCAAAGATTTGTCCAATAATTATGTCAAGTAGAGCGATTGTGTAAAGTGGACGTGACCAACCCCTAAAAAGATACCCTTCTTGAAGCGGCGATCTTTCTCTCCAGCGCTGCTCAATAAACAAAGCAAATCCCGCTGTAAACAAGGTAACTGGTAAGAATCTATACCAGGCCCAGGCCGGATAATGCCACCAGCCTAATTCTTGGAGATAGAAAATCGCTGCTAAATGACCGGCCAGGGTTAACGCCAGCAACCAGATGCGCAGCCGGAAGTAGTAAATCGCCCAACCGAACAGAGGCATCATCAGCAAAAAATTCAACGCCGATAACCCGGCTTTAAATTCGGTAAAAAATGGACTAACCAGCCCCAGGCCAAAACCCAGGGCGTAAAAAGGCAAGCCCCACCAACCTAATAGTCGGTCAGCCAGGGCTTTTGGCCAGCCCGCCGGTTGACTCCAGGGAAAGTCTCGCCAACTGCCCAAGCGGCGATCCAACCACCACCCGCAGGTGACAGCAGCCCCTGCGCCGGGGAATAAAGCCAAACCATAGTACTCCGGCGCGAGCGCTGATTTTTGTAGACCAATAGCATAAGGAACGATAACTAAGGCACAAGCTGGACTCAACAGCAAAGGTTGGCGCAGCCAGAACGCCATGATAGTGTAGAGTAAGGCTGCACTTCCGTAACCCCACAAGGCGCCCGTTTGATCTTGGCTGGATGGAGGCAAACCTAGGGCAATGAGGGCAAAGCCGATGATAAGTGGGGCTGTACTATACGACATCAACTGGACTCGACGCAGCACCCAGGCCTGCATAAGGTAAATCGAGGCCAGCCCGATTAACCACCAACCTTGACGATTACCGGCAATACCTGCTTCGTGCAATGCCAACAACAGCGAGATAGGTATCACCGCTGCTGCTGGATACAACCATAGTGGATTTCTAAACAAACGCGCCGAAATTACCAGCAGCAGGGCGTCGAAAAGCAGCGCCAGCGCCAACAAGGGTGCCTCGTGAGCTACCAGCATTGTCCCTATAATCAGCGAACCATATGCCGTTAAATATCCCGGCAGACCGTAACTCTGGGCCATCTGTAGTTTGGGGGCAACGCGCTCAAGCCACTGTCCGGCAATCAGACCCAGCGGACCAAACAGCAGCAGCATTAAGCCGTAATGTTCGTGACGAGCCGTCGGTAATAGCCAGGCCAGTAGATAGACACACCAGACCGGGATAAGTCCAAGAGTTGGGTAGAGAAACTTAGTCTTTCTCCAGGTAGAGAAGTTACCATTAGTATATTTGAGTGAGCGATGATCCAATACTGCGGCTAAACCATATAGACCAACAGCTAGAGCAACGGTAAAGCGGCTCGTATCAACGTTAGCGACCCCCCATAATAGAGAAAGAGGCAGAAGGATGTGCGCAACCGACTTGAGTGGCAGAACGTAAGCATAAGAGGCGAATCGACCCAGAAGTAAACCCGCTAGATATAGGAACCAGGCCAACACTGCCCAACTTAAAGCAAAGCCCGGTAGGGTAGGACGATACGACGTAAACCAGCCCAGATTCGTCAAAATTGTCCAGGGCGCGAAAATGAGAAGAACCGCCAACCATGTAAAACGAGCCTGCCGAAAAAGACGCGCCGACAGAGCGTACAGACAAGTAATCAAAAGCAAGCCGGTGATAGCCCAAATTTGCTGAATCCGTCCGCCGCCCAGCCACCATAAATTGCGCAGCAGCGCCAGTCCAATGGCTCCAACCGAGACAATCCAGCCGGTGAGTAAAAGGGGACGCCGGAATAATCGCCATGTTAATCGGAAATATGCTTGTTGACGATTTCTCGCTCCAGGACGCTGGCGGAGCCAATGCAGACCTCGTTCGATTAGTACCAGCACAATAGCCATCATAGCGACCGCTGCCGCTGAAGAACCGTGACCTTGGCTATAAACGATGACGAGGAAACCTCCACCCGCTACACCCAGCCACAAGGCGATATGTCCCCAGCGCTCCTTATACGTGCTCCAGGCATAAAGCCCATAGGTTATCGCTAACAGCAGTTGGCTAGCCGCTCCCCACCTTTGCATCTCTTCAGTCCAGGATGAATTGAAGAAAAGCTCATTGAATGGACGAAGGTAGATTCGCCAGAGGATAACCAGGCCTAAAACGTGGGCAGTTAGATAAAGAGGGCTAAGGAAGCGATGCGTAAAGATGGCTGATTTTTGTCGCTCGGCCTGCAAACCGGCCAGAATATAAACAGCAACCAACAAGCTCAAAGCCAGACTCGACACATCGAAGAAAACGTTGAGTCGATCGAGTAACAGGGTGTAACCCCAGGCAGTTATCAGGCCGGCCGGGGCCAGCTCCAGTGACTGCCGGTTGGTGATAGCATCGGCAAAATAGAGCAGGCCGACGACGAGTAAGGCCAGACTAGGGGTATAACCTGAAGGAATGATGGCGAAGGCCGTCAGTGGAGCTGCTATACTAACCAGGAGGCCGGTTACATACCAGGGTAATCTATAGGTGGCGTCGGCGCGGGCAAGCCGGTAACTCAGGGCCACCATAGCCCAGGCTAAAACCGCCAGGGCCAGGGGCAGGCTAAAATCTAGGGGGCGGCGATTGGCAAACATCACCCCTAACCACACCGGCAGCGGTAAAGCCGTAAACCAGTGAAATACCGGTTTACTCCAAGTGCGGCTGTTACCAAAGCCCGGCCGTCCGGTGTGAGCCAACCAAGCGCCCCAGGCCGTCAAACCAAGCCAATTGCCCAAGGCATAGGCCAGGCTATCGCCATTATACGGTAAAAAAGATGGCAAAATAGCTAAGGCGGCAATGACATAGCCGGAGACGACGATAGGCTGAACGAAATTTTGTTTTGAATCTGTCGAATGAGTTGAGGTGAGGTTTGGGAACCTGGTTCCCAGGTTAAGGGCAACAATGATATGGATGATAGCCAGGGAAGCCCAGCCAAGACCCACTTGTGAAAGGGTCAAACCCAGTTCCGATTCGGCAAAGGTTACAGCCGAAAGAGATAAGAGAGAGGCAGCGTAAAGATAACGAGGCTGTCGCCACAGCCAGGCGGCCAGAATAACGGCCCCGGCCAAAACCGTATGACTAAAGGCGGCAGCGGTGCCATTGGCAAGGTCGGTTAAAGACCAGAAGGTAGCGATGATAAGGAGAGCTACCCCCCAGCCGGTGGCAGTACGCCCATGGCCGTAAATAATGGGATCGTCTTTTTGAGCCAGCAGCTTGTGGCCGGTGATAAAGTATAAAGGAACCAGCAGTGCCCAACCGAAGGCATGCCAGGCCGGATTGACCTCAATTTGATCGAACAGAGCCGCCTGGGTTAGATAAGTGGCCAATGGCAGAGCGATTGCCGCCAGCAGGCCGAGACTGCGACTACGATAGTGGACAGCTCCCCAACCGAAAGTAAAGCCACCCACCCACCAGTTGATCGTCAAGGCATAGTGAAGCGTATCGAAGATATCACGCTGGAGATAGCGCCAGCCGAAGGTAAGAGGCATTAACACGCCGACGGTCAGCAGCGATAGGTAACGAAAGGGCTCGGCGAAGAGATGAGGCCAGGAGGTATCTGCTGGCCGTTTTTCCAGTATGGTGGCCAAGACGATCAGACCGAGAGCCAATAGTGATAACCCGGCGGTGCGCCAGTCAAGGGACAGCCCAACGGCTTGCTGAGCAACCTGAATCAGCGCCAGAACGGTACTGCCGGCCGCTACCCCAACCAGATAACCGAAAAAGCGGCTGCGAATAATGAAGGTGGCGATGATATAGGCGACCAGGCAAGCCAGGGAAGTGATAAGCCAGAAGGCAGGCCAGTAATCAGGCGGAATATGAAAATTGACGTAAACCGTATAAAAATCAATGGGAATGAGTAGGGCGGCAATAGCGCTCAAGGAAACACCGGAGCGATACAGCGGCGTTTTGGCGCGCACATACCAACCCAGGGCGAAGAAAATGGCGGTAAAGCTGGTTGGGATGGCAACGCGCAAAGGCGCGGAAAAATCTTTCCAGCCCCAAACTACAAAGGACAGAGCGGCGGCAAAAAGCAGAAAGATGCCCAGGAAAAGTAGGGCCTGCAAAGTCCGTTCGGATAGAAGAGTACGCCAGAGACGGTCGCGGAGGGGAGGAACCGGGGAGCGAGGGGACAGGGAGGCAAGGGGGAGAGAGAGCATGGAGGCGTGGGGATGAGGAGACGCAGATGGAGGAATGGAAATGACAGCCTCCGGCTCGACTTGAATTTCTGGTTGGCTGGTTGGCTCGCTGATCGGCTGGCTCACCGGCTCCGGCATGGGGCGAAGCCTGAGCTTGATCTCTAGCTGCTCTTTTTCGGCTATGAGTGGGACGCGAATCTGTGTTTCGGCTGTGGTAGTGGCAAAGCTGCTATTTTGGTGCAGGTAGTCTACCGCGTCGAGGAGAAAATTAACTAACTCCAGGCGTTCGGTATCGGTTTGAGGATAAGGTGGGCGCGCATACGCTTCCAACCGTTCGAACAACTCATCTACCTGATGCTGGGTCTGATCGACCATTGTTTGTGTTGTCGTGGGGTGGATCAGGCCGGCTTCGAGCCATTCCCCCATTTTTTGGAGTAAGGTTTCACGCTGGAAAAGTTCAGGCCAGGCAGCTTGGGCTTCCTCGGCGGTAAACGGGGGAAGACGGAGTCCCAGGGCTATTTCCAGTTCACGCTGGCGAGCCTCGTATTTTTGCTGGATAAGCTGACGGTCATGAGAGCGGACGCCCAACGCCTGCCAGGTGTCAATCTCGGTCAAAACCCAATCAATCCGGGCCAGCTCTTCGATAAGAACCGGGTCGCCGGCAAAGTGACACTCAGGACAGGGTTGGGATGGCTGATAAGCCGAGTAATCACAATTCGGGCAGCGCATACGGACCTCAGATTCGGTGGATAGTAACCAGTAGACCGGGATTGGTAGATAGAGAAATTGTCTACTGAGTACCTATGCTGATTCCTGCACTCAATATACGCCTCGATGAGGTAAAAATCACCTATCAAAAGTTAGGTTTGAAACAAGTGTAAACATTATTATACCTAGAGAGTCTATATATAGTATTACTCTACCATTTTTTGCTGAATAAGTCAACCCCTTTGGCATTTAAAACAAGAAACTGCCTTTGGACTGAGGGGATCTTTTAGGAGTGTTCACGAATCTGCGGCACACCACCAAGAATGAAGATGTCTTTCAGCGGTCATCATCCGTCGGCGGTCTATTTTTAGAGGTGTGAAGTTCATTTGAGGGTACTTCAGAAGGCTTGGCTAATTCTTGACGTTTGATCTGATACAACATTTCTTCAATCAACATCCGGTTTGTGGCAATGGAATCGCTAATAATACCTAAAACAATAAGCAGGAAACCAAGGGTTAATGATGTGCCGCCTACGGCAACTGATTGAATGTTCCGTGCTATCCCGCTCATTCCCAACAGGTATAAAATGCCAAATCGGCCTAGCAGCACGAAGCCAATCAGCAAAAAGGGTAAACTAAAATACATAAAGGTGCGAAAAGGTTCATATAGGGCATACAATCGTACAATTGTTGCCGCCGAACGCTTAACATAGGACCAGTTACTTTTGATCAAACGAGATTCGCGCAGTGGTTCATTGACTTGAATAGGAACGCTGGTAACTCTCAGCCCCTTTTTGCCGGCCTGAATAATTGTCTCAAGCGTATAGGTGTAGCGGGTGAGTACGGACATGCGTAAAGCAGCCTCACGAGAGTAAGCTCGAAAACCGCTGGTGGCATCAGGAACATTTGTACCCGAGGCAAAACGTACGACTCTACTACCCCATTGCTGCAAAATTTTTTTGAGCGGAGAAAAATGAGCAATGGTCTGAGTTTGCCGGTCGCCGATGACGATATCGGCTTGACCTTGCAGAATGGGGGCGATCAGCTTGGAAATTTGGTCGCCGGGATACTGATTATCCCCATCGGTGTTTACAATGATATCGGCGCCAAGGCGCAAACAGGCTTCCAAGCCGGTTTGAAAGGCGGCTGCCAAGCCTCGGTTGTAATTGTGATGAACGATATGGTGGACATCTAATTGTCTGGCAACAAAGAGAGTGTCATCAGTGCTGCCATCATCGACAATAAGAGTTTCAACACACTTAACACCAGGGATATACTTAGGTAGGTTGACCAACGTTTGAGGAAGGGTATTGGCTTCATTATAACAGGGAATTTGAATAATAAGATACATGAGCCTAAGTTGCCACAGGTAAGTAAGTCATTAAGTGTTGATATATCCTAATAAACCAGTTATGGGACATCCACTGGAAGCACATTCAAGTTAACAACCTTGTTGGGTTCGACGTCGATAATTAGGGTGTGAACCATATCTTGGGGATCGTTAGCCAACACCGAAGAAGCAGGCGACCAAGCAATAAGTCCATACTTACCTGGTGGCACATCCATAAAGATAAAATATCCTCTCTCATCTGAAACAGCGTATGGAGAGTTATCCTGTCGCATGACGATCGTTGGAAAATTATCCTCCATCCCTTCTAATTTTCCCAAATATAAGTCAACATTTGGGATGGGGTGATACGTTTTTGGATCAACAACTGCTCCCGCAACTACCCCCAGTGATTTATTTGAAGGCGTCAGATCTTTGGGGAGTGTCACTTCGTGTAGAGGTGGGGTAACAGGAGATGATGGTGGTGGAGATATTGGGCTGGTATATATCGTGATTGGTGAAATTTTCTCTGCTACTTCGGATACTTGTTTCTGTTCTGCATTTTTACTACTTGGGAGCCAAAAAAGTAAAGTGGTTATTACAACTATAATTAATAGTAAAAATGCACCGACATGATATTTTTTTATCACTTATATATTTTCTTTCTAAGAGAGGATTTCTGGAAAAAACATAAACCAGGGGCAAATTATACTTTTGCCCCTGGCGGTAAGATATTTCAAGTGGTGCGAATGGGTAAAACTTCAGCCGTTACTGGGTAATACCATTGTATTGACCGTTAGCGTCACCCGATTTATTTAGACCGCTTTGACTACCAATAGCTACAATCGGTTGATCAGAGGTGATTTTTACTGATCCCTGGAAGCCAGTGGCTAAGTCAGCATCATTAGAAGGTTGGTAGCGATTAATAACCTCATACTGCTTAACCTTTGCAGGGTTACTTCCCGAACCATTGTAAGTTACAGTTTTTACCAGTGATGATCCCTGGTAGTATTGCAGGGTAACTGTAGCATCGCCACTACCGACATTCATAAATTGGAAGCTAGTAACAAAATTACTACCACCAAAATTCTTTAAGATTGTAGGCAAGTTCACAGTCAAACTCCCTGAGGAAACGCCATTGTAACTAGAGGTCAGGGGTTTGACGCCGCTATTCTGACTAGCAATGGCCACAACGGGAACATCCGAGGTAATTCTGGCGGCATAAATTTGACCAGCTCCCAGATCAGCGTCAACAGAGGGTTGGTACCGGTTGACGGCAGCGTTAGAAGCTATGGCAGAACCCACAACCGTGCCAGATCCAGAGCCATAGGTAACTACTTTGTCAGCAACACTATCACCCGGTTTGTAGTACTCGATAGTCACATTGGCAGCAGTACTACTAATATTCTGAATTTGGAAGCTGGTACTGAATTTGCTACCGCCGTAAGTATTGAGTAAGGTGGGCAGGAAAAACTGCGCAGCACCGGAGGCGAAGCCATTATAAGTCTGGATACGACCATCAGGAGCAAACACATCAACTACTACAGCTAGGGTGTGACTGGTATTGCCTGTATCAATGGTAGCAGCACCCAGAAAGCCGCTGCTAAGACCAGCATTATCCTCTTGAGCAACAGTTTTAGCTTGATGTGGACCGAGTGCGATTACCTGTTGAGCGCCCGTCACCTCGGAACCTGTGCTGGTAAAAAACTTGATTGTTGCATTAACAGATGAACTGGTAGTATTTTGGAGGCGAATTTGACTACTGAATCTGGTACCACCAAATAGTTTGTTCACATTGGGCAGAAAGAATTTGCTACCAATTTCTGTGCCGCTAAAGCCGGAATACTGGGCATTACCTATCGTGCCATTGGTGTAGTTGTACTGCTGGCTGCCAATAGCACCGATTTTAACGTCAGAGTTGATGACCGCATTTCCATTGAAACCAGAGGGTAACTGAGATATATTAGGATGGTAAATATTGACTACACTACCTGGCGCAATTGGATCAATAGACTGAGTATAGACCAAACTACCGTTTGCATCATAGTACTCAACTGTGATACTGTTTGAGGCAGCGGTATCAACATTCTGAATTTGCATGCTGGTTACAGCCTGACCGGCCGGCAAACCTTGCCCTGAAATGTCGTCTAACGTCGATACTTCTACAGTTGGCGTTACAGTTGCGGTTGCAGTTACAGTTGCGGTTGCAGTCACTGTTGCTGTAGCTTCCACAGTGGGTTGTGGGGTGGCCTGGTCGGTAGGTTCGGCCGTAGGTTCAGTCGTGGG
>CAZUNT010000158.1:0-17207 GCA_964622215.1 uncultured Caldilineaceae bacterium
TGCACGCGTCGAAGGGCACGAGATGGTCACCCGCCGCGACCTTATCCCCGCTGAGCCTGACCATCGGCGGGCCGGCAACTGGTATTACAAGCTGCAAATCGGCCCGGTGCAGCACAAACTCCCCCCGATTGTCTCCTCCAACTGGCGAAGGATCACCTTCATTGTGATGAGGCGGGCAAAACACGCTACGAATTTCTCCAGATACCTCAATTAGCCATAAACCTCTCACAGCTATTGGGTTAGCAGTTGGTATCCATTTAAACAAAACCTAATAAAATTAGGTTAATTTTTGTAATCATCAAGATGATGTTCAAGAAAGCCGTCTGGCAAATTCGTTAGGGGAGAGATCCTCAAGGCTTTGATGAGGGCGGTCATTGTAGTAAATCAGAAACTCTGCTAACAGTTCCGCCAGTTGTTGGTCATCGGACCAGGTCTTATCTTTAAGCCGCTCTTTGAGAGTGCGCACCAATCGTTCGGCAATGCCGTTGGATTGGGGGCGGTGGCGGGCAATCAAAACGTGAATAAATTGGTGGGTGTCAGCCAATTCTTGAAAGATTTTGGCGGTGAAATGCACTCCCCGGTCTGAAATCAAAAACTGTAACTCAGGTGGTAACAGTTCGGCCAAAGCGGCGACGACCATGTCGGCGGTGACACTGGAGCCAGCGACAAACAGCGGTAACCCCAGACACTGCCGACTGCAATTATCGACAATGACCAAAACAGCCAGCCAGGTGATGACCAGAGGCAAGTGCGAAGCTCGCTGGCGTAACTCCAGCCGCTTTTGCCGCCACTGCTCATCTTCTTGCTCCCGTTGGCGCAAAGCCTCGCGCCGTTGTTGAGCGGTGGTGGGTCGGAAATAGATGTGTTTTTTGGTCATACCTCCAAGTATATCTTATTTATGTGAAGTGAGAAATCTAATATCATCTTGATGGTTACAGCCTAAAAGATGATATTGAACACCCGGAGTCAAGGCTTCAGCCGGTTTTTGACCGATTTTCCGGCTAAAGCCTCGACTCCCCACCGTTGGACTCGGCTTGTTAAATGTTTAACATCTCGTTGACTATACCAAACGCATTTTAAAATTTCCGTAGCTGGCGCATCCCTATGCGTCAGCGGACGGCATTGGGATGCCGTCCTACGGTAATTTTAGCGTGCGCTTAGTATACTACAATATTTCCGGCCTAAATCAGTACCTTTCCTTCCAACCCAACTGAGCCAGGGGCCACCATGCGCCCGCTCGACCTCACCTTTGTTCGCCAAGTCGGGCTTTCTCAATCAATGGAACAAAAAACAACGTTACGGAAATTTTTCACAATCTCTTTAGAGAGACATTACTCGATGTTTATGGTCAGCGCCAGTAGTCGTCCGGTTCATTGGGGTCAGTGAGAGGATGAATTCACTCGGAGCAATGTTTGTCTGGGAGGGTGACGGAATAACGGCCCCGCATGTTGAGATGTTCTGTCTCCAACGGCCCCAGGTGCGATCAGTCAGCTCAACGGTTCTGTTCCGGGTCTTCAGGTCTGATGAGGGTTGAACGTAAGGGTCCTATGTTTCGTTGAGATTGTCCAGCCGTAAGCGGCTGATGATAGCCCGTCCGAGCGAGAGTACCCTTAAATCGCAGAGATTTTAGACGATTTGGAGATGTGGTGGGCGCCAACCTAATGAAGAATACCCCCCTCAAGGATTGTGAAAAATTTTCGTAACGTTGTTTTTTGTTCCATTGATTGAGAAAGCCTTGATATGCCAGGAGCAAGGGTTGCCCCTGACCAAAAAGCAGCGACAGGCGCTAGCCAGTTTGATCAGTTTTGGTGATGAAACGGATGATCGTATCCTCTACCTTCACCGGCGGCCTTTTTTGACCCACTCCGTAGAGGGTGGCGGCTCCTGCACTGGCGGCTCTTTGCCTTCTGGATACCAGCCGGGTTGGGTCAGGCGGAGTTCCTGGTAATAGGTTTTGAAGCGGCTGACATAGGGTAATATTTCCGGGATGGATTTAGATTGAGCCATGCTTTCGCGCCAGGCTTTTTTATCCACCGTGCCCATAATCAAATAGTCGTTGCCGATGACGGCCGGATTGTATTGGGCAAACATTTGGGCCAGCAGGTGTTCCAGTTCGTGTTTATGACCGATGAGCAAATCACAATGGCTACAGTAGCGACAGGTGTAGTTGAGGGCAATGGGGTGGAGCGGATCAACGTGAATGAACAGGGGTACTTTGCGCTGGCCGGTTTTGCGATCACAAAAAGGGCAACGCTTTACCCGCACCTCCGGGTAGGGATTGAGCACAAAGTTGTACTGCGGCGGCAAGCCGCCAAACTGTTTCTTCGGGGGAGTAGTCATTTGCCAACTCATCCTTTAATCTCTCGGCCGCATCCGGGGGTTGCCTTCACCCATGTCCGGAGATAAACGAGGTGATACCAGGGTTTAAGGCTCATTCTCCGCTTCATCTGAGCCGAACCAGATTTGTCCCAACTGTTGAGCCTGGTCGATAAAAAATTGGCGCACCTCCTCCCAGGCGACCTTGACTCGCATGGTGGGCTGGACATCCCGGTCAGCATTTTCAAACAACACCAAACTCTCTACCGCCATCAGTTCAAAGTCGCGAGCGTGGGGGTATTTGGCCTGGCCCAGGGCCAGCAGGTCGGGCAGGGGTATCTGTTGAGCGATGAAGTATAGGTCAATAAAGTCTTTGCGGCTGCCCCGGCTGATAAGGGCATCCAGTTTTATCAACCCACCATCTACTAACGACACGATCGCGATGTTCTCCAGGTGATCGGGTGGTTCCAGCAGCGGATACCCATAGCCAAAAAAGCCAACATGCAAACCCGATACCTCTAACAGCAGGTTGCCATCCACATCTTCCAGGGCTTGGGGGGCCAGCGAGGAGAGAGCCGTTAGGATTTCTTGCCGGGTTGCCCGCGTGACTTCGTCGGTGGCCGAAAAGAAATCCAAATCCACCGACAGGCGATGGCCCAGGCGTAGGGCCAGGGCTGTTCCCCCGGCCAGATAAAAACGCCCGGCAAAAGGGCGCCGTCCGATAAAGCGCAGTAATTCGCGCATGGGGGGAGTGACCACCTGCCAGTGAACCGGTTCTAGTACGGCCATATCCGCGTTCCTTCCGGGCGCAGGCGGCGAGCCGGGGGGAGGCTCAGCAGCACGCACCAGAGATTGTACCGCCGCCAGGGTAAGCGGCGAGCGCCCAGGCGCTGCACCCAAGCGGCCAAACGGGGCCGGCCATAGCGGCTAAAAAGCCAGCGCAGTTCAGGCCGGTTGCCGTAGGCCAGGGTGCGCTCGATGATTAAATCGGCGTGTTGAGCCGGGTTGAGTTGCTCAAAATCATATTCCTGAAAGCAAGGCCGCAAACTGGCGGGGATACCCGCAGCGGTTGTATATTCAGTCATGGCTTCCCTCCTGGCTTGTTTTTAACCCTTTTTCCGGCCTCTTTGGCGAGAACGGTCCTTTTTCTGGGAACGATTTTTCCCTGGGGCCAGCGCTTTCTTGGCTGAGGTCGAACCCTGTTTCCTGGTAGGAACAGCCGCCGGATGGCGTAATTGAGCCGCCACCTCAAAAGCTACCGGGATGTGCAGGGGTTTTGAAAAGACACCCAACTTTGAAAATTCCAGGATCAGCTCATCAAATTCACGCTTATCTTTTTCAATCATTGTGGTCCCGATAGACATAGCCTCCAACCGCCGTCCGCACACTCGTTTGCTCTCTTGCTCTAAGTCTTTGACCACCAACCCCTGGCCGCAGCAGCCACACAGCAGGGGCAACTCGTGGCCATCCTCAAACACGTAATAGGTGGTTTGGTCGCGTTGAACCACCTCCACCACTTTTTGCTGTCCCACACAACGGTTCAGGGCTTCCACGCAACATTCCAAACGCCCGTTAATGTCTATCAGCGGAAAGCCATCGTTGGGGCAGGCGGGATAGCTGCTCGCGCTAAGTCCGGCGGCCAGCCTGGGCGCAGATTTTTTGAGGGGCGGGAGTTTGACCGCCGGCATTTTCGGCGGTGGATTCTCCGGCGCTAGATCATCCCAAAAAGTGGCTTCTTTCAACATCAAGTCAGACAAATAGGCCAATCGCTCCTGCTCCGCCTCCGTCAGCGTCTTGCCCATTTCATGGTGGATGATCAGCGGGGCATATTCATTATTCGCTGCCACATATTCTTCCAGCGTCAGCAGGGGCCGCTGCCCGCCAAAACGACGATAATAGTCAACATAGGCCCGGTAGAAGACGGCGTTTTCATCGGCGGGGTCATGCAGACTGAGGCCTCGGCTATAAAAAATCAAGGCCCGGTCTACTTCAGCTTCGCCGTAGCGAGACACCAGGCGATTGAGCCTGTCGTTCCGTTCTCGCTCGCCGGTCAACATTAAACAGCCCATCAACTCCTGGCTCAGTTGTTTTCGCCGGGCCACAATCTGTTTTATTTCTTCAGCCGAAGGATATTGAGCCATCAGCCATCCCCTTGTTTCATTCGTCAATAGCTAGAAAACATAAGGTTTCATCTTGTTCGGACGTAGGCACGCTTACTCCTCTGAGGGGGCGCCAGGCAGCAACCCTTCCAGTGGCGGCAGTCTATCAAATTCGGTGGTCTCACGCAGATACTCGGAGTAATCCGCGAGCGATTTCCTTTCCAAATCAAGCAAGTAGGCCAGGTCAGTGGTCCGGTAGCAGATTTGGGTAACCAGCCGCTCGATATTCGCTTCGGATTGCAGCCCCTCTTTGAGGGCATCCTGGATCGAATAACGCACCCCCTACGGAAAGACTCACCTGCGTGAGGAGCGTCAATAATGTCTTTGGCCCGGCTATAAGAAACCCGAAAACGCTCGGCCATTTCTTCATCGACCTCCAGTGCCCTGGCTAGTTTTTGGATGGGCCAGTCCTCGCGCTCGGCCCGTTCCAAAATTCTGACATCATGGGGCATCAACTTCTCAAAACGAATATGCCCAATGCCCAGGTGATCGGCATAGTTGGCATAGCTATAACTGAAAGTTTCAGCGGCTAGCAGTTTTTCACGGTCCATAATTTTCTCCTTGACTCAAAATCTCATCCTTCATCATCGCCCCACTCAGGTATTGAATGGGTGGTTCTCTGCTCGATTTCCACGGAGATTTACTCCAGGCAGGCGGTGGCGCAGGACGACCAGGTTGCCGCTACGACTTTTGAGATGTCGCTATCAAAACGGCACGCCGCTTATCCCTCCACCTGTTCCACCGCCTCAGCGAGGTCCTGCACTGAAGGGGTTGTATAAATCCGAGTCTGAGCTTTTTCGATGCCGTTGGTTCCATTTCGGGCCGTTAAAACTTCAAAACCGTATTTGATGAGATAATCCATCAAAACGCTCAGGTTGGCCGGATTATCGTCAACAACCAGGATTTTGTAACCGCTATACTCCAGAGACACGCGTACTCATCCCATCTTATGAACGCCAAAGAAGTTATCTTTATCATAGTCGGGATTTTTTTGTTTGCCAAGTATAGATTATTTTGTTTCAAGATGAGTCCCGGTTAAGTCAATCAATACCTTGGTAAATTTCGCGGGAGCGGCGTCCCAGTCGGCCAGGGCCTGGGCAGTTTGGTCAAAAGGATAGATTTTACTAATCAAGCTGGTGAAAGGGAATTGGCGCTGCTCGATCATTTTAATCACCGCCGGGAATACACGTAAGGCGTTACGTGACCCCATAATATCCAATTCCTTGCGCACAAAGTGGGTCGTATCATATGTGACTTCTTTTTTGGCATAACCCACATAAACCACCCGCCCGGCGAAAGCCGCCGCCTCTACCGCCAGGCGAAATGTGTCCGGTAAGCCAATGGCCTCAATCGCCACAGTGACCCCCTCGTTATGGGTCAATTCTTTAACCACGCCCAGCACATTTTGCTGGGCAGAATTGATGGTGTAGTTTGCCCCAAACTTTTGAGCCTCGGCCAGCTTGGCCTCGTCAATATCGGCGGCAATAACGGTGGCTCCTTTGCGGGCTGCTGCTGCAATAACCCCTATGCCAATCGCGCCACAGCCCAAAGCCAGCACAGTGTCAATCTCACTAACCCGGCCTCGATTGACGGTATGGTAGCCCACGCTCAACGGCTCGACCAGAACCAGTTCTTCGAGTGACAGGGCGTTATTGGCAAAAACCTTGCTGTAGTGAATGGCAATTTGGCTGGTCAGCGCGCCATCTCGCTGGACGCCGAAGGTTTGGTTAAACTGGCAGCAGTTGGGCCGCCCGGCGCGGCAGGCGGGACAAACATCACAATGAGTATAGGGCGACAGCATCACCTTATCCCCTATGTTCAACGAGACTGGAACACGGTCGCCTTTGGCAGTGATGATGCCACTAATTTCGTGGCCCAGAATGCGGGGATAGGTGAGCAGGGGCATCAAGCCGCGATAGGCGTTCAAATCTGACCCACATAGGCCGACATAATGAATATCCACCAAAACATCGTCTGGCCCCATGGTGGGCGCGGGGATGTCAACAATTTTGATTTCTTTTGGCGCAGTCAAAGAGATAGCTTTCATAGTTTTATTTCAATCCATAGAATTTTCGGGCGGTTTCGCCCCAAATTTGGGCCTGTTCGGTCGGTGATAATGGTTGAGTGTAATCAGCCACCAGCTTAACCACCTGTTCATAGGACCCGGCTACCGTGCAAACTGGCCAGTCCGAGCCAAACATTAGCCGCGCCGGGCCAAACGCTGCCAAGATGACGTCAAGATAGGGCCAAAAATCGGTGGGCTGCCAGGTTTGCCAGTCGGCTTCTGTGACCATGCCCGACACTTTACAATAAACATTCGGGAAAGCGGCCAAACGTTGCAAATCGGCGTTCCAGGGGCTTATTTCTCCTGCTTTGATAAATGGTTTGGCGACATGGTCAAGCACAAAAAGCTGGTCAGGAAATTTTTTGACCAATTCGCAGGCTACCGGCAGGTGACGCGGAAAGATAAGAATGTCGTAGGTTAAACCAAACTCGGCCAGTAGGCTGAGGCCGCGCAAAAAATCGTCGCGCAGCATAAACTGGTCATCTGGCTCATCCTGTACCACGTGACGCACCCCGACTAACTTGGGGTAGGCTGAAAACCGCTCTAATTGACCCCGCAAATCGGGACTGCACAGGTCTACCCAACCGACCACCCCGCGAATCAGGGGATACCGTTCGGCCAAATTGAGCAGCCACTCGGTTTCGACCAGGCTTTGGCGGGCCTGCACGGCCACCGTCCCTTCAATGCTAACGCTTTTGGTCAACAAGACCAGATTAGATGGCAGGTGGTCTTTTTGCAAAACTTGCATGTCAGGCCCAATCCAGCCGTAGTCCGCTGGCGTGTATTGCCAAAAATGTTGGTGAGCGTCAAGTTTCATGGACATTCCTCATTATCCCGCAAAAATATTTCCCACAGGTAGCAAGCGGCAGGGGTGGACATTCATTTCACCCTGATAAAACTGGTTTGTGGTATCGGTACCATTGTATTATATGATGAATAACTCGCCAATTTGGATTACCAGAACAGAAAGCCCACCTGCTAGACCGGCTTTTTTATTTTGTGTGGTGACAAATTTGGAGATTACTCATATAAAAATACGACGGCCTGCGCTTTTAGGGCGGACCGTCGCCTCTTAATCACTGCCACACCCCCTTCATTCTGTACAACGGTGGCGCACTGTAGTCGCGTTGGTGAAGTAGAAGGGGGTGACAGACAGGCAAATAACGGGCGCCTATCAATAGAGTACGTTCTTCGCTTCTTTAGTGTCAATATTGTCCTTGGTCACCATAATGAAGCCGGTGTCCACGAAGTGTTCAACCGTCTTACCCTCAATGGCGGCTTCATAGGCGGTCTTGACGCCCAAGAAGCCCATATTGTAAGAACTTTGAACAGCAATGGCCTGGAGCGTGCCTTTCTTGACTTGCTCCTGCAGAACGCTATTGCCATCGAAGCCAATCGCCACGATCTTCCCGCCAAGTTCCGCTTGCTCGATCGCGCGGCCCATGCCAATGGCAGTCGGCTCGTTAGCACCGAAAATGCCGACCAGGTCCGGGTTAGCCGTCAGCACGTTCGTAGTCTGGTTGAGCGCGGTGGGCATGTCGGCGTTGGAGTACTGCGTCGTCACAATCTCCAGTTTGGAGTTCTTCTCAATGTATTCCTTGAAGCCACCCACGCGGCCAATCTCGGAGCCTACGCCAGCGACGTAAGACATAACCGCAATCTTGCCACTGTCACTACCGGTCGCTTCCTTTACATCTTCAATCAACGCCTTGGCGCAGGCCTCGCCCGCCGCCTTGTTGTCGGTGGCGAGGAACGATACATAGTTATCCTCTGGTCCTTCAAGCAGCGAGTCGATAATAACGACCGGGATGCCGGCGGCCTTGGCCTTTTCTACCACCGGAATGAGAGCTTTCGTATCCGAGGGGGCCAGTACAATGGCCGCCACACCGCGGTCAATGGCGTTCTCAACGATGCTGATTTGCTCGTTAATATTGCTCTCGGATTGGGCGCCCAGGAAGGTAACAGAAAGTTTCGGAGTTTTCGCCTTCAGCTCTTTCTGGGCATCGAAGGCTCCCGTCTGCACATTCTGCCAGAAGCTGGAGTTACCGGTTTTGACGATGACCGCAATCTCCACCGGACCTTCAGCAGCAGGGGCGGCTGTAGCCTCTACAATCACAGTCTCCTTGACGGTAACTTCTTTCTCGACTACTTTTTCGACTTCTTTGGTCACTACTTTCTCGACTACTTTTTCGACTTCTTTGGTCACTATTTTTTCGACGACCTGGGGGGTAGCCTGAGTGCAGGCACCTATGACCATCATCACGACCATAACCGTTAAGAGTGCTATTAATTTTTTCATTTTTCCTCCTTTTTTGGTTTTCTGCTTTTGGATAAATTAACAACTCAGGGATATACATAATTTTAATTCGATAGGCGCCACCTCCTTGTGGATTTTTTCCTGGTTTATAGACTGGGTTTTATATCCGCGCGTTCATGCGCGAACCTGGGCGCACGGACGCATAACGATATTGAAATGGGGTCGTATCTCAACTGCGGCTTTTGAGTTGGTCAAAAGCCACGGCCCCAATAACCACGAGGCCGATCACAATCTGTTGCATAAAGTAGTTTGCGCCGGCCATGGTGAGACCCACCGTGAGGATACCGATGATAAACGAGCCGATCACCGTTCCACCCACCGTACCCACGCCACCCATCAGACTCGTGCCGCCAATAACGGCGGAGGCAATGGCGTTCAGTTCGTAGCCCACTGCGCTGTTGGGCTGGGAGGTGATCATCCGTGAGGCCAGGATGATGCCGACCAGGCCCGCCAGCAAGCCAGAGATGATATAGGCGATGTTCTTGACCTGGTTGACCTTGATCCCGGAAAGCCGAGCTGCCTCTTCATTCGATCCCACAGCGTACGTGTATCTGCCGGTGCGCGTTTTCGAGAGAATGAAGTGAAAGATGAAGGCCACCGCAATCATGATGAGCACCGGGTAGGAGATGCCGGGGAATTGTGGGCCGGTACCAAAAATAGTGCCGTTACCCAACTCACCAAAGCCTTCCGGCGCCGGCATCGCGTTGGCATTGGTAATGGTCAGGGCGACCCCGCGGGCGACCATCATCATGCCCAGCGTCGCAATGAACGGAGGCAACTTTAATTTGGTAACCATAAGCCCGTTCAGGTAACCACAAACCGCACCAACGAGCAGGCCGATGATCATACTGAGCCAAATGGGGACTCCAGCAATCGCCACCATCACGGCGACCGTACCAGCCAAGGCGATGATCGATCCTATGGAGAGATCGATGCCGCCCGTAATAATGGTGAAAGTTACACCAATGCCCATAATAGTTACCGCGCTGGTTTGTAAGGCGAGTGTGAGGACGCTGCGTACAGTGAAGAAATTCTGCGCCGTTATCGAGAAAAAGATAAACAACGCAATAACCGCGCCGAAGGTGATAAACCTGTCTAACGCTCTGAGAAATTGCTTCGGTTTTTCCCTGATTTCGGGAGAGTCCTTTTTGGCATTTTTTGCTATCATCTGGCTCATAGTTATTCTCTCACCTGGATTAATATTGGTCGGCCATATGTGCGCCTTAATTCGATGTCGCCAGTCCGGCCGCATAGTTAAGTACTTCTTCTGGCGTTGTTGCGGCGGTAGTCAGCGTAGCCGCCAGGCTACCCTCGTGGAGCACCAAAAGGCGATCTGTCAGGCCGAGTACCTCCGGCAGATCGGAGGAGATCATAATGACGCCCATCCCCTCGCGCGCCAGGGTACCGATAAGCTCGTAGATCGCGTACTTGGTGCCAACGTCTATACCCCGAGTCGGCTCGTCGAAGATTAAAACCTTCGAATCGCAGAACAGCCACTTGGAGACAACCACCTTTTGCTGATTGCCGCCGGAAAGATTGTTCACAATCTGGGAAAGGCTGGGCGTTTTGATGCCAAGCTCCTTAACGTATCGCTGCGCGGCTGCCATCTCTTGACGGCGAGAAAGCACGCCAAAACGCTGAGATATCTCCTGCACATTGGCCATGGTGACGTTTTCGGCAAGCTGCATTTTCACCGCCAGCCCTTCCTCTTTGCGGTTTTCCGAAAGGTAGGCGATACCCGCTTTAATGGCGTCGGAGGGTGAACTCAACGAAAGTCGGCGACCGTTCATAATCACCTCGCCCGAATCAATCGGGTCAGCGCCAAAGATCGCTCTGCCCAACTCCGAGCGTCCCGCGCCCATCAGGCCGGCAATACCGAGGATTTCCCCGTGATAGAGGTCAAAGGAGATATCGTGCAAGATTCCTCGCCGCACAATATGGCGAACCTCGAGTATCTTCTCTTGGGAGGGAACGTTTTGCTTCGGCGGGAACATATTCTTGAGTTCTCGGCCCACCATGCGGTTCACGATTTCATCTAAGTTGATGGCGGCGTAATCATCGGTGCTGATCGAGCGCCCGTCACGGAAGATGGAGATGCGGTCTACAATGTGTTTCAGTTCCTCCAGGCGATGAGAAATGTAGATAATGGCGACGCCGCGGTCGCGCAGCGTGTGGATGACCGCGAAAAGTTCGTCTATCTCGGCTTCGGTTAACGCGCTGGTCGGCTCATCCATAATAAGCACTTCCGAGTCGATAGATAGCGCTTTGGCAATCTCAACCATCTGCTGCTTAGAGACGGGGAGTTGGTTTAGTCTGATGGTTGGGTCCAGGCGAATATTAAGACGGCCGAGGAGCGCCACCGCAGCGGCGTTCATCTTCTGTTCGTCAAGCGTTCCAAAGCGCGTCAGAGGCTCCCGGCCGATGAAGATATTGGCAGCGACCGATAGATGGGGGATGAGGTTGAGTTCTTGGTAGATAATCCCGATGCCAGCCTGGCGAGCCTGGGTGACATCGTGGAAGGATGCTTCTTTGCCCTTGTAGCGGATGGTTCCCTCGTCGGCCTGGTAAACCCCGCTCAGGATTTTCATAAGCGTTGACTTGCCCGCCCCGTTTTCGCCGACCAAAGCATGCACTTCACCTTTGCGCAGATCGAATGAGACGTTATCAAGCGCCTTCACCCCCGGAAAGCTCTTGGAAACATGCTCAACTTCGAGAATTACCTCACGCGCGGGCGATGAGTCTCTTACTTCCATGCGCCTAAACTCCGTTGTTATGGTCTTGTGGGATTACTTTTTAACTCTATATACCTATTATCACATGAGTTTGATGGTTAGCAATAGAGGATTCTGCCCGGATGGTTGAAAATTGTGGACACAAATGCGGGGATTTTGTTTAAATTTCTGCACTACGGGTAGAATTTTCTACCGGGTAACGGGGAAGAGCAACTGCTGATTCTCGGGGAGTAGCATATTTTGGCGGTTGATGACTTGAGAACCGGTATCAATGAAAGGCTCCACGTTGTTACCTCGGATTAAATCTAAGGCGACCTTGATGCCAAGATAACCCATATTAAAAGGTCTTTGGACGACGGTATCTCGAACAACCCCGGCCTCAACATACTCCAGAATGGTTTGTGAGTTATCGAAACCGATCAAAACAACGTCCTTTTCTCTCCCTGACTCGCTCAACGCGCGAGCCGCGCCAATGGTGGTGGGATCATTGAGGGCGACGATGCCCTTCAAGTCCATATCTGTACGCAAAAGTTGCAAGGCCTGCTGATAGGCAATGTCCGGTTCGCCGCTTGAATAGAGAACGCCTTTTATCTGGGCCTTACCCTGTAAAAAGTTACGCACGCCTGATTCGCGGTCAATAGCGGTCGAGGCGCCCTGCACGTAGCTCATAATCATTACTTGGCTTCCAGAATTGAGATACTTCATCAGCGCCGCGCCCGCCTTCTGTCCCGCGTCGTAGTTATCGGTGCCGATTTTCGTGTCGGCGTCGTTGCTGTTGATGAACGAGTCGATGGTGATAAGCGGAATACGCGCGGCCTTAATCTCACTGGCTACCGGCGCCAGCCGGTCATAGTCAGCCGCGGCCAGCACGATGGCATCTGGCCCTGATTGAATAGCGTCCCGGACCAGCTGAATCTGTTCGTCAATCTGCGTTTCGCTCATAGGCCCCAGGATGGTCGAGTCAACGTCAAAGTCTTTGCTCGCCGACTCGACTCCGCCCTTGACCGTCTGCCAGAACGCCAGGCGGTTATAGTCAACCGCTTTTAGAATAACCACAATCTTTGGTTTGGGTTTTGCGTTGCCGTCGGCGGGAACGTTAACTTGATAAATAGCGGTAATTGCAATCGCTATGACCACTAAAGCGCCGACGAGCATAAAAACCAGGCGACTTTCTCTTGTCACGGCATCCTACTCCCACGACCGCCGACCACCGACTGCTGATCGTCGAAAAGCAAGTTATGGGACAAATTCTGGCGGTCTGCGGTCTGCCGTCGACGGTCACAAGGTTTATTTGGATAGATGGCTGAGTAGTTACTCGTTCTCAATGAGTGCTGGCAGTCGGATAGTGGCGACTGTTCCTTTCCCTTTCTCGCTCTCAAACGTAACGCCATACGCCGCGCCGAAATAGAGCTGAATTCGTTCGTGGACATTGGTCACGCCGACTCCTCCCAGACCTTTGGAGGCGGCTCTCGGTTGGTAAAGCTCAGACAGCTCTTGGCCGGTCATGCCGGCGCCATCGTCAATCACCTTGAAGACAATATCTCCCTCCTCTTGGTCGCCGATGACCTTGAGCATTCCTTTCCCTGCCTGGGTCTTCAAGCCATGATATATCGCGTTTTCAACTAAGGGCTGAATGAGCAGTTTCAGCGTCCGGCAGGCGTAGATTTGCGGATTCACGTCAACGAGAAAATCCAGTTTGTCCTTGTACCGCATTTTTTGGATGGTGAGATAACAGTTCAAATGGTCAATTTCAGCCTGAACGGTGATGATGTCGCCGCCCTTGCTGATACCCAGGCGAAAAAACTTGGCTAACGTTGAAGTCATGATAATCGCGTCTTCGCTCTCCCCACATTCTATCATCCAAATGATCGAGTCAAGCGTGTTATAAAGGAAATGGGGATTGATCTGGGCTTGCAGCGCCTTCAACTCATGCTTACGTTTTTGTTCATAAACTTGAGCGTTTTGTCCGATAAGTTCCTTGATTTTTCTAATGGCGATATTGAAATCTTGCGCCAGACCATTAACCTCATCGGTGGAATTGATGGCGATGTCGATATCGAAATTGCCGCCTTCGACGGCTTGCATCGAGCGGCGCAGCACTTCGATGGGCCGGGAGATTCTCACCGAGATGAAATACGAAATGATCACCGAGGCCAAAAAACAGAAAATGGCAATCATGGCAAAGTAGTACTCAAGCTGAGAGCGGTTATAAAAGAGTTCGTCCAAATAGGACACGCCCACCACGGTCCAGCCGGTATACTGAGAGGTCTTTATGATGTACAGAACCTCTCTCCCGTCCACTTCCGCCGTCAGATATCCATCGGATATATTTTTGACCCGGTGAATCAGTTCGCTCTTAAGGCCGCTGTAGATAAGTTGCTGCCGGGGATGGTAAACGATGTCTCCGGCTTGATTGATGATAAAGACATATCCGCTTTTACCAAGCTGAATATCGCTGCACAGCCCCTCGATGACTTTATAGTTGAGGTCTACCAACAGCGTGCCCTTGTGCTGGTTGGTTTTTGTGTCCCAAACGTCGCGGCTCAAGGTGATGACCCATGGATACTTGCCGGCGATAAGATTTTGAACGTGAGAAGACGACAACGATGCCGAGGGAAGGTCCACCGGTACGGGGGATGTGTCCCCCGCAGGCCATTCAGCGTACAGGTTGATTTTGTCATTGGGCTGATTGGTGACGATGGTCTTGTTATCCAGCAGGAGGATAATGGTGTCGATATCCTTGCGCACCGAGATGATGGATTGAAAGAGAGAGGTTACTTTCGCCTTGGGGGTGGTCTGAGCGCCTGGCGTCGCAACGCGACTCGGTAAAGCCTGCCCATCAGTAACCCCATTCACATAGTTCTGGAAGTCGTTGTTATAGATAACGACCAGCGAGATATCGTTCAAGTAGGAGATGTAGTTGTCAATGACTCGATTGAGTTGGGCGATAACTTGAGATGTATTGTCGAAGGAATTGCTTCTGAGCGTGTCGTTGAACAAATAAAAGGAAAGAGCACCAATGGTTAAAATAGTAACAACGAGGAGCAACGTGAAGCCCAGAATGATGCTCAGTTGGAGGCTGCGAATCTTCACGTCCGCTCCGATATGAGAGCCGCCCCCCTGTATTCGGAAGGAGTCACGCCGGTCACCTTCTTGAAGACGGTTGAGAAGTAATGAGGGTCGCTAAATCCAACCGCGTCGGCGACAGCATAGATATTCATATCAGAGGCGGAAATCAGTTGCTTGGCCTTTTCAACGCGAAAATCTGTCAGGGCATCAACAAAAGTTTTGCCCAAATGGTGCTTGAGCAGACGGCTCAAATAGCTGGGGCTAATGAACAGGTCCCGGCAGATTTCGTCAATGGACAACTTTTTTTTGGCGAAATTGCGTTCAATGTACTCCTGGGTCTCGGTCACCTTGGCCGGGGCGAAACTTTGCCATCCTTTCGCCTTGAAGAGGTCTGCCGTCTCATCCGAAACTGGAAATTTACTTCGTGCGCCAGCGATTTGCCGCCCGGAGCGACGGCTTGGGGTTTCGTCCAAACGTGTTTTTAGCTTCGTAATCAACACCGAAAACTCGCGCGACGTGATGGGCTTAAGCAGGTATTCCGCGACACGGCAGCGTAAGGCGGAGCGGGCGTACTCAAACTCGTCATACCCACTCAAGATGATGACAATAATCTCAGGAAACCGGTCCGCCACATAAGCCGCCACCTCAAGGCCGTCAACCAGCGGCATGCAGATGTCGGTCATCACCACATCGGGGTGTTCCCGCGTTATCCTCTGGATAGCCTCGCGCCCATTCTGGCATGGCTCAAGAAATTCAAAACCCACCTCTGCCCACGCGATTTTTTCGCGGAGCCCTCGGCGCACGATTTCCTCATCATCTGCGAGTAGGAACTTATACATATTTCTCCACCTTCAAGAAATATATCTCTTTTTCCTCAAGCCGACTCCAGAATGATGTTAGCATATTGGATCGTGTCGGCGGTTCGAATCAAGCCAATGGCGTGGGGTACTCGTTTTTTAAAATCAAGATGGGGTTCGTAGAAGGTAGGAACATCAACCAGGGTGGCGGTAAATAATTCGTGGATCGTGGGCGGGTTTTGATCTAAGAATTCTTGGGCCATAAAAGCCCGGCCTATACAAAAATTGACGCGAATGACCTCCACCACCTGTAAAACAGTTGGAATACCATCTACCAGCGAAATATCTATGGTTTCAATCATGGGCCAAAAGGGAAACCCACGATCGGCAATGACGAGGGTATTGGTGTGCCGTACCCGACTCAGGAGAGAATTAATTTGGGGATTTAAGATGCCTTTTTTCAGCATGGCGACCTGTTCTCCCTTGAAAGTAATCGTTGAAAAAACTTAGATGAGCACCGCTGCTTCATCAGGTCAAACCATAAAACCTAATCGTATGTTTGAATTCGTCAGCCCGTGTTATCTCTAACCCAAATAGGGATAATCTGGCGCAATCAAACCTTCTGCTTTAAGGGCGGCCCAAAACTCGGTTGGAATTTCCGCTGTGACGGAAGCCACATTTTGCTGCACCCGTTCCGGTTGGGCCGTGTTGAGCGCAATACTGACGACCCCCGGCGGAGACATTCCAAATTGGACACAGGCTTCGGCCGGCCGTACCTTATAGGCCTGACACACGGCAAAGAATTTCTCTCGCCACTGAAATATGGCTCTATCTTCCGGGTGTCCGGGGTCCAACTTTCGATAGTTGAAATAGGCTCCCCCGGTTAAAAAGCCGGCATTGAAGACCGCCGAATTAATAATCCCAACCTGCTGCTGCCTGAGTTCGTCCATAAAGGCCAGTAACTCCAGGGGGTGAGAAAAGATGGTCATACTGTTGGCCAGCATCACCCAATCCAGGACTACTTCTTTAGACAGTTCGTGGATGATGGTCCAATCTTTTGCCCCCACTCCTACCGCCTGGGCTTGCCCTTGTTGTTTGAGGTCTGTAAGAGCCTGATACGCGGCCACAATATCGCCAAAACGTTTTTTCCGTTCGTGGGGAGTGCCCGCTTGGGCTAAATATTCATCGGGGTCGTGAACTGAGACCAGTTGCGGGCGATAATTTTCTCCCAGAAGTTGGCAGCCTTGTTCCCAACACCTCAGAATACCCTTGTAACTGATGTCCTGTTCGGCATCGTAGGTTAAATCTGCCCAGACGCCAGGTTCAAATGTTGGCTCGGGCGTGCGAAGAGGTACCCGTAACCACCCCAATTTGTTGCTAATCACCACCTCTTCGCTGCGAATCCCCAATTCTTTCAAGCAACGACCAATCACTTCAAGGGCCAGCCCTGCCCCATATTTCCCCGCCGAGTCTAAAGTCACCGACTGCTGAACATGCCGGAACATTTCTTTGATAATCTCGAGCTTGGTTTGCTCTGGTAACGCCTGGTAAAGATTACCGAGGCAACTAGTGCCAAAAATAATGAGAGGAACTTTAATCCCTGTCCGGCCGAGTTCTTTATAGATCATATAACTTGGTCCTTATCAGCCTATCGAGCATTAAGTAAAATAGTTACTGAGGTTACATCAGTAATGATATGGTGTTATAGGCCAGATTAATTGAGTAAAAACGAGCGAAATCTGGACAGATTAA
>CAZUNT010000159.1:0-17137 GCA_964622215.1 uncultured Caldilineaceae bacterium
GAATTTTGTTCATCTCAAACTAATGGAGTGAAGATGCCTCTAAATACTCGAAAGGTAATTATAGGAGGATTGGCTGCTGGAATCGTAATAATCATCCTGAACATTCTGGCCCAATTTGTCCTCGGTGATCGTGTTCAGCATGAGATGAATGCCTGGATGCCGGGTTCAGCCGATAGAATGAACATGTCCGTCGAAGCGATTGCAGCCGGAATCGTCATGAAATTCATCATTGGTATCATTCTCGTGTGGCTCTATGCTGCGGTATGCCCTCGGTTTGGTGCAGGGCCTCGAACCGCTTCCTATGTAGCCGTCTGCGTCTGGATACTCGGGGCAATATTCTTTTCGGACTTTCCACTCATGGGGATGATCTCCGTCCTTTCGTACGTGATCCTGGAAGTCATGCAGTTCCTTAGTTTTCTAGCCGCGACGTTGGTTGGTGCGCGGATTTATACAGAGTGATACAAGTGCTCTAACCAGTCGCTCAAGCTGACGTGCAAACCGCCGACCGCCATAATTCGCCTTGTACCCTGTCTTTTCGGCGGTCTGCGGTCGACGGTCGGTGGTCAGGGTTGCTGAGACATAGGGTCGGCTGAGTAGTTACAGTTTTTCATTCCTTTGATGGACCGCAGACCCCGGCGCTCTCGGCTGCAAGAGCTTTTCAAAGGGGACGTCTTCCTGGTAGTACCGGCAGAGTGAAGCCCAAATAGGTGGGTGGGGCATTGCTTCGCCGTGGCGTTGTTTGACCTCGTAAAAAGCGTCCAACAAAGTTAGTCCTTCTTCCTCTTTTAGGGTTGCCAGGGCAAACGCAGTTGAGCGGTTAATCCCCGCCCCACAGGCAATAAGAATCCGCCGCCCCGCGCGTTTTTCGGCTCGCACAAAATCTACTCCCTGCCTTAAGAGGTCGGGGCGTAGAGGCTCAAAATCTTCAACGGGCAGGTAGAGGGAGGTGATACCGGGGTGCTCGACCAACTCGGCCAGTTGAAGGATGGCCTCGATGCGGTTGGCAGCCAGCAAAGAGCGATCCAGCGTTTCTCGATATTTGCCGATGTAGAGCCAGGGTCTAAGACGATCCATATCCGATCCGTCCTTATTTACGGGCAATCACTTCGGCCAGCCAGTGCTTCAAATCAGCCATACCCTGCGTGGTCATCTTGTGGCCCGCCGGGTACTCGCCATAAGTGACCTGCGCCCCCAGGCGAGTGTACACCTCGCGAGCCTGGCGGGCAGCGGCAAGAGGCACTATTTCATCCCGCGTGCCGTGGGCAATGAAGACCGGCAAGCCGGCCAAATCGACCTCGGCTTGCTCGGCCACCAGGCCGGGGATTAGCCCGGCCAGCGAGGCTACGCCCCTGACCAAACCAGGCCGGGAGAGGGCCAGGGTGTTACACATCGCCGCGCCCTGACTGAACCCCATAAGCACCACCCGGGCGGGGTCAACCGGGTAGCGTTGGGGCAGGTGGGTCAAAAACCCAGACAGCAGCTCAAGCCCGGCCCAGAGTGAGGCTGCTTCTGGCTGAAGTGCTGTGCCATCTCGCTCAAACCAGCCGTAGCCGCCATCGTTTACCGCCAGGGGGGCGCGGGGAGAGATAACGGCCACGCCAGGAGGAAGCGCCTGTTTGAAAATCCACATCACCGTTTCGTCGCCCTTCCAGCCGTGGACCATCACCACCACCGGTGTTGGCCGGGC
Source organism: uncultured Caldilineaceae bacterium (assembly GCA_964622215.1). Lineage (GTDB taxonomy): Bacteria > Chloroflexota > Anaerolineae > 4572-78 > J111 > DSQQ01. Next base: position 1,688 of record CAZUNT010000159.1, read on the forward strand.
CGGGGCAGCTTCTTTAGGCAACCGGACACAGTGGATCAGACCTCCCTCGGAGGCAGAGCAATCATCTGGCCCGGCCCATTGAACCGGGCCGGCATTTTTGGGCAGGTGGGGTTGAGCCATTAACTTCCTCAGTAAGGTTATTGGTAACAACTTAAGGAAAATTTACATCTTGTCAAATTACCGCAGTGCAGGATTTGTAGAGTTCTGTGATATAATAAACGACATCTCATTTTTCAACCAAGGAGTCAGAAGATGGATTTTTCAGAACTCATCCAACAACGTTACAGCGTGCGGGCCTACAAACCCGACCCCGTAGAGGAGGACAAACTGCACCAGGTATTAGAGGCGGCCCGGCTGGCCCCGTCGGCAGCCAACCGGCAGCCGTTTCAACTGATTGTGGTGCGCACCGCCGGGCGAGAGGAGGAACTGCGGCAGGTCTATCATCGCAGTTGGTTTAGCCAGGCGCCCCTGGTGATCGCCATCTGCGGCCTGCCGGGCCGGGCCTGGGTACGCCGGGATGGCCAGAATTATCAATTTGTAGACGCGGCTATTGCCATGGATCACCTGATTTTGGCGGCTACGAACCTGGGCCTGGGCACATGCTGGGTCGCTGCCTTTGACCCGGACGCCGCCCGCAAATTTTTGGGCCTGCCGGCGGAGGTCGAACCGATTGCTTTCACCCCGCTGGGTTACCCGGCGGACCAACCTAAACCCAAGGAGCGCCAGTCTTTGGCCGACCTGGTGCGCTATGAGCATTGGTAACAAGGTAGCATTATTTTCTAAATGGGGAGTTTTATGACTCATACCATTCATCCTGATACCACGATAGGCTGTGTGCATTTGACGGTAGCCAATCTGGACCGCTCGCTGGATTTTTACCGGCAAATCCTGGGCTTTCAAATTCATCAACGTGAGGGTGATACAGCCTGCCTCGGCGCAGGCGGCCCCGATTTACTCCGGCTGACCGAGCGCCCCAGAGCGCGGCCAGTGTCGGGCACAACGGGCCTCTATCATTTTGCCATTTTAGTGCCCTCGCGGTTTGATCTGGCCCAATCGCTGCGCCGCCTGGCGGAAACCCACACGCAGATGCAGGGTTTTGCCGATCACGGGGTCAGCGAGGCGATCTACCTGGCCGATCCCGACGGCAACGGCATCGAAATCTACCGCGATCGCCCCCGCAGCGAGTGGCCGCGGCAAAACGGGCAGTTGGCAATGGTGAGCGATCCCCTGGATTTGGAAGGTATCCTGGCTGAACTGGCCGTTCAGCCCGAACCCTGGACCGGCCTGGCGGCCCAAACCACCATCGGCCATGTTCACCTGCACGTCGCCCGCATCCCTGCCGCCGAGGCTTTCTATTGCGGCATTTTGGGTTTTGAGTTGATGCAGCACTACGGCTCCAACGCCAGCTTTGTATCCGCCGGCGGGTACCATCACCACCTGGGTCTCAACACCTGGGCCGGGCTGGACGCGCCTCCACCTCCGGTCGAGGCGATCGGCCTGCGTTATTTTACTATCCATTTGCCGGATCAAGCCGCGTTAACTCAAGTCATCGAGTGGATCAAAAGCGCCGGAGTTGAATACAAGAAGAAAGAAGGTGTCGTTTGCCTGCGTGACCCGGCCGGTAACGGGGTAGTGTTAGCGACCGGGCAGGAGGCGAAGACGATTACGGCGTGGGCGGAATTTGCCCGGTCATGAAAAATGATTCCAATTACCAATACCCTGACCATTGACGAGAATGAAATTCAAGAGGAATTTGTACGCGCCTCGGGGCCAGGGGGACAAAACGTTAACAAGGTGGCCACGGCCGTGCAACTTCGCTTCGACGTAGTGCGTTCCCCCTCTCTGCCGGAGGAAGTGCGCCGGCGCTTGATCCGGTTAGCCGGCAAGCGCCTGGCGGCTGGGGGCATCTTAGTCATTGAAGCCCGGCGTTTTCGCACCCAAGAGCAAAATCGCCAGGATGCGCTCGACCGGCTGATAGCCCTGATTCGCCGGGCAACGGAAAAGCCCAAACCCCGTCGCCCCACCCGGCCGACGGCTGTTTCACAGCACCGCCGCCTGGCCGGCAAATACCAGCGCGGCGAAACTAAACGGCTACGTCGCGCTGTTCTCGGTGATGAAGATTAAACCCAGAACAAAAAAAGCCGGGCGACTTCGCCCGGCGTTCAAAAGGAGGAGAAGATTTGTTCGGCCTTTGGCTAATTTGGCAATAGCCCCAACCGCTCAACACTCGTCAGTATACCCCCAACCCCTCCTTTTAACTCAACGTCTTTATGACGGCAATTAACCGCCTATCTGACGCCAATCCAACGCTCTGAATTTCGGATTCAAATTGACATAAGACTTTAATCAGTGTACGATAAAAAAGCATCAACATAATATTGCCATTAAAAAGGGTGTAATGTCTGCAAAAAAAACACCTGCGCTGCTGCTCCTTCTACTCGAATCCTGCGCTTTAACACTTTTGATCATTATGCTGTCCGGCAAATCGGCTCACGCCATTGAGCCAACTCCTACCCCGCCCCCTCCCACCCCTATTGCCCCCCCACCCGCTTCCTTCGATACCATGTGTCACTTGGCTTTGGGCCAGGACTGCACCCTGATCGACCCCTTAGCTCAGACAGCGTTGGAGGCCGGCGTTGTCCATTGGCTCAATCCAGAACTGGGCGCTCAAGATGTGCCGACTTACACTCTGATTTCAGCCACCTTTGATCGGGAGATGGATGCGGCCAGCTTTACCCCGGAGACTTTTTACGTCACCCAGGCGGATGGCCGGCAAGTAGCCGGTTCACTCAGTTACATCGAGGCGAGCAAAATGGCCGTTTTCTGGCCGGATGCGCCGCTGCAAGCCCAGACAACTTACTTTGCCACCATCTTGCCCACAGTCCGCGAGGCCACAGGTCTGCCCCTGGGCCAGGGTCGAGACTGGTCGTTTACCACTCGCTCAGAGGCAGCGCTCGCGGCGGCCGGCGTAACCCCCACGGATTTACTGGCTCAAAGTGGCATGAACGTCTACTTTGGCGATCTACACAACCACACCGGCTATTCCGATGGGGTAGGAACGCCGGCCCAAGCCTTTGCTACGGCCAGGGCCAATGGTGTGCATTTCCTGGCTGTAACCGAACATTGCTTTATGATGACCCCGGCTGAGTGGGCTGATGTCAAATATCAAGCCAATGCCGCCACCCTGGCGGGACAATTTGTGGCCCTGGCGGGTTTTGAATACACCCACTTATACGGCCATATCAACGTCTTTAACAGCGATACCTACATTCACAGCGATGACCCCAACTACGATACCCTGGCCGAATTTTATGACTGGCTGATTGCCCAACCTACGGCTTTTGCCCAGTTCAACCACCCCCGCAAAACGCCTGGCTTTGACATGAACTTTAATGACTTTGCCTACAATCCCCAGGCTGACCTGAAAATGGTTTTGCAAGAACTACGAACAACCGACCAATTTTTGTTGAGCCTGAACACAGGCTGGCACCTGGGTTCGGTGGTAAACCATGACCGGAATGACGCCAATTGGGGCAGGGATCCCTGGATGGGGGCGGTGGCGACCAGCCTGACCAAAGAGGCTATTACCGAAGCGCTTCTGGCTAGACGCACCTTTTTTGTCTCGCCCAGCGACTCGAATTTGAACTTCGCCCTGGTTATGCAGGCCAATGGGTACTGGATGGGTTCGGCCATTCCTAATACCAGTCAGCTCGATTTTACGATTAATGCCTATGATCCCGACCCCAGGGGTAAGCCCTTACGCCTCTTCCTTTATGACAATGGAGTGCGTGTTGCCAGCGCCAGCTTATCCAGCCGCACGGTTTACACCTGGAGGCCAACCGTAACGGGCTACTGGGGGCACTACTATTACGCCGAAGCCTACTACGATAGCTGGTCGTACTCGTCTTACAGCAGCCCCATCTGGGTGGAGTATCCCCCCATCGCCGAAGCCGGTCCGGAGCGATTTGTGGCTCCGGGCGCAAACGTTAACCTGGATGGCCGATCCAGCCACGACCCTGATGGCGATGCGGTGGCCTATCGCTGGACTCAGGACAGCGGGCCACCAGGCAGCCTGGACAATCCCAGCAGCGCCCAACCGGCCTTCACCGCGCCGGCTACCCTGGGCAGCGCCGTCTTACGCCTGACCGTGACCGATCCGGGCGGCCTCAGCGCCGCCGATACCACCACCGTAACCATCACCAATGCGCCTATCCTGGCTATTAGCAAAAGCGGCCCAGATCAAACCGAGCCAGGCGAGTTGATAAACTATACGCTGACCGTAACCAATAACGGCAGTACTTCGGCCAACAATGTGACCATTACCGACGCCATGCCGGCCGGGGCAACTTATGTCAATGGCGGCAATCTGAATGGCAATATTGTTTCCTGGACAGTACCCACTTTGCCGGCCAACGGAGAGTCAGTCTCCGTTACCTTCACCGTATCTGCTACGGGTTCTGTGGTTAATTCTGTTTACGGCGCGTCATGCTCAGGCTGTATTCCGGCGACCGGCAGCGTGCCCATTTACACTAACGGCAGCAAGTTTTATTTTCCGGTTATCAGGAAGTAGGGGTGTTGGGCCAAACGTCTCTACTAAATTTGTTGAGAAAAAGGTTATCCAACCGTGAACCACCTTATCGGGCTGATTCGATTCATTTTTAGCCTGATCTTGCTCTTGCTAGGGGCTGTTGGGCTGCTATACATTTTTGCCGTTATGTCGGGTAGTTCCTCTTATCCGGCAGCGGATCGGCTGGCCCTCAACCCGGCTCTCGACGGGCAACACCCCGGTCAACTGATCGTTCCCCCTGGCTGGCGTTTGGAGCAACTGGCCGAATACCTGGCCCAAGCCGGAATTATGGACGGCAATGAGTTTTTGCGAGCCGCTCGCGCCGGAACGATGGTGGACCATCCCTTGCTGGCCGACCGGCCTCCCGGTCACTCTTACGAAGGTTATCTTTTCCCCGGCGCTTACTCCTTACCCGACCAACCGACGCCGCAGGATTTGATCGCCCGCATGCTGGGGCAGATGGGCCAAGAACTTCCCTCTAATGCTTTTGACCTGGCCCGGCAGCAAGGGTTGACCTTCCACCAAGTCCTGACCCTGGCCTCGATTGTAGAACGGGAAACAAAACTCGACGGGGAGCGGCCGCTCGTCGCCAGCGTCTACCTGAACCGGCTCAGGGCTAGCCGCGATTTCCCCTATTTGCAGGCCGATCCGACGGTTCAATATGCGATGGGCTACCAACCCCGCGCCGATCAATGGTGGAAAACGCCGGTAACGTTAGACGAATACAAGCAAGTCAACTCCCCCTACAACACCTACTTGTACCCCGGTTTGCCCCCCGGTCCGATTGATAGTCCCGGCCTGGCCTCAATTCTGGCCGTCCTCCAGCCCGCCGAAACCAACTATCACTTTTTTGTCTGTGGACAGCCCGGCTGTGAAGGCGGGCAGCACGTTTTTGCCGCTACATATGAGGAGCATTTGCAGAATGTAGCTGCTTATTTTGGGGAATAGTCTCTAATCCTGCTTCAGCGGCATAAACCCTTTCCCAAAGGCCTGGTGAGCAATGCCAATAGTTACAAAGGCTCGCGGGTCCACCTCGCCCACAATACCTTTCAAGTCATTAACCTGGGGACGGTAAATAGTACAAATCAGCATGGCGTGGGTTTCGCCGGTATAACTGCCGATAATAGGCCATTGGCTGACCCCGCGCCCCAGCCCTTTTATCAACGCCTGTGATAGGGCTTCGGGCCGGTTGGTAATAATCGTGGCCGTGCGGACGCTGCTCGGTCCTTCCAGGGTGTAATCGGAGGCCATGCCAGACAGCACCAGCGTCAGCAAGGCGTACAGGGCAAGTTCCCAGCCAAAAACAGCCCCGGCGGTCAGCACAATAACCCCGTCGGTGTAGAGGTAAATCTGGCTGAGAGGCGTACCCGTCCGCTGCTGGATGATCCGGCCAATAATCCCGGTGCCGCCAATGGTGCCGCCGGCCTGGTAGACCAATCCGCTCCCCACCCCACCGACCAGGCCGCCATAAATCGCGTTGAGCAGGGTATCATGGGTCAAAGGGTAAGCCGGCAGCAGGCCAGGAAGATAGACCACCAACACATCGGTGGCAGTGGAAAAAATTATCACCGCAAAGACGGTGCGAGCGACAAAAGGCCAGCGCCCCAGGAAAAAGAAGCCCAGAATGAGCAGCGGCAGGTTCATAATGAAGTAGAGGGTACCGGGCGGCCAGCCGGTAAAATGGTTGATGATGATACTCAACCCGCCGACGCCGCCCGCCGCAATGTGGTTAGGCACCTGGAACAGGCTGTAACTCAGGGCCGATAACAGCACCCCCAGCGTCATCAAGACACTGCGCTGAACTTCGGGCCAGACCCGAGCCAACCCGCGCCGGGCCGGTTTGGGGGGGTGGGTTAAAGTATCGGCCCGGGGCCGATGGGTTTGATCGCTCACCACCTCAGCAGGAGGGGTGGGATCAGGGGTGTCAACAGGTTGCATGGTTTTACCTCTGAACTGGCTTGGATTTGTCGGTTAAATTGACCACGATAGCCCGGCTGGCCTTGACCAGATTGGCCGGAGTTATCATAATCTCCTCCCCCCATTGGCCGGCACCGACTCCCAAGACCTCTTCTTCTAACATTGATGCCTCCAAGAAGGACCGGCATCCCGCCGGCTGCCAGTGAAAGGGTGGAATCGAGCCGATTTCGTAACCGGTGGTTGCTTTAACCACCTCCGGGCTGGCCAGCCGGATGTCACGCGAACCGATAGCCTTTTTTAAGTGACCCGAAATAGCCACCTGATCTCCACCGACCATCACCAAAACTCGTTCGCCCTGGCTCGTCTCGAAGACGAGGGTTTTGATCATCTGCCGTTCGCGGTAGCCCAGGACCCTGGCTACATTGGCCGCGCCCTTCTCTGTGGTAGGGGAGAAAGTTAAACGTTGGTAGGGAATACCCTCTCGATCGAGATATTCATGGGCCGGTAATTTCATTAGCTTCAACTCTCCTGAAATATAGTAATCAGTGAATAGTGAGTAGTAAACAGTTGAACTGTTCACTACTCACTGTTTTCTTCCTCGGTGATAGGCGACAAATTCGTGACGACTCCAGCCTTTAAGGTACAGAAACCTGGTAACTGCCGTCATTGAACAAAATCACCCCTGTTTGTCCATCTGGGCTGTACCAGGCCTGGCCTGCGGCAAATTCTTGGATAACGGTCATGAAGCCGGACTCTTCGGCGGTAGCCCAACCTAGCGCCTCACGCACGCCCGGTCGTTCCCGCCAGACTTTGCCAAAACCGCGAACCGGCTGGTACAGATTGGCAGGTGGGATAATTGCCGGATCGTAGGGAGGGTCACCGTCACGCCAGGTATCGCCCGTGAAAAACCAGGTTTGATCGAGATCCAGCCCATAAATCAAATTGACATCCTGGCGCCAGAACAGCCACCCCCTCTCAAAAGGCTGCCGGGCCGCCGCCGTTGTAATCGCATCAACACGGGGACAACCCAATTTATTGACGGCCGGATTGCCTTCCAAAAAAACAGTCAGGGTGGTCGTAATAGGCTGAGGGCATGGGGCCATGGTGGCTGAAGGTGTAAGGGTAGGGGTAAAAGTGGGAGCAGGCGGCGCAGGAGTGAAGGTCAGCGTAGGCGGAGGAGTATTGGTAGGTGAAGGGGCGGGAGTGTCGGACGGAACCGGCGTGGCCTGAACTTGAGCCTGGATTTGAGTCGGAGACGGAGTAGGTGAGGCCGTCGGCGCAGGGGTGGAAGTGAAGGTTGGTAAGGGGGTAGCAGGCCGGGTAGGTGAAGGTAGAGCAGCCACAACGGTTTCAGTGGGGTTGGGCGGGGGGAACACGAAGAACACGAAGGATCCGAAAATAGCAAAAATCGCTGCGACCAGAGCAACAGGCCAGAGCCAGCGACGACGTGATTTGGTTGATGGGGCCGGTTCAGCGTGAACAGAAGCGGGCAGCAGCGAGGTTTGATCCTCCAGGCGGGCGAGGGCCTGGGCCATGGCCGCGCCGGTTTGGAATCGCTGGACAGCGTCTTTAGCCAACGCCCGGAGAATAATAGCTTCTATGGCAGGCGATACGGAGGCTACCGAGGACGGCGCGGGCGGTGGGTCGTAGACATGGGCATGAAGCACCTGGGGGGTACTGCCCCGGAAAGGAGTGCGCCCGGTGACCATCTGGTACAAAACAACCCCCAGGCTGTAAATATCGGCCCGGCCATCAACCCCCTGGTCGCCGCTGGCCTGCTCCGGGGCCATGTAAGCGGGCGTACCGACGGTGAGACCGGTTCGAGTCAGGGCAGAGTCGTCCAGGGCCTGAGCCACGCCAAAATCGGTCAACAGCGCCCGGCCATCCGGGGTCAACAGGATGTTGGAGGGCTTGACATCTCGATGCACCACCCCCTGGCGATGGGCATAGTCAAGCGCATCGGCAATTTGCCAGGCAATGTCGGCGGCGGTTGCCTCGTCCAGCGGGCCGGTGTGAACCAGCCGATCGGCCAAGCTTTGACCTTCGACCAGGGTCATGGCCATAAAAGCCCGGCCGGTTACCTGGCCTGCCTCCACCACCCGCACAATGGCCGGATGGCGCAACCGGGCGGCGGTGCGAGCTTCTCGTTCAAAGCGAGCCAGAAGTTCCGCACCTGCGCCCGGCGGCGGGAAAAGCACCTTAAGCGCTACCACTTCGCCTTGAGCGTTACTGGCCCGGTAAACAACAGCCATTCCACCCTGGCCCAAAATATTTTCGATTCGGTATTGGCCTAACGTGTGGCCCAAGAGGTCTTCGGCAATCATAGCTTGTCTATGAAAACAGGTTGTGTATCATGGTAGGTAGTAGGGAGTAGGGAGTAAGGAGTAGGGAGTAGAGGGCAAGTTGCAGGTTGCAAGGAATTATCTGACTACTGACTACTGACTACTATCTACTATCTACTGCCAGCTAAGTATATCACAGAAATAGGGTTTTTAGAATGTCAGACAATGTCGCCAAGTTGATTGTCCGCGAGGGAATGAGCCGGGTGGGGCAGGAGTTCCTGTTGACGGAGGACGTGACCACCCTGGGCCGAGCGACCAGTTGCCAGATTGTTATTGATCATGATTTTGCCAGCCGCCGCCACGCCCAGATTATCCGGCGGGATGAATTGTATTGGCTGCGCGACCTGGGCAGCAAAAACGGCACCCGGCTTGACAACGAGCCGGTATCCGAGGAAACGCCTCTGGCCGACGGCGCAGAAATTCGTATCGGGCCGGTGCTGTTTCGTTTTGTCGATCCACAGGCCACACGCACGCTGCCGGGACTGGCCGGCGTTATGGCCTCACTGCGGGTGGAGGTGGGGGCACGGGAGGTGTGGCTGCACGGCCAAAAATTAAGCCCTCCCCTGACGGCCAAACAGTTTGATTTGCTACTTTATCTTTATCAGCGGGCCGGCGAGGCAGTCAGCAAAGATGAACTGGCGGCGGCAGTCTGGCCGGAAGACCAGAGCGAAGCGATCTACGATTACCAGGTGGATAAGATGGTCAGCCGGGTACGCGAGCGTATTGGCAAAGAGTGGATCGAGACGGTCTGGGGGTATGGGTATCGGCTCAAACCGGCGTAGCCTTTCGGTCAGAATTTGGTCAAACTTATGTCCAAATCTTTCCCCTAAAATCGCCTATAGTGAGAGCAAATCCAAAATTGAAACTTCAAATCTTAGTTAAGGAGGCTCTCACAATGAACACAAATCTAAAATCTATTCTTTCTTTACTCATCGCCGGCGCAACCGCAGCCTTCATCACTGCTTGCGGTTCCGCTGGTCCCCAAGTTGTCGTCGTAACGGCTACACCCACAGCAACGCCGGTTGTGGCCCAGGCCACCCCCGAAGCCACGCCCATCATCAAGTTGACCGTCAGGCCGGAGACCCCCGTCCCAACGGCAATAGCTTTTGAAGCCGGTACCTTGCTCAAAGGTAGCGGTGAGGAAATCTTTTACGTGACTGAAGATGGGTTCCGGCAAAAGTTTCACCATCAAGACACCTTTCTGGCCTACGGTTTTAGTGAAAAGAAGGTGATCACCGTAGACAATGAGACCCTGACGGCGATACCACTCGCCGGTGAGTTAACCCGGCTGGTGGCCGACGAGGCCGATAATCTCTACTGGGTAGCGTTTGGCCGGCGTTGGCGGGTCAATGAGTGGAAGCAGGTCGGCGCGGCTGAGGAGGCCGGCTGGCTATCTGTTCCCTGGGATAGCTCCCTGTGGCAAGCCCTGCCTGATCAAAAAGGTTTTAAGGCTGGAACCCTGCTGCGGGCAGACAATACGACCTATTATTTTGACCGGGGCGTGGTTATCCCTCTGACATTCAAAGTTGACGATCAAGCCAATGTGATTGATATTCCCGGCCAGATGCTGGCTGCCTACACGCAGAAAGATCAGCTTGAACAAACCCAGGCCAGGTTGAATTCAAATACGCCAGGAGCCAATGTCCGACAAAACCCGAGCCTTCAAGCCCAGATAATCGGCACAGTGGACAAGAATACTGAAATTATCGTTGAGGGCCGGACGGCAGACCAGGCCTGGCTGCAAATCGCCTACCAGGGTCAGTTCGGCTGGTTGGCCGCCGATTTGGTTGAGGGTAATTTAACCCTGGGCCTGCTGCCGGTCATTCATGATGTGGTTGCTGTCGCTGATGTACCCAAAGCTGAACCGGCCGCAGTGGTCGAGAGCAGCACGCCCACACCGCAGCCTGTCTACTGCCCCGATGTGCCCATTCGTGGCTTTGGCAAAGTCTGGGGTGACTACCCGGAAGTAAAGTCCACCCTGGGCTGCCCCGACTCCTGGCAAGGCGGCGAGCAGGGCACGCAAGCAGCCGTACAACTCTTCCAAAACGGCCTGATGGTCTGGCTGCAAGCCGACGACTTCTACAGCGGCGATCCGGTCTGGGTGTTCTTCAGCGACGGAACCTACCAGCGCTTTGGCGAACTGGGGCCGGCCGATGCAGCTAAAGTGGGTACAGTTCCGGTTGGTTTCTATGAAGTCAGTGATAAGTTTGGCAAGGTCTACTGGGAAGGTACGGGGGCGCAGGTGAAAGAACGTTTAGGGTACGCCATTACCCCGGCGACCGATACGGCCGGCGCTTTCCAGCAGTTTAGCAACGGCCGGATGTTCTGGACGGAAAGCCTGGATCGGATCTTCGTGGTGTATGAATACGGCTACTTCGACGAGAACAACACCTATATCCCGGTGCGAACCTGGCACAGTTATGAGGATAAGTTCTAAGAGGGAGGTTGGGGGCTTGGAAGGTTGGCGGTTCCAGTCTGCCAACCTTCCATTTTTTCACTTCCGGGGCTAACTCGTGGTATAATTCGGCCTTGTCTGACCTGGGGTATCTGTCGGTGAAAAAGTTTTTGCTTTGGCTCTTAACTTCATTTTTGTTGGTTGGCTGTGGCCGCATTGTCACCCCTACCTCTCAGGTAACGGCTGAAGCCAGGGCGACGTCGCTGCCGCACACCATCACCCCGACCGTCACGCCGAGGGCTACCTCTACTCCTCGCCCGGCCACACCCATCGCCACGCCCACGCCAACCATCACCCCAACCCCGGTGATCTATGTGATCCAGGCCGGCGACACCCTCCTCGACATTGCCATCAATTTCGACCGTACCCCCGAAGAAATCCAGGAGGCCAACGGCATAACCGACCCTCGTTATTTACAAATCGGGCAGCCGCTTATTATCCCCCCGCCCAAGTTTAGCCCCGAGGATACGCCGACGCCAACCCCGACCCCACCCGTTCTGGTGGTTAAGGCTATCAATTTTCAAGAAACACGGCAAGGAACGTTGTGGTGCCTGGGCGAGGTCAGCAATCCGGGCAGCGACCTCCTGTCCGAAGTGGTGGTCGAAGCCGCTCTGCTGGACGGCGCGGGGGTGGTATTAGCCCGGGCTGATGCTTATACCCAGCTCGACGTGATCCAGCCGAAACAAGCCGTGCCCTTTGCCATTTTATTTGACCAACCACCCAGCAGTTTTGCCCAGTATCAGGTTATCATCGTCTCAGGCGCACCGATTTCGGACCAATCCCGCTACTACTTTGATTTGGAAACTTTTGACGTGTTTGGCTCCCCCGAAGGCGCTTCAACCTATCGCCTGGCCGGGCAGTTGCGCAACGTTGGCAGCAGCGACGCCGAGTCCATCCGGCTGGTGGCCGTCGCCTACGACAAAGATAACCGGGTGCTGGCCCAACGCCAGGCCGAGTTAGCCGTCACCCTGTTCAAGGCCGGCGCAGCCACCCCCTTTGAACTGGATTTAATCATCCCGAAAGGGACGGTTGATCATTACAAAGTTTTAGCTCAGGGTTTAAAAGCAGAGTAGATTAGAGATTGGAGAAATGCCCAACTTCCACCCCATTGGTTTATTTGACTCCGGCGTAGGCGGCCTCTCGGTCTGGCGAGAGGTAGCGCATCGCCTGCCCTGCGAGGCCACCCTCTACTTTGCCGACAGCGCCCACTGCCCCTACGGACCGCGCCCGGTGGCAGAGGTAAAAACCCTATCCGCCGCGATTGTGCGCTTTTTACTGGGCCAGGAGTGCAAATTAATTGTCGTCGCCTGCAACACGGCCAGCGCCGCCGCCCTGGAATTCCTGCGGGCTGAATTTGACGTGCCGATTGTGGGGATGGAACCGGCTCTTAAGCCCGCCGCCGAAGCTACCCAAACCGGTCACGTGGGTGTGCTGGCCACAGAGGGGACGATCAACGGCAATCTGTTCAAAAATACAACGCAGCGCCATGCTGACGGGATTGAGGTCCACGTCCAGGTGGGCGAAGGGCTGGTTGAGTTGGTTGAGGCCGGGCAGTTTGACGCCCCGGAAACCGAGGCGATCTTACGCCGCTACCTCGATCCCATGCTGGCCGCCGGGGTTGACCAGATTGCCCTGGGCTGCACCCACTATCCTCTGCTTTTGCCGCTGATCGAGCAAATTGTGGCCGGCCGCGCCGCTGTGATTGATCCGGCCCGGGCCGTCGCTCGCCAGGTGCAACGTGTACTGAGGCTGCACAACCTGGAAACCGCTGCCGGCTGCCTGGCCCAATATCACTTCTATACTACCGGTCAGCCTCAAAACCTGGAGGGTTTGGTGGCCAGGCTGAGTGGACAAAGAGTGAAGGTGGCCCAAGTCGAGTTGCTTACCGGCCTGTAAATTAAACCGGCTCTCCAATCTCTAATCTCCAATCTCTTTTTTATCCCTCTGTTCCCGTTCAAACACCTGCTTGGCCAATAAAACCCCACGATGTTCTAGCGGCGCAAGTGGATAGCTGATAACCGCCGGGTCAATCCATTGGACAGATAAAATCTCACCCCCTTGTTGAGCCTGCACCAAATTGGCGGAGGAGAGGGTATCTCCATGAGCCAGGCGGCAATAAAAAATTAATCCCAAACCGCGGGGGGTCGTATGGGGCCAGTCACCCCCTTGTAAATCACACACCAATAGTTCTTTGACCTCAATTCTCAAGCCTAACTCTTCTTCAACCTCACGCCGGACTGCCTCAGCCGGGGTTTCCCCATGTTCCACCCAACCACCGGGAAGTCCCCAGGGATAGTGAGGCCGGAAGACATGCTCTAGCAGCAAGACCTGTCCCACATCGTTAAAAACAGCGCCCGTCGCCCCCACATAGTGTCGAGGTGTCCACAGTCGTACAGCCAGCCTCAACAGCCAGCGCAGCGGAGGGAAACGCTGCAACCAACCCGCCAATTGCCGTTTCAGGATCATCTTACCTCAAATAAATACGAAGTCCTGCCCGGTTGAAGTTCCTCTGGCAGGACTTTTAATTTTACTACTTAACGAAAGGTCTGCTGGACGGCTTAAGGCAGATACAACACCTGGCCCACAAACAATTGGTTGGGATTAGCCAATCCGTTGGCCTCAGCAATGGCCTCAGCCGAAATACCATAACGACGGGCAATAGAATAGAGGGTCTCACCAGGGGCAACGGTATGAGTGCCGGCAGGCGCTCCATATTCCGGAGCCGGATAGTAACCCCCATCCTGCCCTGGTTGGCTATAACCTTGGCCCGGCTGCTGATAACCATCCATAGATGGTTGTTGGGGATAACCCTGGTCGGGCTGCTGATAATAACCATCTGCCGACGGCTGTTGCGGGTAATACCCCTGATCAGGTTGGTAATAACCATCGGTGGAGGGCTGTTGCGGGTAGTAACCTTGACCCGGCTGCTGATAATAACCATCTGCCGGTGGCTGGGTATAGTAGCCTTGATCGGGTTGATAGTAACCACCTGCAGAGGGCTGTTGAGGGTAGTAACCCTCGCCTGGCTGTTGGGCATACGGCTGCTGGGGATAACCCTGGTCGGGCATATAACCAGGGGCCGAAAATCCACCGTCACTCGGAATGGTCAGAGTTTGGCCGGCGTGAATGATGAAAGGATAGCCAATATTGTTGGCGCCGGCAATTGCCTCAACAGTTGTGCCATACCGCATTGCAATGCTAAAGAGGGTATCATTTGGCCCTACGACATAAGACCCATCTGATCCAGCGGGAGCAGCCGGTTCGTAAGCCGAGGGGGGGTAAAGCTCGCCATCCGTGGGTATGGTCAAAGCCTGTCCAATCCGAACCATATCAGAATTTAAGCCGTTGGCGGAAACAATGGCTTCCACAGTGGTACCATAACGCTGGCTGATGCCAAAAAGGGTATCGCCGGCCTGAACAATATAGGTACCCCCGGAACTGGCTGCCGGGATGACCGGGTTGCTCTCGCTAACAGGAGGATTGGCGGCAATGGGGCCATCCTGGGGCAACTCTTGAGACGCCGGTGCATCGGCAATGATAGCAGGCTCAGAAGCCGGCTCTGCAGTCACGGGAGCCGAGTTCTCTGCTACAGGCTGCTCTTCAGGGTTATTTCCGGCGGCTGGTTCTGCCGGGACGCTAGGGGGCTGAGCCGTGGGAGCCACAAGCTCAATGGCATTAGCGGGAGCCTCGATGGCCTGTAAGCCTGATGTCGTAGCTGTAGGCTGCACACTGAGCACTGTCGGCACAGCGGTAGCCTCGACAACCGGCACGCTTTCCTCTGACCCTAACGGGGCCAGGGTGGGTGGCAATGCCTCAAGCGGGGTTGCATCCGCCGCTTCACTGCTATCTCGCGCTAACTCACAACCGGTTAAAATGAAGGCAAGCGCAATGGCTAGCAAAAGATAGGAAATTTTCAATGAGCTTGTCATAGAGTCTCCTTTTGTCGAACGGGATAACCGTAGTAATTCGACATAACATTCGGTTACGTTACATAATCTTATCACAGGTACAATGTTACGTCAAGTCGTACTTCTGTACTCCAATAACCAGGCTCATCTCAGACACAAGGCCGTGCCCCTACCCCGAATTATTGAGGAGATACATGACCAAATCCTACTATAGTTTTTCAGAAAAAGATTTTGAATGGGGGGGAGAAGCTTAGGCGGCTT
>CAZUNT010000160.1:0-17070 GCA_964622215.1 uncultured Caldilineaceae bacterium
TACCGGCGCATCCGCTCCCCCAGCAACCAGGCTCCTAGCAGCACCGTATAAATGGTCTCGCTGCGGCTGAAAAAGGCTACCAAAGTTGGATCGCCCAGGTCAATACTGGTAAAGAACAGGTAGTTAGCCAGGCCGTTCAACAGCCCCAGGAGCAGTAGGGGGCGGGCCGAGGCGCCGAGACCGGCCGGCCAGGTCGTCCGGTAGCGCAGCAGATAAAAGCCCAGGCCCCAGGCAGAGGCTACCGCAAACCAGATCGGCGTAAAGCCCAGCGGCGACAATTCCTGCATAGCCTGCTTGCTGGCGATAAACGTCACCGAAACGCAGGCGGCCGAGGCAAAGACCAGAATGACGCCTTTGAGTTCTCGAGGCCAGGAGGAAAAGTGGGAGATTGGAAGGTTGGAAGGTTGGAGGGTTGGAGGGTTGGAACGTTGAGGAGTCTGGTCCAATCTTCCAATCTTCCAGTCCTCCAGTCCTCCATCCTCGTCATTCATAACGTTATCACTCCCTGCCTGTCCAACTCATTTCCCCAGGCTAATTGGGCATGCATTTCTACAAAATCTAAGGCAAAACCAGCCTTTTGCCAGGCCTTAACCATCCGTTCATGAGCCAAGGCGGTGGTAACTTCATTTGTCGCCAGATGCGTTTGCCACTCGATCTGCCAGCCGCCGCTGCCTGACTCAGCCAAACGTAAGGTACGATAGGCACAAGGGTAAACGGTCAGCGCCGGGCAGGCCAGGTGCAGCCGCCGGCCCAACAGGTCAGCTTTAGTCTGATGATGGTGACCGGTCAACACCAGTTTCACCTGCGGATATTGGTCAAGCAGGGCCAGTAACTCAGGGCCGTTGTCGCATACAAAATTGCGCCAATCAGGGTGATCGTCAATGGGGGCCAGGCGATGAAAAGGGTGGTGAACGGCCAGAATGGTCAATTTGTCGTGATGTATTTTCAATTCGTCTTTAAGCCATTTAACCTGCTCGGCGTCTATGAGACCGCCCCAATCCCTATCTCGGATCGAGTCCAGGCCAATCAATTGGATGCCAGGCTTAACCGTTATCGACCAATAACCGGCCTGCGCTTCCGGCTGGGCGGGTCTATCTTTGAATTGAGGATTAAACAGGCCGGCAAAATCGTAACGGGTCAAACCGATGGTAGCCTTGGCGTTGCGGGAGTCATGATTGCCGGGGATAATGTAATAGGGTTTGTGGAGGGTCCGGATCACTTGTTGAAATAACAATACATTTTCGCTGCTCGGAGCATCGATTAAGTCGCCGGTGAAGAACACAAAATCCAAATCCTCCAACCGGTTCAAGTGGTCAAAAATTTCGACCAAAAAATCAACCGCCCGACTCGCCAGTAGGTCGGCATAATCTCCCAACGAGGAGATATGTAGATCGCTAATTTGAGCAAAATGAAGCATAGTTTTACCTTACAAGATGGGTATAGCCGGATGATGATGCCCCGGTTGGACAGCCGTCATCTTGCGGGTCAGTAATTCTTTCCAGGCTTTACCCAAACGGCGCAGGCCTTCTTCGATTTCGTGGGGAGCATGACAAACAAAATTCAGGCGCATCGCATGGCTGGAAGAGCCGCTGGCCGAAAAAACAGAGCCAATGGCAAAGGCGACGTTATAATTGATTGCCGCCAGATAAAGGTCGGTGGCAGTTGGGCCGGACGGAGGCATTTCAACCCACACATAATTGCCCCCTTGGGGGCAGCGCCAGGTTGCCCCGGCTGGAAGATATTGCCGGGCAGCAACCAGCATCGCATCACGCCGCTCCTGGTAGGTGCGCCGGACCTGGCCGATATGCTCGGCAAAGTGACCGCTTTGCAGATAAATATCCAAAGCATACTGGTTTAGGGGCGAGGTTAGAATATCGGTGGTCTGCTTGGCAGCCACAACCCGCTCACGCCAGGCTGAGGGCGCGGCCAGGTAGCCAATACGAATGCCGGGGATGAGTATTTTGCTAAAGCCGCCCGCATAAAAAACCATATCAGCTTTATCCAGGCTTTTGAGGCTGGGCAGGGGTTGGCCCTGGTAACGTAACTCGTCGTAACTACTATCCTCCAAGATAGGCACTCCATAGCGAGTGGCCACCTCTAGCAAAGTTTGCCGTCGGGGCAGGGAGAGGGTGGTGCCGGTGGGATTGTGAAATGTTGGATTGGTATAGATCAGCCGCGGCCGGTAACGTAAGATAATCTGCTCTAAGCGATTAGTTTGCATGCCCTCGGCATCTACCGGTACCCCTACCGGTGTCACCCGGTGAGCGGCCAGAATATCTAAAAAACCGAGAAACCCTGGATCTTCCATCACCACCACACTATCATCGCCGCGAGTTAACAGACTCAGAGTTAAGGCCAGGGCCTGCTGGCAACCGGAAGTAATCAGTATCTCCTGGCCGGTCACGTGAATAGCTTGCCGCTCCAAATAATGAGCTATTGTTTCGCGTAAGGGCAGGTGTCCGGCAGCTTCGCCATATTGTAACGCTGCCTCGCCATCTCGCCGGAGCGCTTCATTAAGAGCGCGTCTAAATTCGGGAAGGGGCAGCAGTTCGCTGGCCGGGCCGCCGCCGGCAAAAGAGATCACGCCCGGTTGGCGAGCCAGGCGCATCATCTCCGCCACCATCTGGTTGGCATTCCCAGGCTGGCGTGGCGCGGGGTTGCGCCACAACGGCGGTGGATTAGCTTCAAATAAGGACGACGAGGTATTTTGATTCCCCGCCACAAACGTACCGCTACCCACCCGGCTAGTCACCAACCCTTCGGCCTCCAGCTCGGCATAGGCATTTACAATGGTAATACGATTAACACCCAACTTTTTAGCCAGGATACGACTGGCCGGTAGACGGGTATTGGGAGTCAATTCGCCGCTTTCAATCTGTCGCCGTAATTGCTCGGCCACTTGCAAGTAGAGGGGCTGATTCGTTTGGTGAGTTAGTTGAATAGGCATTTTTCATCCACTTACCAGGAGTCCAATTGTCCCAAAATTGGCCTGATTATACCATACCAATTTGGTAAAAAAACAGGGCCAATTATACCATAAACGATGAGTCCAATTAAATAAAATATCTCGCCTCTTAAGATGAACAGGCCAAATGTCCTAAAGGCAAGGAATCACCTTTATGCTATAATCCCAGATAAAGAAGTTAGAATTAATTAGTAAAAGAGGAAAAGAACACGTGAATACCCACGCTCGCATTCTATCTATAGAAGACGATCCGGAGATGAGTAGCCTGATTCAACTGATCTTTGAACGCAAAGGTCATCGAGTGATTGGAGTGAGGCGAGGGGAGTTAGGACTAGAATTCCTCAAAAGCCTTAAGCCTGACGTGCTTTTGCTCGATTTGATGCTGCCCGATATTGATGGTTGGGATCTTTACCGGCAGATGAAGAATGATAGAGAATTGGCTAAAGTGCCGATCATCATTGTTTCAGCCAGAAGCAAAGAGCAGGATGCGGCCAATGGTCTTCACGTTATCAACAATGACCGGTTTATCGAAAAACCATTTGAAGTCAAAGATCTGATTGATACGGTCAATGGTTTGTTGGAAAAATCCCCCGTAAGCTAGCGGAACTTCATCTCAAGCCGACGAGTCCGATTCAGTTAGAAATGAGAAATAAGAAATGAGACGAGGGTCAGCATTCTTATTTCTCATTTCTTATTTCTCCACCAAATGTAACCCCCTACCGTGTTTTTTCTGTTTTTGAATATTACGCCAGAGGTTTTGCCGCCACAGCAGCCCCAATTATGCCGGCCTCATTGAGCATTTGAGCCGGAACAATCTCAGCACGAGTACGCAACAGAGGTAAGAACTTCTGATGCTTTTTGCTCACCCCTCCCCCAAGAATAAACAAATCAGGCGAAAAGAGCAGTTCCATTCGCTCTAAAAATTCATTCACCCGCTCGGCCCATTGTTCCCAGTTTAAATCTTTTTCGGTCCGAATGCGATCTGCCGCCCGGTGTTCGGCGTCTTTGCCGCGGATTTCCATGTGACCAAACTCGGTATTAGGCACCAGGTTACCATCAACAAAAATAGCACTGCCAATCCCGGTGCCAAAGGTCAACACAATCACGACTCCCTGGCGATCCTTGCCCGCCCCAAATTTCATTTCGGCCAGACCTGCCGCATCCGCATCATTAAGTAAGACTACCGGGCAGCCGGTCTTCTTCTCCAGCAATTTCTGACCGTTAAAGTTGATCCAGGACTTATCTACATTGGCGGCCGTGTAAGTAACTCCCTTTTTGACCACTGCCGGAAAAGTACACCCAATGGGGCCTGCCCAACCAAAATTTTTGGCTATTTCAACAACTACGTCGACCACTGCCTCGGGTACAGAGGGCTGCGGGGTAGGCAAACGGTGGCGCTCTACCACCAATACGCCTTTTTCAACATCTACCGGCGCGCCTTTGATCCCGGAACCACCGATGTCAATACCCAAAATCTGCATAATCACTCCTCCATACAATTAGGTTGGCCTCATTGTAACCTGAAAAAAACGTGTTAGCAAGCGCCCCTAATTGCTCTTCGGTCCACCGGGTTGGTTTGAAGGAATCGGCTTTAGTGGCGTATAATTGTGGCAGTTTTCATCAGGATAAGATCATTGAGTCGTTATTCACTTCATTTTACGACAAAGAACAAACGAGACAAAACGATCCTTAGCCGTTGGTTCTACCTCATCACCGTGGTTTTGGCCCTAAGCTTGCCTTGCTTCATTGCTGCCCCTTCTCCTCTGCCGGCTTATGCCGCCCAATCAACCCGAGATGTATTACCCACTCCTACCTCAACGCCGCAACCTTTGCCGACGGTCACACCTGTCTCCACCTTAACCCCTACGCCTGCATCTAAAGTATGGGTAGGGCGACTGGTCAGCAACACCCTGGGTTACACCAAAGGTGGAGGCTCTATTTTCCGCGTTTATGTGACCGGGGTGAGCAATACTCGCATCGAGCTGCACAGCGACGATGAGTTGATCGCTGCCGACTCCGGCAGCAAACCGGAGCATGGCCCCTATGCCGCCGAATTTGCTCCCGTCACCGCCGGGATGTGGACGGTTAGCGTTCCGGCGGTTGGGGCCAGTATGCAACTTATGGCCGATGGTTACAATTTTGCCGTGATTGAATTTTTGCAAGTCCCAGCCCCAGAGGCAACCCAGGCTGTACTGCCTACGTCTACGCCCACGCCTCTCGGCGGCCAGATCTGGGAAGGACGGATGGCGGCGGAAAAATGGGGCATTGGCGCTTCTTTTTCGCGTTTGTTGGTCCAGGTAGTGGGACGCAGCGATCAGCCGGTGCGCCTGTCTACCCTGGCCCAGGTAATTAACACAGCCAACACCGGCCAGAAGCCCGATGAGTTAGGTCCTGACGTGGTTGAATTTACGGCCTTGACCCCGGCCAAGTATATCATCGAGCCGTTGGGGCTGAACGTACGCTTTGAGGTAGAACTCAAAACCAATACCGAAACGCGAGTCGAATTCCGGCCTATCGAGCTGCCGCCTACCGCCACATTTACGCCCATACCGCCGCCCCCAACCATTACGCCTCCGCCCGCCCCGCCGACGGCATTGCCCACCTCCACCCTCACCCCCATTCCGACCGACACAGCGACCCCAACCGTCACCCCCACTCCCACCTCTACCACCACTCCGCTACCTAGCCCCACTCCAGTAACACGTTGGTTAGGAGCTATTACAGATCGAATTATAACCGGGACGGAACTGACCACCATGACTGTCAAAGTCTCCGGTATTGAGGGACTACCGGTTCAATTGAGAGGCACGGGCAGCACTTTTGGTATGGAGCGACGTTGTATTACCGGCCAGGGCGCCTTGGCGGAGCGTGATACCTGCGCTTATGCCGGCATCAAACCCGGCCAGTATATGATCGCCCCAGAAGGTTTTGGCCTAAGCTTGCCCGTCACAGTTTATGAAAATGAAGCCATAATGGCTGTTTTTGATCTGGAAGTTTTGCCCCCCGGTGTAACCGGTTGGCAAGTCCGCTTGACCAGGAATAGTAATAGTCCTCAAGCCACTTCTAAAATTGACTCGACGATTACGGTGCGGCTGGTCGGACGAAACGGTCAGGTGGTGGCACTACGTTCAGCACGTGGTACGGAACAGTTTTGTGAGGTCAGGTCCAATCCTATCGTGGGGGGGTTGGCCTGCGAGTTTGGCCAGCTCGCGCCTGGCGTCTACCTGATTGAGGCTCTCCATACCGGCGCGGGGCTGCGGCTTTTTGTCGATGGTGAGGGTGCGGCTGAGGTCGAATTTTCACCCAACGCGACTTATGCCACGTTAGCCCTGGCCCAATCGCCGCCCATTATTGGACAAGGAGCGCAACCTCGTCGCCCCGCTACGGCAACAGCGACAGCCACACCTGTGCCAGTAGCAGTCATCCGGCCCACTTTTACCATCACACCTGTTCCCTCGCCCACCGCTACTTCCACGCCGACGCCCGCCTTCGCCTGGCAGGGGCGGATTGTCTCAACTCAGGATGGGGTGGTCGGCACGATTGCCGTACGGGCGGCGGGTTTGAAGGACCATCCCGTGATTATTCACAGCGGCCCCTGGCAAAGCCAGCCCCAACTTACCGGAACCAAACCGGAATTAGGCGAATACGCTACCGAATTTGGAGGGTTAGCCACCGGCGAGTACATCATCGAATTGGTTGACCTGGCCAAATTTAAGGTCAACCTGGGGCCGGGCCAGTTTATGCTGGTGGAATTTCGGTACGATTTGGTCAATCCACCGTAAATAAAAAGAGGGGGCCGGTTTGGCCCCCTCTTCTTTTTGCACAACTTCTTAGCTATTTTTTATTCACCCTTAACCGTTTCACGCAGTTGTGCCTTTAAGTAAGCGATTTGGTCGGTAATTTCCCGAATTTTATTAAAAAGCAGCTCGTTAGCCTTGATGCCCTCGTTGATGAGGAAAGCGGCGCTTTCGGAGCGGCTCTTGGTGATGTCAGCTTCTACCAGCATGTCCAGGTAATCCAAGCTATCGTTATTGACCCGGACCATCACCACGTTGGCTCGATCTTGTAAGGCGCTGCCCAGGGCTTTGCCTAAATTTTCGGTGAAATTCTCCACCTGCTTAAAAGCCTCATTAATCGTTTCCCGGGCCACCTGCTTGCCGGCGGCGAATTTTTTCTCGGTAGATTCTGTTTGCTGCTCGGTTACCGTTTCTTCAACTACCGGCTCACCTGTGCCGTTTTCCTTGTTTTCTTCAGCCATTTTATATCTCCTTGACACCAGTAAAGTTATTTTTGACTTACGTGTAAGTATATATGTATATTATCATATAATTTTGTATTTGTCAATATATCTTTCATACTTTTATAGAAAGATTGAAATGTGCTTATCAAAGCTGTCAAGAGAGTTGTCTGTGGAGTGCAAACTTTACACTTTGCAAGTTACTCTCCAAACACGGACTAAAGCCCGCACACCGGTCACTATTTTATACAAAGAGGTAGCTTCACTTTTGCCAAAATGAGGAGGGTAAGGCTATGATAATTGTGAGTTGTGAATTGTAAATTGTGAACGGTCTAATGAGCGGGGCTACTTCATTGACTGTGCCATCTGGGTTCACATCAATTAGGCAATTGTTTCAGCTTGAGTAAACTATCTACAAAGCGACCGATGAAAATTCCATTGACTATCCTGGTGTTATTATTAAGCTTCCTCGTCGCCGTATCGGCATGTAACGACGACAGCGGTGGTTTTAGTTTGGGCCAGGCCACAGTTTCCCCCGAGGGAACTCCTACCCCATTACCCACTCCGATTACTATCTTTCAAGCCACTATTTCAGCCGATGGGCAGATTGTTTTGCCTATTCCCCCCCAAACTTTCAACTTCCAATCATCCGGCCTCAGCGGCACTATTGCCGAGATTTACGTCTCGCCAGGACAGGCGGTTAAAAAAGGCAACCCTCTGGCCAAGATTGATGATACTGACCTGCAAAATGCGCTAAAAAAAGCGGAGGCCAGCCTGGCTCTGCTCCAGGCGCAGATTGCCAACGAGGCCGCCCCGGCCCTGGCCGGCGACATTGCCGAAGCTGAGGCCAGTTTTGCTTCAGCCCAGGCCGAACTGACCCGTCTCAAGGACCTGCCTTCCCAAGAAGCTATCACCCAGGCCGCCGCCGATTTACGCCTGCGCGAAGTTGAATTGCGCCAGGCCCAGGAATCTTACGATAAGGTAGCTTACTCCCAAAGCGTCGGCATGAGTCCCCAGGCGGCAGACCTGCAACGAGCGACGCTCAACTATGAACGAGCCAAGGCGGTTTATGATGAAGCCACCAAACCGGCCACCGAAGCGCAATTGGTGGCTGCCCGGGCCACAGTCGTACAGGCCCAAAACCGGTTGGACAAGCTGCGAACAGGTCTACGCCCGGAAGCGCAGGCCGTGAACGAGGCCAAACTGCGCGAATCACAATTACAAGTAGCAGAAGCACAGGCCAATCTGGTCAAAGCCCTGTTGGTGGCCCCCTGGGATGGCGTGGTCACGGCAGTTAATGCCGCACCGGGGGTGTCAACCAACAATGCCTCCGTCACCATTGCCCAGGTCGAACCGTTACGTTTCGCTACCAGCAACTTCAGCGAGCGCAATCTGGCCGATATTCATCCCGGCGATGAGGCTACCGTTTTTCTTAAAACCTACCCTAACATCCCCATCCCTGCCGTCATCTACCGCGTTGAACTAGAGTCGACTCAGAAAGATGGCGACACAGCCATCTTCACCGTTTATCTGGACTTCAACAGCGGCGATTTGGAAGTTCGTCCCGGTATGACCGGTCGAGTCGAAATTACGATTGAACCCAAAAGCTGACGGCATGAGTGCAGTAGAATATCAGAACTTAACTCTCCCCCGCCTGATTATTGCCGGAGTACTCTTTGTAACCGGCCTGATGCTCTATCTCGCCACTCTGGCCCCTTCGGTTGTCACCCTGTTTGACGACAGCCTGGAATTTCAACTGGTCACATACCAGTTGGGCATTGCTCACCCAACCGGCTATCCACTTTATACCCTGCTGGGTAAACTGTTTACCTTTTTGCCCGTCGGCGATGTGGCTTACCGGGTTAATCTGATGAGCGCCTTTTTTGGCGCAGCAACGGCAGCTTTGCTTTATCTGCTGATAGTGCAAATAGCAACGCCGGCAAAAGAAGCCCAGGCTGAAGCCTGGACCCCGGGGTGGTCGGTTCATCTTGGCGGTATCAGCGGAGCTTTGCTTTTTGCAGTAGGTCCGGTTTTTTGGCAGCAGGCCACCCTCGCCGAGGTATACACGCTCAATGCTTTTTTTGTCATTATAATCCTATTAGTCGCGGCTACTCTTCCTTCTTTGGAAGGGGGGGTTTGGAGAGGTGTTTTATGGCTGGCCTGCCTGTTTGGCCTGGGGTTAACCCACCATCGTACCCTGGTGTGGGTAGCGCCTGCCCTGGGGCTTTACTTGTACCTGAACCAAAACCCCGGCTGCTTCCAGCAGCCGGGGTTCTATCGAACTCTCCTATTAAGCATCCTGCTTGGCCTGGCTCCGCTACTGTTGTACCTTTACCTGCCCCTCCGAGGCCACATTGGCTCGTTAGACGGCACGTATGAGAACACCTGGGCCGGCTTCTGGCGGCAGGTCAGCGCTGGCGGTTATGGTGTTTTTATTTTTGGCAACCCCTTTGACCAGGAACGTGATTTTAGCTTCTACTGGAACTTATTTCAAAGCCAGTTTTACACAGTGATACCAGGATTTATCGGATTGTTTTATTTACTCTGGCGTGGGCAACGCCGCCTGCTTTTCCTGACCGGCACAGCCTTCCTGACTTACGTTACCTTCAACCTTTTTTACAAGGTCGGTGATATTGACGTCTTTTTTATCCCCCCCTTTTTAATCTGGGCTGCGTGGAGTGGGGTTGGCGTGGGGTTTGTGCTAAAAGTGACCGCCGACCCATTCGACAGGCTCAGGACAGGCCGCCGACCGCCGACCGCCGGCCAACCTTCAACCCGCTTTATGAATGTTCAACGGTTAAAACCTATTGCCACTATCCTTCTTCTGGCTATCTTCGCCTTTATCATCTTTCACATCTTCCAAACCGGCTTACCTACCCTCCAGGCACGGAATACCTGGCAAGTGCATGATTACGGCCTGGATATGTTGCAACAACCTTTGCCCAAAAGAGCAGCTATGGTGGGTATTTTGGGAGAGATAACCCTGCTGCGCTACTTCCAACAAACCGAAAATCGACGGCCCGAGGTTGAAACGGTGGCCGCCGATTTAGAGGCAGATCGTTTAGCAGCGGTAGAGAAACTGTTGGCCGAGGGGAAAACGGTCTACTTGACTCGTGAAGCAGCGATGCTACCCGGCACAAAAACACGCTGGTCGCTCAATGCCGTTGGGCCGTTGACCCGAATTGACCCTGAGCCGGTGACCAGGCCGCCTCAATTTATGTTTGCAGTCAACCAACCGGTTATCCCCGCAATTACCCTGCTCGGTTACGACCTTTCTCGCCCCCCCCATACCGGCAAGGGCCTGGCCCCCCTGCGTTTGACTCTTTTCTGGCAAGTCACCGCACCTATAACGCGGAATTTGAAAGTATCGACCCGCTTGCTTAACCCGGTGAGTGAAGTGGTAGTTGCCGCCGACGCCGTGCCGGTACATTTCGCCTATCCTACCACCGCCTGGCGCCCTGGGGAGGTCGTCTCGGATGTTTATGACCTGGCTTTGCCCGCCGATTTATCAGCAGGCTCGTACACACCCCTGATTATCTGGTATGATCCGGCTCAAAACTCCGCCGAAGTAGGCAGAATTGAACTGAGGCCAGCAGCCATCGGGTAAAGTGTTCTATCCCCGACGGGATGTGAAGCGCTACCCCAAATCCTTCCACAACACCGGCATACGCTGCTGAGTGTGGACAAAGCCAAAACGTTCATAGAGGGCTTGGGAGCGATTATTACTTTCTTGCGTATTCAGGGTAATCAGATTGACGCCGCTACTAAGGGCGTCGGTGATGGCATGATGGAGGAGTTGTGCGCCGATGCTACGCCCCTGGTAGGCGGGATGCACAGCCAGACGAGTCAGGTGAGCGTGGCGGTTGTAGCGTTCATACCAGGTGTAACCGACAATCTCCCCATCAATCTCGGCCAGAGCAAAAGAGTCGGCATTGGCCAATGCTTCGCTAATATTTCCGGCAGACTTGCGCCAAATGTGGTTAAAGGCCAGGTTGTCGAGGTTCAGGATAGTTGGCAGATCGCTGTAATGAGCCGAGCGAACCCAGGCGGGAGTGGGGGCCGGCGGAGGAGGGGGATCACTGCCGTGACGCTCAAAGGCCAAGATCCACTCGCGTACCGTAAAGCCGCGTTGCAAAAGTTCATCAACCAGCCAGGCCACGTTACCAATATGCGCCAGGGCAGGCAAATGCTCGACACGGGCAGCACGTTCAATTTCCGGCAGTAACAGATCGAGGTAAGGTTTGACGCTCCAGGTATCGCGCAATCCGGCGGCTATAATCAAAGCCGTGTAGGGCGGCTGAGGTTCCACAAGCATAAAACCCCGCAGGCCGGCATTATCTTCCACCAAAAAACCCAGCCGGGTCTTGATCTTGGCTCCCAATTCAACCGGCGGCACGCGAATGTGAATGCGCCAGGCCATATCAACCAATCGCAGGATACTGCGGATATCACCAGGGGCAATAGGGCGCACTTTATTTGTGTCTCGATTCAAAAATAAAACTTGCATCGTGTAGTTCCTTAAGGGATTGTAGAAGCCTGATAGATTTGTGTCAAATAGGGTTAAAGAACTGCGACAAATGACCGAAATAAACTCGGTCATTTGTCGCAGAATTTTTATCACAAGGATTTGACTACTTAAGGCTTTGTAGTATTATCTCACCCAACTCTTAGAAAGACGGCTCGGCGTAGTCGTCTAATTTACCAAACCAAAAATAGCACATTGTGCTCATCCAGAGGAGCGGAGGGACCGGCCCTGTGAAGCTCCGGCAACCCGATGGGTTGATCTAAGTTGGTCAACACGTCAAAGGTGCCAATTCCGGCAGAAGTAATTTCTGGAAGATGAGAGCGAGCCGCATGGCATGTTTAGCCTCTTCTTTTGGAAGGGGCTTTTTTTATGACATAGCCTCTAGCCAAAAGGGCCTCTCGTCAATTATTAGATGAGAGGCCCTTTTTAGTTGACCGCGAACAGCCAACCGCTACTATGGGTTCGGTTTGGCCGGCAGCAGTCGGTGGTTACAAATTGATAACAAATACTCACAATTATTGATCAAGGAGGAATCGTTTGATGACTAACACCAATCTAAGCACTCAAGTTGTTCACGCCGGAGAAAAACGGCTCAAGCCGTACCATACGCTGACGATGCCCATTGTCCAGACCAGCGTTTATACCTTTGAAAACACCCGGGCTTTGGTCAACTACATGGAAGCCCAGTTATGGGGCGAAGAAACCGGACGCGACGAGTATGGCCGCTATGGCAACCCTACCATTGCCACCGCCGAAGCCAAATTGGCCGAACTTGACCGCGGCGAGGCGGCCTGCCTCTTTGCCAGCGGGATGGCGGCCGTGACCACCACCCTGCTTAGTTTACTCTCGGCCGGCGACCACGTCATCTTGACCGACGATTGCTACCGCCGCACCCGCCAATTTGTGACCAAGTTTTTAACCCGTTATGGCATCGAAGCCACCCAAGTGCCGATGGGCGACTACGAAGCCATGGAAGCGGCTATCCGGCCCAACACCAAAGTTATCCTATCCGAGTCGCCCACTAATCCGTACTTGCGCGTGCTGGATTTGGAAAAATTGGTCACCCTGGCCAAAAAGCATAATCTCAAGACCATTGTCGATAGCACTTTTGCCACACCCCTTAATCAACGCCCGCTGGAATTTGGGGTAGATTTTGTCGTCCACTCGGCCACCAAGTACCTGGGCGGCCACAATGATTTGCTGGCCGGAGTGGTCATCGGCTCTAAATACATGCTTGGCGCCGTCAAAGAAATGAGGGGCATCCTGGGTGCAGTGAGCGACCCTCAGACTGCTTACCTGCTGTTGCGCGGCCTAAAAACGCTGGAACTACGGGTGAAACGGCAAAACGAAACCGCCGATAAAATTGCTCATTTTCTGGCCAAGCACCCGGCCGTGCGGCGCATCTATTACCCCGGCCTGGCCAGCCACCCTGACTACGAAGTGGCTATTGAGCAAATGTCGGGCTTCGGCGGGGTGGTTAGCTTTGAACTGGAAACCGATTTAGAGGGCGCGGGGCGCTTCATCGACCAGTTAAAAATTCCCTATATCGGTCCCAGTCTGGGCGGAGTTGAGTCGTTGGTAGAGCAGGTAGCAATTATCAGCTACTACGAACTTTCCAGCGAAGAACGGGCCAAAATTGGCATCAGCGACAGTTTGATCCGGCTGGCAGTCGGCATCGAGTCTGCCGACGACTTACTGGCCGACCTGGGCCAAGCTCTCGACAAAACCTTTCAAACCACCACCTTTTTCCAAACCATGAATAGCAATGGCCGGGTGTCGCCACTGGTGATGTATCGACCGTAATAGGGAAGGCAAGGCGAGCGTCTTTTCCTTGCTTACTGTCACCCTGCCTGAAGTTTGACGGCAGTCTTATTTCTTCATATAATACGGCATATTTATTTAATGAATAGTTAAAAGATAAGCTGGTAATCTCAATGTCGATGATGGATGGAAAATTTTTTGACCGAGTGTTCAATTAATGAACACTTATAATACAAGTGTTTTGGGTAACTATTTTGGTGTGCTGACCCTTTTGACCGGGCCACGGGGTTGTGGCAAGACCACTGCATGTCTGTCTTTGCTTAAGCAAGCCAAGACAGCCGGCCTGGATGTGGCCGGCCTGGTTTCACCGGCCATTTTTGAGGGCCAGCAAAAAGTGGGGATCGAGGCGTTGGATATTCGGACTGATCGTTCTCGCCGGCTGGCCCAAGCCAATAACGGCGCCTCTCCGGCCGGGCTGTCTACCCCCGGTTGGATTTTTGACGAGGCGGTGATGGCCTGGAGCAATGCCGTACTGCAAGCCGCCACCCCCTGCGACTTGCTCATCGTCGACGAATTGGGGCCGCTGGAGTGGGAGCAAAGCCGGGGCTGGACGGCCGGTTTGGCCGCCGTCGACTCCGGGGCGTATAACCGGGCGATCGTCGTTGTCCGGCCTGAATTACTGCCCCTGGCTCTGGCCCGCTGGCCCCGGGCCGGAGTCATCGAGCTTGGTCCCCTATCAATTCAGCCCTTAACCCCAGGCGGTCAAGTTCCCATATTCAATGTCTGAAAAAAAGGAATCTCTCAACCATGACCATTCTTCAAAATCACAACTCCCTGGCAGACTCCCAGGGTTATTCCGGCACGATTTATATTTTTGGGGCCGGCGAGGTGCCGCAGCAGTTGGCCCCGATAGCGGCCGCGCTCGGTTTTTATACCGTAGTGTTAGATGAGCAGCCAGACCTGGCCAACCAAGACAAATTCCCGCTGGCCCACCGGATCATCCTGCTGGAGTCTTTTGAGCAGGCTCTCGCCGGGCTGGAAATTGATAACCGGAGCTATCTGGTCATTGCCACCCCGGAGCATAACTACGACAAAACGGTCTTAACCCAAGCCCTGCGGAGCCAGGCCGGTTACATCGGCATGGTTCGCAGCCGGCGAGAGCGCAACGTCTTGTATCAAACGCTCATCCGCGAAGGGTTCACTTTTGACGAGCTGGAACGGGTCCATTCCCCCATCGGCCTGTCCATTAGGGCCAGATTACCGGCAGAAATTGCCGTGAGTATTGCCGCTGAGTTGGTCAAGGTCCGGGCTGAGCGAAACAGTTAACGGAACACCTTCGCCGCCCGCCTAAACATAATTACCCTAACAAGAGGAGAAGTAACCGTCAATGAAACACCCCAAACAAATACTCTACGGATTGTTGGTCAGCGCGGTTTTGGCCCTGCTGATCCCCCTGACCGCCTGGGCTGCCCCCACGGTCCAAACAAGCGCCTGCACCGAAACCTACACGGTCCAGGCCGACGACTGGCTGAGTAAAATCGCCGATAAGTTCCTGGGCGATACCCTGGCCTATCCGGCTATTGCGGCTGCAACAAATGAGGCGCATGCCGGCGATGCCTCGTTCGCGGCGATTACTAACCCGGACGAAATTGAGGTGGGCTGGAAGGTCTGTATTCCGAGCGCGGAACAGGCCCAGGCTTTACTGGCCGCGGCGGCTCCCACTGCCCTGGAGCCGGCCAATTTGACCGTCTTCGCCGCGGCTTCGCTGACCGAGGCTTTCAACGAAATCGGCCAGAACTTCACGGCTGAACACCCGGAGGTAACCTTTACTTTCAACTTTGCCGGGTCGCAGCAGTTGGCCCAACAGCTCGGCCAGGGCGCTCCGGCCGATGTGTTTGCCAGCGCCAACAAGAAACAGATGGATGTGACCATTGAAGCCGGGCGAGTGGTCAGCGGGACTCAAAAAACGTTTGCACGCAACCGCCTGGTGGTTATTTACCCCAAAGATAATCCCGCCGGGTTGGCCCAGTTGCAAGACCTGGCCAAACCGGGGTTGAAGCTCATCCTGGCAGCCAAAGAAGTACCGGTAGGTCAATATGCGTTGGATTTTCTGACCAAAGCCATCACCGACACCGCCTTTAGCCCGACGTATATGGACGAGGTCTTAAAGAATGTTGTTTCCTACGAGGACAACGTCAAGGCGGTCTTGACCAAAATTTCGCTGGGTGAAGGCGATGCCGGGATTGTCTATACCAGTGATATTAGCGGCGAGAGCGCCGACAGGGTGGGCCGCCTGGACATCCCCGACAATTTGAACACGGTGGCCACTTACCCCATTGCCGTGGTCAATGATAGTGCGGCCCCCAAACAAGCCCAGGCTTTTGTGGATTACGTCCTGGGGCCAGCCGGGCAAGAAGTTTTAACCCGGTATGGCTTTATCCCGGTCAGCCCGGCCGCCGCTGCGCCAACCGCACAAACAACCGTAACCGATGCCATGGGCCGGTTGATCCAGTTTGCCCAGCCGCCCCAACGGATTGCCGTCGCCGGCAAAGGTATCTTTATGGTGGCCGACGCGCTCTACATGTTCCCCGAAGCCAAAGCGCGGGTGACCACCATGCCGCGCGGCGGCCAGAGCACGAATGATTTCCTGGGCCTGGTCGATCCCGGCTATAATCAGAAGACCTTCTTCGAAGGCGACGTCGGTCCGGAGCAGATTGCTGCAACCAAACCCGATGCCGTCGTGTTGAAGAGTATCGTCGCGGAGAAACTGGGCCAACCCCTGGAACAACTGGGGCTGCCGATCGTCTATGTGGACCTGGAAACGCCGGAGCAGTATTTTAAGGATATTGTGACCCTGGGCCAACTCTTTAGCAACACCGCCCAGGCGCAGACCATCACCACCTTTTACCAATCCCGCCTTGACCGGGTAAGCCAGGCGCTGCAAGGACTGCCCGAAGACCAGAAACCGGCCGTGCTGGTGCTCCAGTACAGCGACAAGGGCGGCGAGGTGGCTTTTAATGTGCCCCCGACCGGTTGGATTCAGACTACCATGGTTACTCTGGCCGGCGGCCAGCCGGTCTGGACCGAAGCCTCCCAGGGCGGCGGCTGGACGGTGGTCAACTTTGAGCAAATTGCCGCCTGGAATCCTGACCAGGTCTTCATCATCAACTACACCTCCGACGTCGAGGCGACCGTAGCCCAGTTGAAAGCCGACCCGCAGTGGCAGGGGTTAAAAGCGGTTCAGGCCGGCCAACTCTATGCTTTCCCCAAGGATTATTACAGTTGGGACCAGCCCGATACCCGCTGGATTTTGGGCCTGACCTGGCTGGCTAAAACCATCCACCCCGATCGTTTCGCCGACCTGGACATGACCCAGGAGATTGGTGGGTTCTACCAGCAACTCTATGGCCTGGATGAGACCGCCGTCAAAGATACTATTTTGCCGCTCCTCAGCGGCGATGTAAAATAGCGCCGGACTGAGGGGCTAGCCCAAATTTTTAACTTGGGCCAATGCTCCGCGTTGGCCCAAACTTTGGACGTTGAGCGTCCGGTTTTTGGCTCCAACGCAGTGCATTGGAGCTA
>CAZUNT010000161.1:0-17068 GCA_964622215.1 uncultured Caldilineaceae bacterium
CTTACTTTTTATAATTAACAAAATCTTCTAATTCAGCCGTATCGCCAAACACTTCGTGGTAGCGTTTGGCAAACTGCCTGCGGGTATAATTATGACGCTGTGTTCCATGCTGCTCTAGCACGTAAGTGGCCGCGATGGAGCCTAAGCGTCCACACACATCCCAGGGATACCGACGCATCAAGCCGGTTATGAAACCGGCCCGGTAAGCGTCGCCCACGCCGGTGGGTTCGGCAATGCGACTCGGCGGCGCCGGAGGAATAAAAATCTCACAAAACTCACCCCGCTCAACTGTCCGAATCACTGATCCCTTTTCGCCTCGAGTGATGATAACCGTCTCAACCCTCTTTTGGATTTCATCTTCACTCAAGCCCATTTGTTTCTTGATCATCTCAAACTCATAATCGTTGACGATCAGAATCTTAGCCCCGGTAATACCTTTAATTAAATCGGCGGGGTTGAGCCGGGGAATCTGCTGGCTGGGGTCGTAAATGTAAGGAATACCCAACTCCTGACATTCTTGAACATATTTAACCATCGCCCCCGGATCATTCGGCGAGATGACAGCTATGTCAATAGATTGGTAATCCTGATCGGCAAAGCTGATCTGGCCAGCCTTGGCCATCGCACCGGTATAAAAGCTGGCAATTTGATTGTTCGACTGGTCGGTGCTAACAAAAAAGGAGGCAGTGAAATCGGTGGGCAATTGCAATACACCACTGATATCGACGCCGCGCTCGCGCAGAGCGGCAATATACTCTGGCGCATCCTGTCCAACTGTAGCCATCAACAACACCGGCTGGCCCAACAAAGCCAGGTTGTAAGCAATGTTACCGGCGGTGCCCCCTCGCTCCCGGCGCATTGAGTCGACTAGAAAACTGACCGATAGGATCTGAATTTGCTCCGGCAAAATATGATCGGCAAATTTGCCGGGGAACGACATGATATAATCGAAGGCCATGGAGCCGGTAACAGCGACGGTCAAGGGTGTATCTCCTATTAAAGACTAATCACATATTGCATCTTACGTCTTGCGTGTTCCATAATTTCTTCCACGTAAGACATAAATCATGTTTCATGTTTTATTTTCGTCTGCTCTTCTTCCACCGCCCGGCGCAGATTGATACCAAAGGGTGGATAAACGACACTGTGTTCGGTGACAATGCCGGTAATGTACTTGTGGGGGGTAACATCAAACGCCGGGTTAGCTACTCTAGCGCCCGCCGGGGCAGCAGGACGACCGAAAAAGGTCAGCTCGGTAATTTCAGCAGCGGGGCGCTCTTCAATGGGAATGTGATCGCCGGTGGGCAGGGATAGATCAACCGTTGAAGTCGGCAGCACCGAAAAAAAGGGAATCCCATTTTCTTTGGCCACGACCCCCAGTTTGTACGTACCAATTTTGTTGGCTACATCGCCGTTGGCCGCGGTCCGATCTGAACCGACAAAGCAGATATCAACCTGGCCGGTGCGCATAAAATGTCCGGCGGCGTTATCGGCAATGAGGGTATAGGGAATGCCGTATTGCTCACACTCCCAGGCCGATAGGCGTGCACCCTGCAATTGAGGTCGGGTTTCATCCAGAAAAACATGGATATTTTTGCCCTGTTCGTTGGCCAGGCGAACTATACCGAGCGCGGTGCCCCAGTCAACAGTAGCTAGTGAGCCGGTGTTACAATGGTGCAAAATCCTGTCTCCTTCTTTGACCAGGGCGGCT
Source organism: uncultured Caldilineaceae bacterium (assembly GCA_964622215.1). Lineage (GTDB taxonomy): Bacteria > Chloroflexota > Anaerolineae > 4572-78 > J111 > DSQQ01. Next base: position 1,712 of record CAZUNT010000161.1, read on the forward strand.
CCATTTTTAGCTATCCGCAGATTAATTTCGACATCCTCATCAGCCAGGTGCTGCGCTTCCTTTAGAACGTTTTGGCGGATATCATCCGCATGTTCAACTTTTTCAGCCGTAGCCACCCGTAACATACGCTGGATACCCCAAAAAAGATTAACCGCCGTTGGGCGGGTGGCTCGGAGAATTTCTGCCGCCGCTTCCAAATCCCGCAGCAAAACCTCGCGGGTAGCAGCCGCGCTCTGGTAGGCGGCCAAAGCCATGCCAAAAGCAGCCGTTACACCGATGGCCGGAGCGCCGCGCACGTACATATCGCGGATAGCCTTTGCTACCCCCTGATAATCGGTAAATTCAGCGTATTCAAACACACTGGGCAGCTTACGTTGGTCAATTAATTTGACGAGGTTGCGGTTATAGTCCCACTCAACAGTTCGCATGAGGCTTATCCTTTTCCCCAAAATCGGTCCTATTAGGGCAAAAAAAATCTCCGCAAGAATCGGCGGAGTTCGGTGGCTCACGTACCGGAATGCTAACTACGCATGGTGGGGCGATGTTATCACAGGCAGGAGGGTTTGTCAACTTGACAGCATTTTATAAAACGATAAACTCACCGTAGTAAATGACCGCCGACCGCCGAAAGAATTTTCACCCTCAGCAAAAAATTCAAACGTAGCAGGATTAAATTGAGCCAAGCTGCTGCCAAGATACAACTTCAAACTCAAAATATAGCGCTACCCTTGATTAAGCTTGTCTTCATCGGCGTAGCAACCGAAATCATCTACCTTATTTATATCGTCGCCTTCCCCCTCATCTCCAACACCCAAAAAGGCGGCCCCGCCGCCGACCTGGAAATCCTTATGCGAGACTACCGTTGGTTTGCGCCGATTTACACGCTGGGTATCTTCCTGCTTTATTACCTCTTCTGGCAAGCTCTGCAAATTGTCTCACATATCACGGTTCAGGCGTCACGGATCAAATTCCTCATCCTTGCCTTTGGCTTACTATTCGGTTTTACCCTGGTCTGGCTCTACCCGATTACCGCCAACGATCTATTTCGCTATGTCCTGCGCGGGCGTGTTTGGGCTGTGTACGGCGAAAGCCCGATGCTCGCCCCACCCAACAACTTTCCCAACGATCCCTACATCGCCTTTGCCGGCGAATTTGGGCAGTGGGTATCGGGTTACGGGCCGTTGTGGGAAATCATTGTCCAGGCCCCTCTTCGCCTCGACGCGACGGATATGGTTTCCGGCAGCGTCGGCCTCAAGCTGGTGGTGTTGCTTTCTTATTTAATATGCGCCATCCTATTGGGCTGGTTTGCCATACCTGAAACAACTCCCAAACTGACCTTTACCTCCCACCTTCAACCTTCCAACCTTCCAACCCTCCAATCCTCCGCCTCTCTTCTCGCCCTGACCTTTTTTGCCTGGAGTCCCTTAATTTTAATTCAGGGTTCCGGCAACGGTCACAATGACATGGTCTTTATGGCTTTGATGGTTTTGGGTATCGTGTTATGGCAACGTGGTTGGTGGGGGGCCGCTGCTTTAGCCCTGACTTTAACCACCCTGGCTAAAATCACAGGACTGCTAATGCTTCCGCTGTTTGCCGTAGTATTACTCAGAAATGAACCTGCCTGGCGACAACGTTTGCTTAAAGGGTTGAGCCTGGTAATGATTGGGCTGGTGACAAGCTTCGTGATTTATTCGATGCTTGGCCCTCTGCCCCCGCTTTTTCAGGATGCCTGGAATGCCCTAACAAACCGGTTAGCCATTGTGATTAATTCTTCCGAGACAACCCGAACAATTTGGGCTTCTCTAACCACCTGGCTTGGTTTTGCCCCGCTCAATGCTAAAACGCCGCCTGGTTTGGGGTCGATGCTAACCGCCCGGCGCGGCTTTGCCATCGCTTCCGGGCTGCGGATGGTGCTGCGCGAAATCTTACCCTTTAATGCCAGCGAACCCATAGCCCGCAACACCGCCAGTTATATGTTCATCATCTTTTATATTTGGCTGCTGGTGGAACTGTGGCGGCGCAAACTCAGCCTGATTACGGCCGGCTTTTTGGCCTACTTTAGCCAGCTTATGTGGGGAGCCACGTTTCGCATCTGGTATCCCATGTGGCTCATTCCTCTAGCTGCGTTAAGCCTCACCCCGGCCATTTTTTGGCGCACCTTCCTTTTTAGTCTCACCGCCGAACTCTCTATTATCAACTACTTTGTCGTGTGGCGCTGGTGGCTGAATGATTGGGCATGGGGCAAGACCGGGCCACTGAGTCATTACTGGAATTACTGGACTATCATGCACCTTTTGACCGTACCCTGGTTGTTTGGAATCCCTCTTTTCGGGCCAATTCTGATGCGCTGGCGAGCGCAAAAAAAGGCAAGTTTAGCGACGAAAAAACTTGACAGCAATGGGTTTACCCCTTATCCTGGTAAATAAATTCTGTTAGAAGGTGTGCTATGGCCGACGCGGACAGACGTAAATACCTGGCCGAAATTGCCTTGATGTACTACGACGACCATATGACTCAACATCAGATTGCCGCCCAATTGGGCGTATCGCGCTCGTCGGTTTCGCGCTTGCTGGACGAGGCCCGGCATGAGGGGGTGGTTGAGATTATGATTCACTACCCCTGGCGAACTGTAGCTGAATTGGGAGAGGCCTTAAAGAGCCGCTTTGGCGTGGTCGAGGCGCGAGTTTTGCTGCGTGAAAAGCATGATTATAACCGGATGATTCAGGGGTTGGGTAACCTGGCGGCTCGTTATCTCAGCGACATTTTGGGAGATGGGGCTATCGTTGGTATTACCTGGGGTACAGCCGTTTATCACACCATTATGGCCATGCGGCCTATGTACCGGCCCAGTATCGAAGTGGTGCAGATGCTAGGCTCAGTTGGTTCCGAATATTTGCTGCTTGACGGCCCCGAGGCGGCTCAGTATGATGGTACGGGCCTGGCCCAGTTGTTAGCTCAGACGGTCGGCGGGCGTTATCGTCGTTTCCCCGCGCCCCTGTTAGTAGAAGATTGGGCGGTGCGCGAGGCGTTATTGCAAGAGCGAGATATTCGGGAGATCCTGTACCATGTCGAGCAAGCACATATTGCTCTGGTGGGTATTGGTTCGCTCAGCTCCGACCTGTACAGTTTGCTGCGCGTGGGCTACGTCAGCCAGGCCGAGATGGAAGTAATCCGGCAAGCTGGAGCCGTAGGCGACATTTGTGGAGTTCACTACAACATTGATGGGCAAGTGCTGGATATTGGCCTGAACCGGCGAGTCATGGGCGTCAGTTTGGAAAAGCTCACCGAGATGGGCTGCGTGATTGGCGTGGCCGGCAGCGTACGCAAAGCCCCGGCCATTTTAGGGGCGCTGCGAGCCGGTTATATAAATGTTTTATTCACCGACGAGCGAGCCGCCCGAGAGGTGCTGCGCCTGGACGATCTGGGGGTAACGGCGGCTACATTTCATTATGATCAGCAAATGGAAATGAGTCTGCCTTAGACTGTCTTCTTCTATCGTTTCCCCTTCTATTCCAACCTTAAAATTTCTCAAAAAGACCAAATTTCTCTCCAAAAGGTATTGACAAAAAAAAATCACCTTGTTACAATAATGTTAATACTTTAACGGTAAACAATTGTGCAATGTTTGCACAATTGTGCAAACACCAGCGAAGGGGCCATGGAAAGTAATAGTTTTTCCGCTGCCACACCTCTTATAAGGTTATTAGTTTCTGCCTGGCTCTTTCTATTTACTTCTTCTTTTTTCCAAGCTAATTTTTTCGACAACCGTATCATTCAACTTCGCCGACAGGGCATCCCCTGTCTGAAGGTGAGGATTTTATTATGGTCTCCTCTGCCACTACCATAATTCTTGCTTTGGCTACCATGTGGGCCATTCAGTACGTATTATCTTTTTGGCAGATGCGCCGGTATTATCGACGCCTGGCCGAACTCAGGCGTGATGGGGTGGTCTGGGTGGGGCTGGCCGGTTCAGCCTGGAGACGACGCCAGTATGCTGTGCTTGTGGTCGATCAGAACAACCAGATTGTTCACGCCGAACAATTATCGGGCTGGACGGTGCTGGCTACGCTCAAGCCGGTACCTGGGCTGGCCGGACGCCCGGTGAGTGACCTCCTGGATGATACCATCCAGTTACCTGTATCCAAGAAACTGCTGGCGGCGCTGCGCAATGCCGTGCAGCATATGCAGCAACATGCGGAGAGAATGGCGGCCAAAGCTAAAGCTGAAGACAGCGCTTTGGCGAATTGCTCCGCCTAAGGTTTAGGGTTACAACGCCCCATCCGTTGGTCGCGCCGTTTCCAGGGCAGTCTGAATACTGCCTGAGGCGGCTTGAAACGGACTGGGCGAGGTAAGATTGGTAACTACCAACCACCTAATCTCAAAACCCTATAATTTCGCCGGGATTAGGGGATTTGGGGATAAAATAAAGTAAGAAAATCCCCTAATCTCCTAATCCCGGCCCTAAAATGGGTGGTTTTTACGAGTCTGGTGAGTAGTTACTAAGATTGAAATATTTGTAATATCGTGTTTGCGGGCCGTTTTTTAGAGGAGAAAGGAGTTGCCTATTGAAGATATCAACGCGGTTTTGGCCGTCACCGATGATGTTCGTTTGGTAAATTACTCTTAACTGCCACAAATTTTTAAGAAAGGATTTCATAATGGACTTTCTTGTCAACATCGTTGTAGTGTTCGTCAAAATCTTCCAGGAAGGCGGGAATTGGTGGTGGGCGGTGGCCTCCGGAGCGATGCCCTTCATCCTCGTGTTGATGACCGCTTTCAACGCCTTAATCGCCCTGATCGGCCACGAGCGGGTGGAGAAATTCAGCGAGTGGGCCTCCCAGCCGGGCTGGGCGTTCCTGCCCGTCCGTTATCTGCTTCTCCCCATCGTCGCCGTGTTTGTTCTGACTAACCCCATGGCTTATACGCTGGGGCGGTTCTTGCCCGAGAAGTACAAACCGGCATTTTACGACTCCGCCGTGTCGTTTGTGCACCCCCCCCTGGGTATTTTCCCCCACGTAAACCCGGGTGAATTGTTCGTTTGGTTGGGTATTGCCGGCGGGGTCCAAACGGCCTACGGTAATGAAGCCCTGGCCAACCTGGCGATCCGCTACATGCTGGTCGGCATGGTGGTCATCCTCATCCGCGGCATCGTGACCGAACGGATCACCGCTATTATGTGGAAAAAAGAGACAGCGTAGGAGGGAGACACATACCATGAATGCATTCAATAGTTTTCTATCCTCATTTGGTCGTGGGGTCGGTAAAGTTGTCAGTATCTTCTACCAGGCCGGTCGTGAAGCCGTCGAAATGATCATCAAGAACGTCTTGCCGTTCCTGGCTTTCGTCGCGGTTGTGGTCGGCGTTATGAACGGCACGGGCCTGGGCACGTTGATCGCAAATTGGCTGGTCCCCCTGGCCGGCAGCCTGGTTGGATTGCTCGTCTTGTGCTTGATTATCGGCCTGCCGGTGCTCTCGCCGCTGCTGGGGCCGGGCGCGGTTATTGCCCAGATTATCGGCACCCTGCTGGGAACCTATTTCGCCAGCAAACACCTGCCGCTGGCTACGGCGCTGCCCGCGCTCTTCGCCATCAACCCGCAGGTAGGGTGCGACTTTATCCCCGTGGGCCTGTCCCTGGGTGAAGCAGAACCGGAAACTGTCGAGGTTGGCGTACCGGCGATACTTTTCTCCCGTTTTATAACCGGGCCTATCGCGGTGATCCTGGGCTGGATCGCCAGCACTGGCATGTAATCTGTCTGCCGCCAACTCGATACGAATAGGGGCAGGCTTGAGACCTGCCCCTACAACCTCCAAAAATCTTGTAGTTAGAGTTAATCGTTAAGGAGCAACTCATGGCAGAAACAAAATATCGCAAAGTTAAAATAGTAAAAGGTCCTAAAGGGTGGGGCGGGCCGCTCGTCATCGAACCGAAGCCGGGGCGTGATTTGATCTATTCTGTCACCGGCGGCGGCATCCATCCCCTGGCCCAGAAAATTGCCGACTTGACCGGCGGTCGGGCTTTTGACGGTTTTCGCTCTAAAGCAGCCTTTGAAGAAATTGCTGTCGCCGTTATTGACTGTGGTGGTACGGCCCGCGTGGGTGTCTATCCCATGAAAAAAGTACCTACCGTTGACATTTATCCGACCAGCCCCTCCGGCCCCCTGATGCGTTTTATCACCGAAGAATATTTTGTATCAGGGGTCAAAGAGGAAAATGTCATCCCTTTGGATTGAAAATCCGCCCGTAAATTGCTCGGCCTGCGTCTTGCGGGCCAAAACCACACCCATCAGCAGCCTTACCACCGGGAGGAGTCCGATGGCAGCAGGTTGGAATTTTCGGGAACGAGGAGTCCCGCTAGCGTAGTTGGAACGGGACTCTTCGTAAGGACAGAGGGAACACTATGCCACAAAACGTCAAGTATGAACTGCAAGTTGTCGAAATTGGCCAACAGGTCAGTGAGTTTATTGCTCATGGTGTCCTGGTCTTTTTCAAACATGGTGTGCCGCCGGAACTGGCTGACTTTTCAATCCAGCATCAGCCTAGCCCGTTGCACCAGCCTGTAGCGCCCGGCGACACCATTTGGATTGATAAAGACCGCTTTAAAGTCCTGGCGGTGGGTGACGTGGTCAACACGAATATAGCTAATTTGGGCCACATGGTTCTCAAATGTAATGGCCTACACGAGCCAGAAATGCCCGGTGATATTTGTGTGGAATCAAAACCATTACCCCCCATCAAAATTGGTACAATTATCAAAATCAAAAGTGGTAAGAAGTAGGAATTAATTATGCTTGTTAACATGCTCCATAAATCATTGGAAGAACGCGCTGCCGCCGGCCAGCCCATTCGAGTCGGTCTGGTTGGCGCAGGGCAAATGGGTGAAGGTTTGGTTTGCCAGATGGAAATGATGCACGGCATGAAAGCTTTCGCTATCGCCGACGTCGTCCCTGGGCGAGCCGCCGCCGCCTTCCGCGAAGCCAAGGCGCCTGGCGATCAAGTCGTCGAAACCAACGACGCCGGCCTGGCCGCGCAAGCCCTGGCCGAAGGCCGGCGGGTTGCTTCTACTAACGCCAACCTCATCAGCCAACTGCCTAACCTCGATATCGTAGTTGAAGCCACCGGTATCCCAGAAGTGGGCGCTCGCGTGGCCATGGACGCCATCCTGGCTAAAAAGCACGTTCTCCAGATGAATGTCGAAACCGATGCTACGGTTGGCTACATTCTGCGTCGAATGGCCAATACCGCGGACGTAATCTACACTCTGACCGCGGGCGATGAACCTGGAGCAACAATGGAGTTGTACGACTTTGCCCGTAGCCTGGGCTTTAAGGTCATTTGCGCCGGCAAGGGTAAAAATAATCCACTTGACCGGACCGCCAACCCCGATACCGTCGCCGACAAAGCGGCCAAACAAATGATGAACCCCAAAATGCTGGCCTCTTTTGTCGATGGCACCAAAACGATGGTCGAGATGACCTCGTTAGGCAACGCGATTGGCTTTGTGCCCGACGTGCGCGGGATGCACGGCCCGGAAGTTAACCCCAAAAATATTGCCCAGGTTTTTGCGCCCAAAAGCGCAGGCGGCATCCTGGATAATACAGGGGTAGTTGAATATGGCCTGGGCATTGCCCCCGGCGTGTTTGTGGTCTTTACCACCGACCATCCCAAAATCATTAGGGATTTGCGCTATCTGAGCATGGGCCAAGGCCCCTGTTGGGCCCTCTATCGTCCCTATCACCTCACCAGCCTGGAAACACCTATCTCTATCGCCCGCGCCGTGCTCAAAGGAGAAACCACCATCGCTACCGACTTGCCGCCTGTAGCTGAGACCGTGACGGCCGCCAAGAGAGATTTGAAAGCCGGTGAGAAGATTGACGCTTTGGGTGGTTTCACCGTCTATGGTATGATTGAAAAGGCCAGTACAGCACATCAAGATAATCTGTTACCACTGGGCCTGGCCCCCGGCGCCCGGCTGGTCAAAGATGTACCGATGGGGGCGCTTCTCCGCTACGACGATGTGCAACTGGACGAATCGTTGACTATTTTCTACCTGCGCCGCTTGCAGGATAAAATGCTGTATGGTGGTTGACCCAGAGAATTAAATGTTTGCTGCCTATCGGCGTCTGACGCTGGCCCTGGTCCGCATGGTAAACGCACCTCGAGGTCAGGATATGGGTCAATTGCGCCAGGTGTTATTACGGCCCACCCAACGCCAGGAGCTTATCGCTGCCGCCCGGCGGGCCTACGAACGGAACCTGGCTGCTACTGCTGTGGCTGAATTGAGCCTTCATCTTGATGGTGATCACCTGGCGATCACGGCAGCCGGAGCGGATTGGTCGAACTTACCGCCGCAAAAGTTGTTAGTTTATTCGATCAGTTCCAACCATTCGGTTGAAACCGGCGCCCGGCATCTACTCTGGCATCAAATTATCTATCGAGCCACTCCGGCCCAGGCAGCCTTGCTCTGTCAACTTCCTTATGCTATGATCTTGGCCGGTGCGGGATTGATACCGAGCGGAGCCTGGGCCTCTGAGATTGATGAAGATGTGGGAGGCGTTATAACTCTCAGCCCCGGCTTTCAGACCGACGTTCTGGATAGGGCGGTCAGGGACTACCATGCTTTACTTCTACCTGGCCAGGGGATCTTAGTTTGGGGTAACTCAGCCCTTGAGGCGGTGCAGCGCGCTGAGGCGGTGGAATATCTTTGCCGGCTGAATGTGATTGCCCGTCAGAGTGGCCTGAGTCCCCAGCAGGGAAACTCATTCGATTAAAAAATTATGCACCAAACCTATTCCGGGCGAAGTGCATCACCGCTAGTTTTTGAATAAGAGGAATATCAATGGTAGAAACCACTATTACAGTCAAACACAAACTTGGACTTCACGCTCGCCCGGCGGCGCTGTTTGTTCAAACAGCCAGCAAATTCGGCTCAAAAATTAAAGTAACCAATCTGACCCGCCAGAACAAGATGGCTGATGCCAAGAGTATTTTAGGGGTCTTAACCATTGGGGTAGCTCAAAATCACACCATCACTCTGTCGGCCGATGGTCCCGATGAAACCGAAGCCATCGCCCGCCTGACCGAGTTGATTGAAAATAACTTTGGCGAAACGGAAGGTTAATCGACTCAGTTGGAGAGGATATACCCCAACTCCTTCAAGCGAGTCCGAAAAGCCTTTTCTTTATTCGCCGGAATGACGGCGGTTTTCCCGTCCACTGCATAACAAAATCTTCGTAACACCGGGTCGGCCAGGATTAAATCAAGCAATTCAGTTGAGTGCGCTTTGATGAACGTGGCCGGCCCGCCTTTTTTAAATGCCCCGCTCCGCTGCCGGATTTGCTCAAACCAGAGTTGCACCTCAACCGGCAACGGCCCTGCATGCCGGTTCTGCAAAAAATCAACCAGTTGATCCAGGTCGCTCCCAGCCTCCAGCGCCGAGAGTATGGCCTGGGTATCTAAGTGATACCGGGCGCCGAATTGATCAGGCCATGGCCTTGTAACCTGCTCCAGCAGGCTGCGCTGGTTGGGGGTAAGCTCATCAGTCGAATTAATCAGGGTGACAATCAAATCAGCAGAAATAGTGAATAAAGGCTGATGCAACGGCTGGGGGGATATATACTCGCCCACCTGCCCTAACAGATAGGCCCCCAGGTTGTTAATCCGAAAATGTCTCAAGCCATCATACGGGCTGAGACTCTCATCGAAAAATTCAAAAACCGGTGCATTGGCCGGCCGAGGCATATCTTCGGGGTGGGTGTAGAGCAAATCCAATGCGCCCAGGCTGCCCAGATACTCCCACAACACCACCTTGATATAGGAACCTTTGACGGCCTGCCAGTAATCATCCTCGTATAACACCCCATAATCTTTATCCCCCACATAGAGATTACTCAGCCCTATTGTTTCTACCTCAAAATCAAACCGCCAAATCTTGACTGCCCGGAAAAACTCCTCCAAATCAATCCACACCCCTACCGGGCACCACGATAAGGCTTCAATAATCGGTTCGCGGCGGCTGCCGGGTTTGGTCAGCAAAGTGCCGCGGCTGCGCTGCCCCTTTATCCCGGAAACACGACTTAACTCGTCAAAATGGCCTTCCTGGGTCCAGGTTTCAAAAACCTCCAGTAAAATCTCAACCTTGTGCGTCTGGTAAAAAGCCAGTCCGGCCTCGCTCAACTGGCCTTTTTTCACCAGGCCGGACTCACGGGCAAACACATCCAGGCCAAAGGGTCGAATGGTCTGGTTAGCCCGGTATTTTCCATCAGGCGGCAGCGGGAAAAAATCACCGCGCAACAAGTTGGCCGCAATCTGCTTAATCCCGGTCAGGTTAGCCCGGCCCGAGGTATAATCGGTTGGAATCTTGCCCTCTTTGATCAAACGCAAATAGGCCGTCAAATCATGCCAGCCGGCCTGTTCCGTTTCGGCCAAGAGCAGGTCAACCGGCCGACCCTCCCGGTTACGGGCGGTTTTCGGCGCTTCGCGCACACCCGTTACCTGGAATTTGTCGGGCAGCGGGATCAGTTCGGCCAGCAGCGGCAGCAAATCGGTGGGGATTTTGGCCAGGTAGGGTAGCTGTGAATATGCAGATAGATGATGCGCGTTGGGGGTGTACAGAAACAAATCCAGCACCAGGGGCCGATACTCCCACTCCCAGCGTCCCTTGATGCGCTGGGGCAACGAGCCATACTGAGCCTCAAAAGCCGCCGGATTAAATTGACCATCGTTGTGGTAAGCCGCCGCGACCGCCTTTTTGGACAGGTCATCCAGCTTATTCCACAAACTCCGCAGTGAGGCCGGGGAGAGGAGGGTTTTGTGGATACAACTCACCAGGTCATTCTTGCGCTTGTTTTTGTTACAACCACAGAACTTAGCCAACTCCCCCAACACATTGTTGTTGTATTGATAAAGTATCTCGGATAGTTCCACGTTAACCGTCAATCTTCGGTTGGCGGCTCAGCGGCGAAAGCAGCCGAAATAGCCGCCTCGGTAATGGCCCGGTAAGCCGGGCCGAGGAGTTGCTGGATATTCTCGCTGAGAAAAGAGGGCTGGCCCAGGCGTTTTAAGATAGGCAGTTCGGTAGGGGGCGGCTTGATGGTAGTTTTGAAGGAAACCGGCGGCTGGTCCGGCTCCCAAAAATGTTCTACTGACAGGGGCGCGACAACCTCTTCGGCCTCCTGGTCACTCTCTTCTGCGCCGATACCGGCCGCTCGCCGCGCCCGTAACGCCTCCAAAATCTGCTCCTGGGTCCGGCCCCGCAGGCGGAACAGCAAGAAAGGGTCTTCGTCAAATTGCTCACCCAGGATGTAGAACACGGCGGCAATATGTTTGCAGGGATTTGAAGGATCGGGGCAGCTACAATCTGTGACCAACTCGCCCCGCTTTTCGGGGAAAAGACTGACTTTTGCCGCTTGAAACACCTGCTCGATATCCTGGGGCATCTCCCCGGCCAGCAATTGGGCGGTGAAGATGGCTTGCTCCGCCAGGGCGTCAATCACTTTATCCCACTTCTCATTGCTCAAAGTGTCAATGTTAATCGTTACTTTGTAGGGCCGGCGCTCCGAGCCTTGCACTTTCGCCAGTAGGCCGCTTTTGGTCTCTTCAATCGATAAAACCTGGCCCTGGCGAGCATACTTCTGCCCCCGCTTGAGCCGCCCGGGGTCAAGCAGCCGTTCCAATGTATCTAGCCAGCGCGAGGCCCACCAATTTTTGACAAAAGCGCCGCGCTTGCTTTTAGCTTTGATGCCCTGATCGGTTTTGATGGGCTGGCTGGGTTTAAAATAATCGTAATCGTAATAATCGTAACGACTCATCCTACTGCCTCCCGCCGCAAGGCAATCAAATTCCGCAAATCATCCGTCGAGAGTTCGGTCAGCCAGTTTTCACCACCGCCGACGATACTCTGGGCTAACGCTTTTTTGCCCTCGATCATCTCGTCAATCATCTCCTCCAGCGTGCCGACACAAACAAATTTGTGGACCTGGACATTCCGCTTTTGGCCGATGCGAAAAGCCCGGTCGGTGGCCTGGTTCTCCACGGCCGGGTTCCACCAGCGGTCAAAGTGGAAAACATGGTTGGCGCGGGTCAAATTCAGGCCGGTGCCGCCCGCTTTCAGCGACAGAATAAAAATCGGCGGGCCTCCCTCTTCTTCCTGGAAACGTTTGACCATCACCGTCCGCTTGGGGGTCGGCGTGCCCCCGTGCAAAAAGATCGTAGATACACCCAGCGTCTCTTGCAGATAGGCTTTGAGCAGATGGCCCATCTCGGCAAACTGGGTAAAAATCAGGGCCCGGTCGCCTTCGGCTACAGCCTCTTCCAGTATCTCGGTCAGGCGGGTCAATTTGCCGCTGCGTTCCGAATCGCCATTGATTTCCAGGGGCTGCCCCTCGCCGACTTGGTGCAGAAATTGGGCCGGGTGGTTGCAAATCTGCTTGAGTTTCATCAGCATGCTCAACACCAACCCCCGGCGCTCGATCCCCTCGGCCTCGGCCACCTGCTCCATGCTGTCTCTAACCACCGACTCATAGAGGGTGGCCTGCTCCTCGGTCAGGTTACAGTAGACTTTCATTTCCTGCTTTTCGGGCAAATCCTGAATGACCTTGGGGTCGGTCTTGACCCGGCGCAAAATAAAGGGGGAGGCCATTTTTTTGAGCCGTTTGACGGCGGATTCATCCCCATAACGCTCGATGGGCAGGGCGAAGGTTTGGCGAAATCCCTGGTGCGACCCCAGGTAGCCGGGATTGAGAAAGTGCATAATCGACCATAGTTCGGTCAGGCGATTCTCGATGGGCGTGCCGGTCAGGGCCAGCCGGAATTGGGCCGGCAACTGGCGAATAGCACGGGTCTGTTTGGCCTCCGGGTTTTTGATGTTCTGAGCTTCGTCTAAAATGACGCCGAACCAGCCAATCTCCTTCAGCGTATCGGCGTCGCGGCGGGCCAGGGCATAACTGGTCAAGACCAGGTCCACTTCCCCGGCGCATCGGGTGAAATCATCACCCCGCAGCCGCCCGGCCCCCTGATGCATCAGCGTTGTAACTGAAGGCGCAAAACGCTCTACCTCTTTAGCCCAGTTGAACACCACCGAGGTTGGGCAGATTAACAGCACCGGCCCCGGCAATTGGCCCTGTTCCTCTTTTTCCCGGAGAAGGAGGGCCAGCGTTTGAATCGTTTTGCCCAGGCCCATATCATCGGCCAGGCAAGCGCCCAGCCCCCAGCGCCGCATAAAATCGAGCCAGGAGTAGCCATATTGTTGGTACGGGCGAAGTTGCCCTTGCAGGCTTTGCGGCTGCGGCAAGGTGGTCATTTTTTCGCTGCCGGTCAGGCGCTCCATCCAGTCGGCCAGCCAGCCATCGTATTCCACCCCCTCCACCGGCAGGCCCTCGACCGTGTCGGTCGCTCCCAGGCCCAGGCGCACCGCTTCGTCCAGCCCCACCTCGGCTTCCAGGTTTTGCTTCTCCCAGAAGCGGATGGCCGCCTCGATCTGCTCCGGATCAAGCTGCACCCACTGCCCTCGGATTTGCACCAGCGGCGATTTGAGAGCCACCAGCGCGTCAAACTCCTCGCGGGTCAGCGTGGTTTCGCCTACGGCCAACTCCCAGCGGTAACTGATCAGATTCTCCAGGCTCATCCGGCCCCCGCTGGTTGCTTCGGTCTTTTGTTTTGTGCGCGAGTGCATTTTTAGCCGCACCCCCAGGCGCGTACCCGGCTTGTTCCACCAGGGCGGGACCAGCACCCCACAGCCGCTCGACTCCAGCAGGGGGGCAGCCTCCCGCAAGAAATTAAAGGCATCTGGGGCCGACAGCGACAGCGAGACCGGCCGGGCGGTTTTGAGGCCCTTTTCCAGCGGTTTAAACAAGCGAGCGGCATACCCTAAGCCGGTCAATAGTTTCTCCTGGGGCTGATCAAAGCGGCGATTGAGGGCATTCAGGACGCTGCCTTTGGTTTGCCAGACCTGTTCCGCCGCCACCAGCAGGCTCGGATCATCCCGGGCCTGGAGTAAATAGTGCAGGTTCCAGTTTTTCTCGACAGGTTTACCCTGCTGCAACGGCGCTTCCAGCCGAAAAGCCACCCGGAAAGATTTATCCCCGGCCAGGTGCAAGTTGCGCAGCCAGAGTTTGTTATTTTGCAGCAGGTGACCGAGTTGAGCGGCCGAACCTTTCACCACCGGGTTGGCATTAAAGAGGGCCAGCAGCCACTCGTGAACAGGTTCGCGCTCCCAGGTGTTAAAAGTAGGTTGCCGGGGCCGGCCCCATTGGCGGGCCAGGGCCTCGGTCATCGAATTCAGGAACGTATCCAGGATGGTGCGCGGTGCAGGGGCATGTTCGGGTGTATCCGTTTCGGCCCGGCACAGCGGCGGCATCGACTCGACCAGTTGGACCAGCCGGGGGCCATCCTGCGGCCCATCCAGCACCGGCAGCCAGCGGGCGTGGAAAACTTTTCCTTTTGCCTCGGCCTGGGCCAGCACCGGCAGGATTTTTTGTTGAGCCAGCGTTTCCAGCACCAGGTTGGCCGCTGTCTGCCAGTAGCGAATCTCAGCACCCAGCCGCAGCCGCGCCGGCAATTCTTCGCCGCCGGCCAGGCGGGTCAAGAGGTTAAAAGCCGCAACCGGCGACAGCCAGATTCCGGCCACCAGCCAGGGCGCCAAAACCGGCGGCGCTGGCTCCAAAATATCCCAATCATGCCCCAACTGTGGCGACGGCTGCGGCCCGAATTTGGTTGTCGGCAACAGCAAGATCACCATTTTTTTCTCGGCCGGGGTGATTTCCGAGCCAAACGGAGCAAGCAGTGGTTTTAAAGCCTCCGGCGCGGCGCAAAACGGATGCGGTTGGACCGTCCGTGATTTTTTTGGTTTGAGCGGCTGTCCCTCACCGCTTTCAGCCCAGAAGAGCATCCCGGCGGTCTCTATTTCGGCGGGCCGGGTGGGGGGGTGCCAATGAGCGTGTAAAACAAACATAGGCGATAGTTATACCTTAAGATTTGTCATAAATTAGTAACTACTTCCCCCACGACCGCCGACGGCTGAGAGCGCCTCGCCTCCCCTTGGGGGACCACCGACCGCCATACCTTGTACAACAGCAGCTTTCTCTGGCGGTCGGCAGTCTGCGGTCAGGAATACTCAATTTGGGGTAGCCTGAGTAGTAACATAAATTATAACATAACGCTGAGTGGGTATCAAGCGAGAGGGATCACCGGTCAGGGCTGTTCAGTTCTAAAAACTAAAGAACACGGATGCGTAGAATTAAACAGATTCAACAGCTAAAATCCGTTAAATTCTACCAATCAGTGTTCTTTGGCTGCCGCAAGTAACGGATTCTTCGTGATTTTTTGGTAGAACTGAACAACCCTGATCACCGGTCGAGCACC
>CAZUNT010000162.1:0-8403 GCA_964622215.1 uncultured Caldilineaceae bacterium
GCCAATGGCACTCTGAAAGGATGAAGGCGGAAGGCGGAAGGATGAAAGAAGAAGATATTCATCCTTCATCCCTCAGCCTTCATCCTTTCAAGGTGTCTTGGGTTTCCCTGGACGAAGCTGATAATGACCCGGTTCGTTTTTGGACCTATGTCATCGCCGCCCTGGAAACGGTTCAGAGTGGCCTGGGGACCGGCGCCCTGCCCCTGCTTCATGCCCCTCAGCCGTCGCCTCTTGAGGTGGTCTTGACCTTGCTGTTGAATGACCTGGCCACCCTGGCGTATGACTTAGTCCTGGTTTTGGATGATTATCACCTCATCGAAAATGCCGCAATTCATGCCAGCCTGAGCTTTTTTTTGGATCGCCTGCCGCTCCAGATGCGGCTGATTGTCACCAGCCGGATCGATCCACTGCTCCCCCTGGCCCGCTGGCGGGTCAAACGGCAGTTGGCCGAATTGCGGGCTGAAGATTTACGTTTTACTTTCGCTGAAGCCAACCTGTTCTTCAACCAGGTGATGGGGTTAGAGCTTTCAGTTGAGAACATCACGGCCCTGGAGTCTAAAACCGAGGGCTGGGTAGCCGGGCTGCAACTGGCCGCGCTCTCGCTGCAAGGCCGGACGGATATCGAGAATTTTATCGCCACCTTTACCGGCACTCACCGCTATGTTTTAGATTACATGACCGAGGAAATCCTGCACCGGCAGCCTGACCACGTGCAGAATTTCTTGTTACAAACTGCCATCCTGGAGCGTTTGAATGGCCCTTTGTGTGATGCCGTGACCGGCCGGAGTGATGGCCAGGCCATGCTGGAGCAACTGGCGCGAGCGAACCTGTTTATCGTTCCCCTGGATGAGCAGGGTCAGTGGTATCGCTATCATCGCCTGTTCGCCGATTTACTGCGCCACCACTTACAGCAGAGCACCTCCTCATTAATGGAGGGAGGTAAAGCGGAGGTGACTGAGCTGCACCGGCAGGCTGCCGCATGGTACGAGCAGGCCGGCTGGATCGAAGAAGCCATTCAGCATGCCATCTGGGCGCAAGATTTTGAGCGAGCCGGCCGTTTGATCTTACAGCATGCCAAGACGATTATTGACCGGGGCGGCGCGGCCCTTTTGTTACGCTGGTTCAAGGCTTTGCCCGAAGTATGGCTGCAGTCCCAGCTCAAACTCGGCTTGCTGCAAGCCTGGCTGCTGTTTTTTACCGGTCATTTAGAGGAAGTTCAATGCAAATTGGCGGAAGTTGAAATAACCCTGAGCCTCCCTCAAGCAACTACTGATGAAGACGAGGGGTTTAAAGATCATGTGCCCGGTTTAGTGGCCGGCCTGCAGGCGCAAATTGCTCTGATCAAGGGCGACTTGCCTGGGGCCATTGCGTTATCACAGCAAGCACTGGCTCATTGGGAGAAAGACGAGGAGGGACCGCGGGGGATCATCGCCCACAATCTGGCCCTGGCTTATTGGATGAACGGCGAAGTTGAAAAAGCCAACGCGATCCTGGCTGATCTTGACCCGGTGGTTTCCCACTCAAACGATCCGGCTAACCTGATTGCCCTCAATAATATGGCTGAATTGAAACGGATGCAGGGGCAAGACCGGCAGGCTTTAGCACTTTACCAACAACTGCTGCAACTAACCGCCGAACAAGAGAACCTGGGCTTATCGCCGTTGGCCGGATCAGCCCACGTTGAGGTGGGCCATCTGCTGTATGAATGGAACGATCTGGAAGGGGCTGAGGCTCATTTGCGCCAGGGGATCAAACTGGGCAACCAGGGAGCGGGCTTTCACGCCCTGGCCGTGGGCTACATGGGCTTGTTTCGGGTTGGCCTGGCTCAAGGGGATTTGGCGAAGGTCGTGGAGATCATCTACCAGGCGGAGCAACTGGCCGCCCAAATGAGGGTTGGCCCCCTGGCCGAAATGACCATGCATATGCAGGTTCATTTATGGCTGGCCCAGGGGGATTTTGAGGCGCTGGCGCAGTGGCTACAAGCCAGCCGGTTGGCGGTAGAGGATGAATTTGATAACCGCCACATCTTTACTTACACCCTTTTCGCCCAGGTGTTGCTGGCCCAGGGCGAGTTGGAGGCGGCCGCCACTTTGTTAGCCCGGCTGCTGGCCTGGTGGGAATCGGCTAAACACACCAATAGGATCATTGAAATTTTAGCCCTGCAAGCTTTGACCTTTCAAGCCCAAAATAATCTGGATCAGGCGTTGGTGGTGTTGCAGCGTGCCCTGGTTCTGGCCGAACCGGAGGGTTATATCCGCACCTTTGTCGACAGGGGAGCGGCGCTGGCGGCGTTATTGACCAGGATCGTTGCGCGGGATGGCGAAGCGGACGGAAAAGAATATATTGATAAACTGCTGGCTGCCTTTGCCAAGGAGGTAGGCAGAATGCTTGACGTGAGGGCTGAAATAGCTCATCCTGCATCCCTCATTCCTCCGTCTTCATCCTTCACCCCTCATTCCTCCGCCCACTTCGCCAGCCCTCAGCCTTTAGTTGAACCGCTGACCAAGCGCGAATTAGAGGTGCTGCAACTTTTGACCACCGGTTTATCCGGTCAAGAAATTGCCGACAAGTTGGTAATTTCCAGAAGTACGTTGAAGGTCCACCTCAAAAGAGTTTATGATAAACTCGGCGTAAAGAGTCGCGCTCAAGCAGTGGTAAAAAGTAAGGAATTAGACTTGATTTAGGCAGTGTCACCCTCTTTGTACCACTTTTGGGTGATAAAAACCCTAACTCAGCCTGTTTTGGTGCTTTCCCCTCGAAACCAAAAATACTCCTCTGAACTATCCTTTTGATTGACGAAATCCCAACCATCTCGCTTTATACTTAGCAGAGCCAAAATTGATAGGGCGGCATTCCCATGCCGTCCGCCAGCGCATAGGGATGCACTGGCTACAGTTTCAAAAATTGGAGCTACTGATGCTGGAATCCAAAATCGAAACCCTTAAACCAGAAGTTAGGAAGGCGACTGTAGAGAGGAAAGTATTTATGAATCATGACCCGGTTCCTGCTATTGAGCTTAAAGCACTCACCAAAATATATTATAACGCCGACGGGTCAGCGTTTAAGGCCATCGATAACCTCGATCTAACCATACCGCGCGGGCAAATATTTGGACTGCTGGGCGCCAACGGCGCAGGTAAAACAACCCTGGTGGAAATAATGAGCGGCTTAATTGAACCAACCAGCGGCACTGTCTCTCTGAACGGCCACAGCCTGACTTATGGTGACCGGATCGCGGCCGATCAGGTGGGCTGGGTGCTGGCAGGAGTCCAGACCATCAACCGGCGGCTTTCTATTTGGGATAACTTTGCTCGCCGGACGCAGGCCAGGGGCTGGCCGGAGGAAAAGCTAAAACAACGCCTGGAGCTGCTGATGCACCAGCTTAACTTGTGGGAGTCGCCGGATTGCCCGGTTCATAAATTATCCCCCGATAAGCAGCGGTTGGTGACTTTTGTCGGCGCTCTCCTGGCTGATCCCCCCATTGTTATTTTTGATGAACCACTGGCCGGCCTGGACGACTCAACGGCCCAAACGGTGAAATATTGGCTGGCCAAACTGGCTATTCCCCAGGGTAAAACGGTGGTTATCGCCACCCGCCGGCCGGAACTTATTGAGGGATTGGGCGACGAGGTAGCTATCATCAGCCAGGGCCGCCTGGTCACGCAGCAGCCGGTGGCTCAATTACTGTGCTCGCCCCAGGCGACCGTTTATCAAATCAGGTTCAAAGGGCATTTGGATAAGCATTGGCGTGACTGGTTTGATAACTTGACCCTGACTCACATCGAGCAGGGGGAAAGCCTTCTTTCCGGGCCAATCAAAGATCAAGCGGCGTTGTATGGCGTATTGACTAAAATCCGTGATCTGGCCTTGCCATTGTTATCGGTCACCCAAACTAAACCCAGCCTGGCCAATGTGATGCAGTTTCTCCAACCCCAAGATTCGCTACCGGAGTTGAGTTGATGCGCCTAACCCCTCTCCCCCGAACAGCCTTACTTGAGGCAATTAATGTCCACCTGGGCCTGTTGGCCTGGCTGATAACCCGCCAACTCGCTCAACAATTACGCGATTTCGATCTGACCCTGCCGCAATTTGTCGTTTTGATGGCCCTGTCAGGCCAGCCTGAACCTTGCCTGATGAGCCAGCTAGCCAATCTGACCCGGCAAACTCCGGCCACCCTGACCGGGATCGTTGACCGTTTGTTAAAAGTTGGGCTGGTCCAACGTAACGGCAGCGAAACCGACCGCCGTTTGGTGCTGGTCGGGGCGACTCCGGCCGGAATTAATCTGACCAAACAGGTTCAGACCGAATTCTTGCACAATATCAGTTGTAACTTTGCTCCTCTCACCGATGAAACCCTGTTCACCGTCGAACAATTACTGCTCTCGGTTTTATCGGCCTGCACCGAAGGAACGCCCCCTTTGCCGGCGGCCGGTCTCAATGACGAGCCACAAAAATTCTTGCTATCCAAGGCTTTCATTCTAGCTTGATCCGATTCAATAAAAATCTTTTAACTTGTATGTGGAGGTACTTCCTAATGAAAAAATATCTGTCCCTCATGCTGCCGGCCCTGCTTTTGGGTGCAGTCCTGTTGACCACCGCTTGCAGCGGCGGCGCTCAATCCGTCGCCCAGGCCGCGGCGGCGGTGGAAGAGAAAGTTATCCCGGTTGAAGTGGCTACCGTCCAGACCGGCTCGATGGCCCTAGTGCTAGCCTATCCCGGCAATCTTGAACCTAAAGACAGCGTTGATCTGATTCCCGGCGCGTCTGGTCGGATTGTCTCGGTGCTGGTTGAGGTGGGCGACGAGGTTAAAGCCGGCGATCCCATCGCCACCATCGAAGATAACACCTACCTGGCCCAACTCAAACAAGCCCAGTCGGCCCTGACTAATGCCAAACTCAACCTGGCCAAAATGGAGCTGGGCGCCCGGCCCGAAGAAATCGCCGCCGCCCAGGCCGCGGTCCAACTGGCCCGGGCCCAGTTGAATGATGTGACCACCATCAACGACGACGAGCGGACTAAAGCCGCGGCCGACCTGGCCAAAACCCAGGCCGCCCTCAAAACAGCCCAAACTGAGTATGATAAAATCGCCTGGGCCGGCGATGTGGGCGCCACTCAACAGGCCCAAACTTTACAAAACGCCACCATCGCCTATCAAAACGCCCTGGCGAATTATAACCTGGCCGTCAACCCTAGCGACTCGACCGTGGCCCCGTTGATGAATTCGCTGGCCCAGGCCGAGTTACAACTGGCCCTAAAAAAGGAGCCTTATCGCCAGATTGACTTCGAATCGGCCCGCGTGGCCATCAGCCAGGCCGAGGCGGCCTTGGAACAGGCCAATATCCAGTTGGGCGAAGTGGTCATCAAAGCTCCTTTTGACGGCGTCGTGGCTGAAGTTAAGGTGAGTACCGGCAGCCGGGTGAGCCAACAAACGGTGGTGGCCCAGTTCCTCTCCCAGGAAATGGAAGTGAGCTTGAGCGTGCCGGAAAGTATGATTAGCCAGGTGAAAAAAGGCCAGAGCGCGGCCCTCCAGTTGACCGCCTATCCCGGCCAAGATTTCCCTGGCGAGGTTACCAGCATTGCCCCTACGGCCGACAAAGATACCCGCACCTTTGAAGTCAAAGTGACTCCCACCAAGGGTAAAGAGCTGCTGCGCAGCGGTATGTACGCCAACGTCTCCATTCTGGCCCAGGAAAAGAAAAACACCTTAATCGCGCCTCAAGCCGCCGTGACGACCCAAAATGATCAGCCCATTGTCTACGTGGTCAAAAGCGACAACACGGTTGAGCAGCGTCAGGTTACGACCGGCCTGGCCGATAACGACCGGGTGGAAATCCTGGCCGGGCTGAAGGCGGGCGAGCAGGTGGTGACCGCCGGTCAGGCGAACCTGGTCGATGGGGCCAAAGTCAGGCTGAATAATGCCTCCAGCCAGGCTGAATAAAGCAGTAGTAGCAAGGTAAATCAATTCATTATGGACGCTTTAACCAAATTATCCATTAAACGCCCCCTGACCATGTTGATGTTAATTGTCACCATGGTCATCATGGGTTATCAGGGTTATACCTATCTCAAGCTAGAACGGTTCCCCAACATAGACTTTCCGGCTGTGGTAGTTTCGGTTGTTTATCCCGGCGCTTCCCCGGAAGATATCGAAGACCAGGTGGTTAAACCGGTCGAGGACGCGGTCGCCGGGATCAGCGGCATTGACGAACTGACCTCCACCTCAACGGAGGGGGTCGGGATGGTGATCATGACTTTTGTGCAGGGCACCGACGGCAACCAAGCGGCCATTGACGTGGAACGCCGGCTCTCAACCGTTAACCTGCCCGATGACGCCAACGACCCCACCATTTATAAAGCCGATATGGGTGCTATGCCGATTATGGTGCTCACCCTCAACGGACCGCAGGGCCAGGATGCCCTGTACGAACTGGCCGATAATGACCTCAAAACCCGGCTGCAAGCTGTGCCCGGGGTGGCCTCGGTCAGCGTCACCGGCGGGCGCGAGCGGGAAGTCCAGATCGAGGCCGACCCGGCCCGGCTGGCCGCCTACAGCCTGTCTCTGAGCCAAGTCCAGCAGGCCGTAGCCAGCAACAATGTCACCGCCCCGGCTGGCAGCATGGACCAAGACCGGCTGAAAAAGAGCATCCGCGCCGTAGGCGAGTTTACCAGCCTGGCCGAGATCGAAAATGTAGTGGTTAAGTCAGATAAAACTAACGGCGGGCAGGTCTACTTGCAAGATGTTGCTACGGTCAAGGAAGGGTTTAGCGACCGGACGGCGATTTATCGCTACAACGGCCTGGATACGGTCAGTGTCAGTATCACCAAAGTTACCGACGGCAACACGGTTGAGGTGGCTGAAAAAGTGCGCCAGGTGCTGGAGGAGTTCAAAAAGGAACTGCCGTCCGGCGCAGAGTTGACCATTACCAACGACAGCTCGATCTTTGTGCGTGATTCAGTGGCGGCGGTGCTGGAGGATTTAGGGCTGGCGATTCTGATTACCGGCCTGATTATGTTGATCTTCTTGCACACCATCCGCAGCACCTTCATTGTCCTCCTGGCCATTCCTACCTCCCTGATCACCACCTTCCTGGTCATGTGGATTTTGGGTTTCAGCCTGAACCAGCTTACCCTGCTGGCTATGACCCTGGTCATCGGCATCCTGGTGGACGACTCGATTGTGGTGCTGGAAAACATTGAGCGTCACCTGAAGATGAAAAAATCATCCAAACAGGCCGCCATGGACGGTCGGGGCGAGATTGGCTTTGCCGCTCTGGCCATTACCCTGGTCGACGTGGTGGTCTACCTGCCGGTGGCTTTTGTCTCCGGCATTATGGGCCAGTTCTTCTACCCTTACGCCATCACCATTGTCACCTCTACCTCGCTGTCCCTGTTTGTAGCCTTTACCTTGACCCCTATGCTGGCCGCCTACTGGCTCAAAGATGAAACCACCCCCCAAAAACCAGCTCGTGGCCTGGTCAAAGTTTTCGCCGTCTTGCTCAAACCGGTGGAGTGGCTCTGGCACGGTTTCTTGCGGCTGTGGGAGGCCGGGTTTGGCCTCTTGACCCGCACCTATGCGGCCACGCTGCGCCTGTGCCTGCGCAATGTCTTCACTCAGCTCATGGTGGTGGTGATCGCAGTCATCGCCCTGGCCGGCGGGATTTACCTGGTCATCAGCGGCGTGGTCCGGAGTGAATTTATGCCCCAGGAAGATGACGGGCAGATTACCGTCGCCATCACCATGCCAGCCGGCACCAACCTCGACGCCAGCGACCGGGCGGCCCGCCAGGTCGAGCAAATTGTGCTCAGCCTCGTCCCCGAAGTTGCCACTATCAGCACCCAAGTCGGTTCCGGCGGTAATATCCTTTCCAGCAGCAGCGGCTCTAACTCGGTCGAAATTGACCTGAAACTGGTTGACAAAGCCGACCGGCAGCGCACCACCACCGAGATTGCGGCGGTGCTGCGCCCGGCCCTGGAGGAGATTCCAGAGGCCCAGACCGCGGTCTCCCTGGCCTCCTCCATGGGCGGCGGCACGAACAAAGCCATTCAGGTGCGTCTGGCCGGGCCCGATCAAGATACGCTGATCGACCTGGCCGAGCAAGTTGAGGCGGTGATAAAAACCGTCCCCGGCACGGTGGACGTCGAGAATAACGACGCCGCCCGGTCGCCGGAAACCCAGTTTGTGGTCGATCGCCAGCGGGCGGTAGACCTGGGCATTTCGCCGGCGTTAGTCGCCAGCACCCTGCGTACCGCTGTCAGCGGCAGCACCATCGGCACCTTTAATCCGCCGGGGGGCGGCGACGAGGTTGACATCACCCTGCGCCTGCCGGAAAATGCCCGCCGGTCGCAAAGCCAACTGCTGCAAGTGCCTCTGGCTTATAACCAGGGGCAGCAGATTACCCTGGC
>CAZUNT010000162.1:8503-17044 GCA_964622215.1 uncultured Caldilineaceae bacterium
ATGGGGATTGTGACCAAAAATGCCATCCTGATTGTTGACTTTACCAACCAACTGCGCGAGGAGCAGGGCTATCCCACCAAAAAAGCATTGGTCGAGGCCGGTCGCCTCCGTCTGCGGCCCGTGCTGATGACCACCGGCGCGCTGGTCTTCGCGCTGCTGCCGGTGCTCCTGGGTACCGGGGCCGGCGCCGAAAGCCGCGCTCCCATTGCGGCGGTCGTCGTCGGCGGTAATATCACCTCTACCCTGTTGACCCTGATCCTGGTGCCGGTGATTTATAATTTCTTTGATTGGGGCGGCGGCCTGATGAAACGTTTGTTTGGCTTTATCCTGGGGACTGACTCGGACACCTCCCCTATCGCCTCGCCTTTACCTGCGCCGCAATCAGGCGCAGCTATCTCCCTTAACCCGCCTGCCGCTCAGCCCGGCGTTGAGTCGGCCTAATGAATGGATATATCATCATGAAAAACCAAGCCTGGCTTTTATCACTCCTCCTGCTCTTTACCCTGGCCCTGACCGGGTGCGGCATGGCGGCTGAAGCGGAAGAAGAGTCGCTCCAACCAATTGACGCGGCCGCCTGGCCGACGGCTAAACCTTCGGCGTTGGCTGCCTCACCTACGCCCTTTCCGCAAGGAAGCCTGGCGGCTACGGCCACGCCCACGCCGGTGGTCGTCGTAACCGCCGCCCCGGCAGTTACGGCCGAACCGAGCACCGGTAACGTGGTGGCGCAGGTTAACAGCGGTTTATATGCGCCGGTAGCGACGGCTTTTGTCACAGCCGATAAGGCCACTGTTTATCGCCAGCCGGGTCAAACGGCCGTGGGGGCGATGGAAAAGGGCGAGTTAGTCGCCGTGTTGGGCCAAAATGCCGGCGGCGACTGGCTCTACATCTTGACCACCACCCAGCTCCAGGGCTGGCTGCCCCAGACATCTTTGCATCTGGTCGGCACCCTGGAGCAGGCCCCGGTCTTACCCCCTGACCCACTTGCCGCGGCGGTCCAGCCCACGGCGGCGGAGGCGGCGGCTAACGCCGCCGTCACAACAGCCGCCACGCCTCATGCTGTACCCTTAACCGACCTCAAAGCTATCGCCACAGCCCAGGTGAAGAGCGATGGCTTGAACATGCGCCAGGGGCCGGGCGCGGCCTACGGCCACCAGGACACCCTGGCTCGTAATGACCAGGTTTCCATTCTGGCCGTTAACTCCCGCCGGGACTGGGCGCTGGTGGAAACAAGCGCCGGCCAACAAGGCTGGGTTTCCCTGGCCTACCTGACGGTTCAAAGTGACCTATCCAACGCCCCTGTGACCGGCCCCACCGCAACCCAGGCCACCGCTTCAGCTTCAACGAAGAGTACAGCCACTACCACTGAACCTCTCGTCGAACCCGTCTCTTTCAAGGAGACAAACTCCTCAACGACGATCAGCAGCCTGGGTCCAATTGCTACAGCTCACCTCGCTCAAAGTGAAGTCTACATCCGGCCCGGCCCCAGCGCCGACTACGCCGGAATTGAAAAATTGACCGATCCCCAGGGGCAAATTTCGATCCTGGCCCTGGATCAAAGCCAGAACTGGGCCTTGGTCCAACCGGCGTCCGCCAAAACCGGCTGGGTGGTCCTCACGGATATAGCGACTGAAGCTAATTTGGCTAACGCCCCGCAAATCTTCACCGCCTGGGTGGTTAGTAATGCCGTCGAAATCCGCAGCGGGCCGGGCATCTTCCACGACCAAACCGGGCAGTTGGCGATCAACAGCCTGGTGCGGGTGCTGGGTCTGGACGACAGCGGTAGTTGGGCTTTGATCCAGCCTATTACCGGCGGCAGCCTGGGCTGGGCGCAGATCCAATTCCTGAAAAACGTGGGCCAATCCTGGGCCAATGTACCAGAGGTTAAGGATGACACAGCGAGCGTAGGAATACAGGCGGAAGAGCCAATTGTCAATCGTCAATTGTCAATTGTCAATGATCAACCCCACATCGTCTTTCAGCGGTCCAGCGGCGGCGATATTATGGTCATCAACCCCGACGGCAGCGGCCTGCGCCGCCTGACCAGCGGGATCGACCCGGCGCTGTCGACTGACGGGCAGACCGTAGCTTTCACCCGCTGGCAGGGAGAGACCGGCTCTTTGTGGCTGATCAACCTGGATGGTTCTAACGAGCGGCAGGTGCTTGGCTTCATCAAACAGGCCAAAGGGCCGGATTGGTCGCCCGACGGGACGCAGATTGTGCTCAACTACCAACACGAGGGCCGGTTGGAACCTAAAACAGAATGTTTCGACATCAGTGAGGGACAGCGACCTCGCCCTCCCCGGAATGCCGATAACTTTAAGGTTAAGATAGATGACGGCTCCCCTCGGTTGTGCTGGACTTTGCCGCCAGACCCCCACTGGGGACTGAAGGTGGTCAACCTGGCCGACGGCAGCTTTAAGGATGTGGATGGCGGAACCTATGCCTTCCGCCCGGCCTGGGACCCGGTCCAGTCCTGGCGCATCGTTTCGGATGGAGGCCGGGGCCTGCTGGCGGCCGATCTGAACCGGGATAACCGGCAGAAACTGACCGATGAAATCAACGACGGCTCGCCGGTTTTCTCGCCAGATGGACGGTACATTGTCGTGACCACAGGTAAAGAAGGCAGCGGGGCCGGTTACGACCTCTACCGCCTTAACGCCGACGGCAGCGGGCGGGTGCAATTGACCCAGACCCCGTTGTGGGTAACAGTGCAGCCAGACGAAGCCAAAGCCTGGAACAACGTGGCCCCGGCCTGGTCGCCGGACGCTTCCCAAATCGCCTTCCTGACCGACCGCACCGGGCGTTGGGAAATCTGGGTGATGAACGCCGACGGCTCTAACCAACACCCCATGTTTTCAGACGAGGTGAATGATCAACTGCAACTGACTTACAACTTTGTGGATGAACGGGTCTTGAGTTGGAGATAAGTCGGACCTTTATTTTTGGGTGTGTTCAAAATGAATTGTAGGACAAACTGTTACGCTTTGCGTGTCCAGTTTGGGACAAGCTAACAGCTTGTCCTACATTTTTCTACTACTGATCGCTTTATATGTCTACTATTTTTGGGGAGTGAAATTGTGACCAAATCATCAACCCGACGCGAAAAGGTATTGGCGATGCTGGGTCTGGGCCTGGTCTTGTTTCTGGTGTCGCTCGACCAAACCGTGGTCGGCACGGCAATGCCCCAAGTCATTGCCGATCTAAATGGCTTTGAATTATATGCCTGGGTGGCTACGGCCTACCTGCTAACCGAAACGACGGCAATCCCGATTACCGGCAAGTTGGGCGATCTGTACGGCCGCAAATGGCTTACCATTGCCGGCGTGGCCATATTCGTAGTCAGCAGCGCGTTCTGCGGTATGGCTCACAATATGCTCTGGCTGATTGTCTGCCGGGGCATCCAGGGTTTGGGCGGGGGAATGTTGTTCTCTACCACATTTGCGCTGGTGGCGGATATCTTCCCCGATCTAAAAGATCGCGCTCGTTACCAGGGTTTCCTGTTCTCGGTTTTCGCCGTGTCGAGTGTGATTGGCCCCGTATTAGGTGGTTGGATCACCGATACTCTAAACTGGCGGTGGGTGTTCTACGTTAATCTGCCGCTGGGAATTGTGGCGCTAGGGGTGCTGCCGCGAGTGCTGCCCCAAAGCACCCGCCAGCCAAACGCGCGCATTGATTACCTGGGCGCGCTAACGATTACCATTTCGGTGGTGGCGCTCCTTTTGGCGCTAGAGTGGGTAGGCGCAGGGTATGCCTGGAGTTCACCGTTGGTTATCGGCGGCTTCATAGTCGCTATCCTGTCGTTTGCGGTCTTTGTGCCGCTTGAACTCCGGGCGATTGAGCCAATCATCCCCTTCGACTTGTTCCGTAATCGCACCGTCACGGCAACCTCATGGGTCATGTTTATGGTTGGTATCGCCATGTTTGGCGTGATTTTGTATACGCCGCTGTTTATGCAGGGTGTCCTGGGGTTATCGGCGAGTGGCTCTGGCATGGCCATGATCCCAATGGCCATAACCATGCCGATGATGGGTATCCTGGTGGGGAATCTAATCGCCCGCTTTGGCACGATTAAACCCTTCCTGCTGTTTGGCGTTGGCTTGATGAGCCTGGGCATCTTTCTACTCACAATGCTGCAAAGCAGCTCGAGTCCTTTCCTGGTTTCGGCTTTCTTATTCGTCCTGGCGCTAGGGTTAGGTACGGTCAACCCGGTGACAACATTAGCGGTGCAGTCAGCGGTTGAGCCACGCGTACTGGGCGTAGCTACTTCGGCCACCCAGT
The DNA here is from genome assembly GCA_964622215.1 of uncultured Caldilineaceae bacterium. Classification (GTDB taxonomy): domain Bacteria; phylum Chloroflexota; class Anaerolineae; order 4572-78; family J111; genus DSQQ01. The sequence goes on from CAZUNT010000162.1 coordinate 12,782, forward strand.
TCATCCGCTCGATTGGCACAACCGCCGGCACCGCCATGATCGGCACCCTGGTCACCAGCGGCTATGTGGCCGGCTTGACCGCCAATACTCCCCTCGGTGCGCCTGAGCAGGCCGTTAGCGCCCTGCACAGTCCAAATGCTCTGATCAATCAGGAAGCATTACAAAATCTGGCTCAACTTATGGTTACTGTCCCGAACGGAACCGAAGTAACCCAGGCCTTGCTGGAAGCCGCTCGCCTCGGGCTGGCGAGCGCCATACAGGGCGGTTTCTTTTTTATGCTCGGCGCGGCGATCCTGGCCTGTTTAGGTGCGTTTCTGATAGCGAATGTGCGCCTGGAAAGTCACCCCACATCTACGTAAGCCCATAAAAACCCTTGCTTTACCCCGCTTTTTCCACCAATAGCTCAGATAACAATCCTGCCGCTGCAGCAGTTAACCTTTTACATTTGAGGCCATTGTGTTGTTTACCTAATTTTTCTAACAAGACGCCGCAGGGCAGAAGAATAAATGGTTGCCGCCGATTTTGGAGGAGTTTATAAAAATCACCAGGGAAATGTTAGTCTCTCCTTGATTTTGTGGTTGTAACAAATCCTGATGCTGGGAGGTGAGGCTAACGGTTGACAGTCAGCAAACCGCATGTTATAGTTGGACAAGTGGTCTTACCAATTGTCCAACGCAGGGATGGATACCCCAGCAACTCTTTTTTGCGAGGTCAGAGACATGAAACTTGTAACATTTTCCCACAAAAATCATACCCGTTTAGGGTTAGTAAAAGATAATCAGGTCGTCGATCTGCACCACGTCAGTCAAGGCCGTTTACCGATGGATATGTTCACTTTTCTGCAACAAGGCGAACCAGCGCTGCAACTGGCTCGTGAGCTTGAACAGAAGGCCACGTCGAATTTACCCCTGGCGGAGGTCAAACTGTTGGCCCCGCTCACCAATCCCTCTAAGGTCGTGGCCATCGGCTTGAATTACATGGATCACTGCCGCGAACAGAAGGTTGAGCCGCCCAAATCGCCGCTTATCTTTGCTAAATTCCCTACGGCTATCATCGGCCCGCAAGAGGCCATTCGGTGGGATCCGGCCTTGACCGGCCAGGTGGATTTTGAAGCTGAACTGGCAGTCATCATGGGCCGCAGGGCGCGCCGGGTGAGCGAAGCCGAGGCGCTGGAATACGTGGCCGGTTACACTATTTGCCACGATGTCAGCGCCAGGGATTTACAGTTTGGCGATGGTCAGTGGGTGCGAGCCAAGTCGCTGGATACCTTTTGCCCGCTCGGTCCCTACCTGGTGACCCGCGATGAGATTCTAGACCCCCATCAATTGGCTATTCGCTGCACGGTCAACGATGCTGTGTTGCAGAATTCAAATACCCAGGAGATGATTTTCCGCATCCCCTTCCTCATTGCCTACATCAGCCGCGCCTTCACCCTGCTGCCGGGCGACATTATCACCACCGGCACCCCGGATGGCGTGGGCGTTTTTCGTTCGCCTAAGGTTTTCCTGAAAGACGGCGACAGAGTAACCATTGAGATCGAAGGGTTGGGCCAATTGACGAGTTTCTGCGTGGAAGAACAGCTTTCATAAAGGAATTATGAAAAAATTTAAAGTAATTCTGTTAGTGTTACTAGGCCTGTTGTTGGCAGGCTGCCAATTGCGGCCGGTGGCAGTGGCGCCAATACGGATTGCTTTTACGACTAACCGGGATGGTGTCTTTGAGATCTATTTGATGGACCGTGATGGGGGTAATCCTCGGAACCTGACCCATAGCCTGGATAACAATGGACTGGCAGCCTGGTCCCCTCGGACCAAAAGTTTTGCCTTTATCACCGCGCGAGAGGGTGATAATCTGTCAATCTACCGCATGGACGGCGACGGCAGCCACCCAGCCAAGCTGAGTCAAGATATTGTGTCTAACGGCGTCTCGCCCACCTGGTCGCCGACAGGCGAGTGGCTGGCCTTTGGCAGCGGCAGCCTCGAGGAGAGTGATGTTTATGTGGTCGATGCCGCCGGGCGGGAGGTAATCAATCTCACCAACCGTCCGGGACTGGATTATTTCGAGACATGGTCGCCAGATGGTCAGGAGTTCCTCTTCACCTCAGATCGGGATGAGGGCCTAGGCATCTACCGGATCAGTGTCCGGGGAGGCGAAGCTACCCTCTTGACCCCGCCCGGCTCGTCTAATGGCCGTTCTGATTGGTCCCCTGACGGGGCCAAAATTGCCTTTATGTCTGATCGGGATGGAGATATTGAGGTTTATGTGATGGATGCCGACGGCAAAAACACTACCCGCCTGACCAACAGCCCCCGTCTTGATGGTTATCCAAGCTGGTCGCCGGATGGGAGCAAAATCGCCTTTGTCTCAGGGCGCGACGGCAACGCCGAAATTTATGTAATGAACGCCGACGGCAGCAATCAGACCAATCTGACCAACAGTCCCAGTATGGACTCGCCGGAGGGAAACCAGGCCTGGTCGCCGGATGGACGGCAAATCTTATTCCAGTCCGATTTGGACGGCAATATAGAAGTATTTGTGATGAACGCCGAGTGCGGCGGTCTACCCGAAGCGTGCGGTAACAATCCCACCAATTTGACCCATAATCCGGCTGCCGATTTTGACGCGATTTGGGTCAGGTAAGTGTTAGAGCCTGTTTCTTAAATGAGAAACCCGATTTTTTGGCAATAAAAACCGGGGTTCTGCGTCTAAAATGGCGGGCAAAACGATTTAAGAAACACGCTCTTATCTTGTTTACGGTTCATAAATGATATGCTAGAGAATAGAGTTGAGGTTAAAATAAATCGCCCTTTAAACTCTCGTCTTACAAGGAGCTTTTTCCATGGGTAAAATAACAATCTTCAACACTGATCAGGTAACTGTGTGGTATCATCCTGAAAAGATATTTACTGACCCGGAAAAAGCAATGAAGTGGTTAGAAAATAAATAGGCAACAAGAAAAACAGGAAGAGAATTCCTCCTTCGCCTATCCGGTTTACTTCATTTACAGCTTGCACCGTTCCGATTTCGGTGGCATGATCTGAAGTAATTTCAAGCTCGTCTTTACGGCGGGCTTTTTACTTTCCCCGCCCGCTCAACTTTCCCAACCGCTTTTTTATCCTTACTAACACATTCTTTACACAACAAGAACAAAACCTTTATGTTACGAACTTCACTTTTGTGATATATTTTTAGGCGGGAGATTTAAGATCTGACCAGCCCTAACCACAAACCAGGAATTACGGTTCAGATGTCCAACCAAGGACAATTTGTGTAGTTTGTAGAAGGAGGTAAGATGATAGAATCACTTTCAAAGGGAGACCCACTGGTCCTCATCATCGAAGACCACAATAATTTGGCAGATCTCTGCTGGATCACTTTAGAAAAAGCCGGCTTTGTAGTTGAACTGGTCCAAGACGGCCAGACAGCCCTGGATCGCCTGGCAACTGTCACCCCGGCGCTCATCCTCTTAGATTTACATTTACCCCACGTCTCCGGCCAACAGGTTCTGGACTATATTCGGGCCTCTGAACACCTGTCCCAGACCCAGGTTATCTTAACGACCGCCGATACTACCAGGGCGAAAGCTCTGCAAAATCAGGTGGATTTTTTCCTGGAGAAGCCGTTCAGTTTTTTTGTTTTGTATGAGTTAGCCAAGGAGCTGCGTTTTCCCAAGACGGCCACCAAAGCCGGATCAACGGATGGCTCATCCACTTGTTGATTCGCAGGCAAAGACGGCACAAGAGACTCATGGATAATAGATAGGTATAGAGACGAGTAACAAAAAGGGCTGGCCTACGGGCTGGCCCTTTTTATTTTGGACCTATCAACTGTGGGATTTGTCACAAATCCTCAAATCCTTGACCCTGAATAGAAAAAGCTTTATACTGGCAATGAGGTCAAAGGAAGGTGGAGCAGGCGAAAAAGTATGTAGGCATCTATATACGGGAATTAGCCCAGGCTGAAGAGGTTTCGATAAACCAGCTTATTGTGTTGGCGATAGCGGAGAAGGTAGCCGCCTTGAAGACAGTAGGATATTTGGAGGAACGAGCACAACGAGGGGATAGGGCAAAATTTGAAGCAGCAATGGCAAAGGTAGCAGATGTAGCGCCGGAGGAATATGACAGGTTGTGACCTTTAGCCGATTGTCGCTAGTTGGCATGTCCCCCTTAATCTTTCAAGGGGGAAATATTTTCAGTATCCCACATGACGTGGAGGAGTGCGGAATTCATTCCGCTTTTGACCGCCTGGCAGAATAAATTCTGC
>CAZUNT010000163.1:0-16943 GCA_964622215.1 uncultured Caldilineaceae bacterium
AGAGAGCCGCCGCATAAGCCCCGTTGAACTAAGCCTGGGCGCAGACTGTTTGGAGATTGAAAGGGCATCCAGTCTGCGGTTGGGGTCAGTTCAAGCCGATCTTTGTTAGCCCCATTATAACCGAAATCAGGTCGAGTGAACAGGGGGTGAGGGAGAAATGAGGCCAAAGACCAAGTTTGGCCAAGCCAGGGAGGGCCAGAGCGGACAAAGAAGCCACTTTTTCCGGCGAAAGGCCAAACGGGTCCATTGACCGTAAGCGCAGGCTAACGGTCCGAAAAGACAGGTTGATGCGGGTGAAGCTCATCAGAGCGGCTAGGGAGAGCGGCAGTGTTGGGGTGGCAGGGTCTGGGAGCGGCGCATGGGCCGACCACAGGCAGGACAAGGAATGAGAGGAGGGCTGGCGGGGGCGGCTGGCTGAGAGGGAACTTGAGCCAAGGGGGTAGGTTGGGGTGGGTCAGCGGGGCCGAGCAATAGCCGGAGTTGGTGGAGGCGGTGACGTTGACCGGCGCTAAAGAAGCCGTAATAGCGAACCTTCTGGAAGCCTTTGGGCAAGACGTGCTGTAAGAAGCGCCGGATGAATTCCTCGGCGGGCAGGGTGCGAGTTTTCCAGTGGCGGGTGGCGCTGTCGCGGTAACGGAAAGTCACTTGACCGTCCTGAAGTTTAAGGAGACGCCGGTTGGAGAGGGCCACGCGGAAGATGTAAGGAGCCAGGTACTTAAGGGCAGCTTGACCGGTGCCGACCGGTTGGCAGTGAACGACCCACTCTTGCCGCCAGACCTGCGGCGGGACCTGCTCGACCCACCCGGCTTGGGTCAAGGCGGCGCGAAACTTGGCCCGAAACAGGCGAGACAGGGGCTTGACGTGAACGAAAAAGGCATTGCGGGCGCGCCGCCAGGACTGACCATCGGCGGACAGCCCTCCGCCGGGAACCAGATAATGGATGTGGGGATGGTAGGTCAGGTCGCGGGTCCAGGTTTGCAGGACCCCCAGGAACCCGATCTGACCGCCGACAAAGCGAGGGTCAGCGGCCAACGCCTGCAAGGCGGCGGCGGAGGCTTGAAACAGCCGGTCGTACACCTGGCGCGGGTGACTGCGGGCCAGTCTGCGCAATCCTTCCGGCAAGGTAAAAGTGACCATGAAATAGGGCACGGGCAGGAGCAAGGCTTGTTGTTTCTCCAGCCACTGCTGCCCGGCCTGGTTTTGGCACTTGGGACAGTGGCGGTTCTTGCAGGAGTGGTAGCTGTACAGAAATTCGTCACAAGCGTCACAGTGATACACATGTCCACCCAGGGCTTCGGTCCGGCACTGTTCAATCGCCTGCATCACCTGCAAGTGGCTGACCGGGATGCGTCCGGCGAACTTGTCACGATAAGCCGGGCCGTGCTGGCGGAATATCTCGGCCAGTTCGATCACGGCAGGTCGGCCATCAACTGGTTGATCGTCTCGATAGCATTGGCTTCCGTTTTCTGGGTCAGGTGGGTATAGAGGGCGGTGGTCGCCAGCGAGTCGTGGCCCAGGTAACTCTGGATCAGCCGCAGATTGACCCCGGCTTCCAGTAAATGGGTCGCGTAACTGTGGCGGAGGGTATGCACCGAGGCCGGTTTGGCAATTCCACTGTCTTTCAGGGCGGCGCGAAAGGCTTTTTGCACCCCGCTCTCATCCATTGGCGCATTGGCGCTCAGTTCTCGCCCCGGAAACAACCAGACCGGGTGGCGATGCCGTTGCCAGTGCTGGCGCAACTGGCTCAAACTGTGCTCCGGCAGCGGCACATAGCGATCTTTGTTGCCCTTGCCTCCTCGCACATGCAGCAGCATCCGGCCGCTGTCAATATCCCGCACCTGCAACTGCACCCCTTCCAACAACCGCAGTCCACAGCCATAGATCGTGCTCAGACAGACCCGGTAATGGACTTGCCGCAGACAACCCAACACCTGCCGGACTTCTGCGATACTCAGAATGACCGGCAGCTTGTGCTCCGGAGCGGGGCGAACGAAGTCCAGGATCGACCACTCCCGCTGTAAGGTATGGTGATACAAAAACTTCAGGGCACACAACACCTGGGTGCAACTACTGCGTGAGACTCGCTTGTCATTCTTGAGGTACAGAAAATACTGCCGCAGCTCTTCTTCGTTCAGTTGGTCCGGCGACTTGCCGTAATGCTCGGCCAGTTGCCGCACTACCCGGATATAGGTCTCCTGGGTCCGTTCTGCCAGACCCCGCAACTGCATATCTTCAAGCATTTTTTGCCGTAAAGCCGTCATCGCTATACCTCCTGCAAATTAGCTTTTTTTGCAGAAAGTATAATCAGTCAGCGGGGAAATAGGAGGAAAAAACAAAAGCTCCTGTCTATCAGGAGCTTACCGAGGATTGAGTGAGGGTCTCTCACCCCTGCGCGCAGCGCTTAGTTCAACCTACCCAGTAAGTTAGCTCACGGATTAACACGGATAAACACAGATTTTTTAAATTTTCTGTTCTAATCCGTGCCGATCAGTGTTTATCCGTGAGCCATTTTCTTCAATGTGACAATGGCAAGGTAGTTACCTTTTATTTAACCAACTGCCCCTGTTTGATCACTCGCTCGACCAGATTCCCCCCAAACTGATAGGCCAAGTGCCGGTAATCCGGCGCATTGACGATCAGTACATCCGCCTGTTTGCCCACTTCCAGCGAACCCAGCCGGTCTCCCAGGCCGATGGCGTAGGCGGCGTTGATGGTGCCGGCGTTCAACGCCTCGGCGGGCAGCAGCTTTTGATAGCGGCAAGCCAGCGCCATGACCAGCGGCAGCGACGGGCAGGGGGCCGAGCCGGGGTTGATGTCGGTTGCCAGGGCCAGGGCCACTCCGGCGTCGATCATCGTCCGGGCGTTGGCAAAGTGGGTACTGCCGAGGTTAAAATTGACCGCCGGTAAGACCACGCCGACAGTATTCGACCGGGCCAGAAGGTCCACTTCAGTCGGCGGCGTCACATCTAAATGATCGACTGAAACCGCGCCCAATTCGACCGCCAGGCTCACCCCGCCCAGGTTGGCAAACTCGTCGGCGTGGATTTTGGCCGGTAAACCCAGGGCTGACCCCGCTGCCAGCACCCGCCGCGACTGCTCCCGGTTGAAGACGTTGGCTTCGCAGAAAACATCGCAAAAGAAGGGCGCATGACTGCGCAGCGGGGCGAATGATGAACGCTGAAACCACTGTGCCGCTGCCGGCAGCATTTCTTCGACGACCAAATCTACATAGTCGTCGGTGCGGCCTTTGTATTCCGGGGGGACGGCGTGCGCGCCGAGAAAGGTGGGAACCAGGGTGAGAGGCGAAGCGGATGAAGAGGCGAGGAGATCGATAACCTCGAGCAGCTTGAGTTCGGTCTTGGTATCGAGGCCGTAGCCGGTTTTGATTTCCGCCGTGGTCGTGCCCAGGGCCAGCATCGTGTCCAGCCGGGAGCGCGACTTGGCCACAAGCTGTTCCAGCGTCGCCGCGCGGGTAGCCTGCATGGTGCTGACGATACCGCCGCCGGCCTGCATAATCTCCATGTAGGTCGCCCCTCGCAGGCGCAATTCGAACTCGTTGACCCGGTCGCCGGCATAAACCACGTGGGTATGGGGGTCTACGAAGCCGGGACAGACCACCTTGCCGCCGGCATCAATGGTTTCACGAGCTGTAAAATCGGCCAGCAGGTCAACCGAAGGGCCAACCGCCACGATTTTGCCAGCCTCGACAGCCACCGCCCCCTCAGGGATAAGGCCGACCTCGGCCATCGCCTTACCTCGCTTAGGCCCGCCGGGGCTGGCGCAAGTAATCAATTGGGCTGCATTGTGAATAATCAGATCAATGTTTATCATTGTAGTTTTTCAGGCCAATTTAACCGATGGCATCTCGTTTGAAAAATCCTGACGCTAACGGATTCTGTGGCTGGCCCAAGCACGACACGGATTCTGGCACGGATTTCACGGATAATAGCCCTCAAATCCGTGTATCCGTGTCGAAATCTGGGTGGGCTTTCCGGCAACTACAAAATTCGTTAGAACTTATTCTGTTCCCTAACAAGTTGAACTTTGTCACCTGGGCTAAGGCGCGAGGCTGAAGCCCGTCGCGCTGAAAGAGCGAAGCTCTACGAGCTAAATTAGCCCAACGGGCTTCGCTCTTTCAGCCTGACGGCTTTAGCCTCAGGCTTTTAGCGTCGGGGTGGTTTGTTTAACTTCTTAGGGAACACCACAAAATTCGTTAGAACTAGGAAAAATCTTCCTAGTATCAGTACGTAGAACGGCATCCCCATGCCATCCGCACAGGCATAGGATGCCTTTGCTACTTCTTATGCCGTACATGAGCTACCCAGGCTTTCAGACCTGCTTGAGTTTCGACCCGTTTCTCCCAAACATCTAAACCCATTTGATTAGCATCTTTAATCAAAAGATCGATGACATCGCCGTGTTCGCGCTCCAACCATCTTAACCAGGCCGGCTTTAAGAAAGAAGGCTGAAGAAAATTAAAAAGCAATCCCACCACCCCAAAACCTACGCCTACCCCGGTAAAAAGTTCAAGGTGAGTAGCCGCCGCTATAGCCAGGCAAATAAAGCAAATCCCTATAGGAATTTGAGCGTAGGTAAACCCTGCGTACACATTACTCGAAATGTACCAGCTTTTACCACCCCCACCCAACATCCAGATTCCTCGTAAGAGCGAAACTATTCCCAAAGTCGCTAAAATCCATATTTTCATCTCAAGCTTGCTCTCAGTTGTACGGTGGCTAATTTTCAAAGTTCGTGTGATTGTCCTACCTATTATAACGCCTTATTATAACAGAAATCGCCTGCAAACCAACTACTCTATCCTGCCGGTATAGGGGGCAGTTTTAACCGATAGCGCCTCATTTGACAAATTTTACTCTTTAAGGATAGTGTCTATTACCAACCTTTTCCACATCTAAAAATAACCCACTTTCACCGGTTAGGCTTTTTATGGGGGGAAAGCCAGAATGTGACTTTGGTCACATAAATCCCTCAAAAGTGCTGCTATATTTAAGGGGTACTTCCAAACTCCGGCTACATTTTTGATCTTCTCAAAACATTACTAAGACTTGAGGTAACGCCATGAAGTCTGAAGTGATAAAAGCCACCGGCTGGGGTATCTTAACGACGCTCAGCCTGGCCGGTTTGATCGTGGTTGGTTCGCGCAGCCTGGCCCACTTCGATGCGGCCCTGGTGGCCTATACTTTTGCCGTTCTGTTTGCCACCTTTGGCTTGACCTATCGTTATGTTATGTGGCTGCAACGCCCGCCTACAGCCGTCTATTGGCAGCGAGGCTGGCAGGTTTTTTTCAAGCGCGGCTACCGGTTGCTCAATTTAGGCCACTGGGTCAAATGGGTTACCGCCGACTTCGCCCTCAATCGTTTCATCTGGTTTCGCGGCCGGCTGCGCGGACTGGCCCACTGGTTGATTATGTGGGGGTGTGTCTTGGCTGTAGCCATCACCTTTCCCCTGGTCTTTGGCTGGCTCCACTTTGAGTCGCTGCCCGGCAACCTGGGCTGGTATCGAGCCATTGTCTTTGGTTTTCCCACTTTTTCCTTCCCCGTTGACTCCTTTATTGGTTTTTCTCTGTTTCACGGGCTGGTCTGGTCCGCCTTCCTGGTTATTGCCGGGGTGATGCTGGCTATGCGCCGCCGGATGCGCGACGAAGGTGCGGCGGCTTTGCAGTTTTTTGGGGAAGACTTTCTGCCGCTGATTCTGCTTTTCGCCGTCAGCCTGACCGGATTAATGCTCACCGCCAGCTACACCTGGCTGAAAGGTTACGCCTACGACTTTCTGGCCATCCTCCACGCCATCACCGTCATTTTCACCTTCTTGTGGCTCCCCTTTGGCAAGTTCTTCCACATCTTCCAGCGACCCGCCCAGATCGGCGTCCGCTTCTATAAAGATATAGGCCAACGGGAAGAACCGGCCCGCTGCCGGCGCTGCGGCCAGCCCTTCACCTCGCGTATGCACGTTGAGGATTTGATCCGGGTTGAGCGAGACCTGGGTTATCAATATGCTCTGCCCGCCGGCGAGGTGGAGCATTACCAGTGGATTTGTCCCCCCTGCCGGCGGGCCATGTTTGCCCTGGCTCAGGGGAAGTTATGGCAGGGCCAGCGCGGCGGCGTGACGATTAATGGGGCTGGACCAGGCCGGGCGACCCCGGAATATCTCAATCCCGCCCCCGGCCAAGGTCCCTTGGGGGAGGAAGATGCGCGGAATTTTCATCCGTAAAGATGGGCTTACCAAACCTGACAGGTTTTCGGAAACCTGTCAGGTTTAGACAAGGAGATAGGTTATGACTACTCTGCCAACCAAACCTGTTGACATCATCGAACACTTTGGCCCGCACCTGGCCCACACCAGGGGGATGCGGTTGGATACCGGCGTCGAGCCGGACAAATCCGTTTATACTCACTGCTGCTTCTGCGGACAACAATGCGGTATCATTCTTAAGGTAAAGGATAACCAGGTCATCGGCTTTGAGCCGTGGTACGATTTCCCCTTCAACCAGGGTAAACTGTGTCCCAAGGGGGTCAAACGTTACCTGCAAGGCACTCACCCTGACCGGTTGCTGCACGCCTACGAGCGCGACCCCTCCGCCGAAGGTGGGTTCAAGCGGCTGCCTTACGACCAGGCTGTCACCCGCGTCGCTGCCGAGATCGAGCGGATTCAAACGCAGTACGGCCCCCAGGCTTTCGGCCTGCTGAGTGGGGCCAGCCTGACCACCGAAAAGACTTACCTGATGGGCAAATTCGCCCGGATGTGCCTCAAAACTCCCTATATTGATTACAACGGCCGGCTGTGTATGGTCAGCGCCGCCGCCGGCAATAAAAAAGCCTTTGGCATTGACCGGGGCGCCAATCCCTGGAGCGACATCCTCAAGGCCGAAATTATCTGGAGCAGTGGGGCTAACATCGCCGAGTGCGCGCCGATTACCACCGATTACGTCTGGCAGGCCCGCGAGAACGGGGCCAAAATTATCGTGGTCGATCCCCGCATTACCCCGGTTGCCCGCACCTGCGACCTATTCCTGCCGATTAAACCGGGCCGGGACGTGGCCTTGTTTAACGGCATCCTACACTTGATGATCGAGCATGACTGGCTCGACCATAACTTCATCGAACAGCACACGGTTGGCTTTGAGGCGGTGGCCGAGCATGTGAAGGAGTGGACGCCTCAGCGCACCGCCGAAGTGGCCGGCATCGCCGAAAAAGCCATCCGCCAGGCGGCCGAGTGGTGGGGCACGGCCAGCACCAGTTTTCTGATGCACGCCCGCGGCATCGAGCACCACAGCCATGGGGTGCAGAATGTGCTGGGGGCCATCAACATCGTGCTGGCTTCGGGGCGGATTGGCCGCGAGGGCTGCGGCTATGCCACCATCACCGGCCAGGGCAACGGCCAGGGCGGGCGCGAGCACGGCCAGAAGGCCGACCAACTACCCGGTGGGCGCGATTTGGGTAACCCGGAACATCGCGCCTACGTCGCCGGGGTATGGGGCATCGACCCCAATGAACTGCCTCAGCCCGGCGTGGACGCCTACGAACTCTTCCGCAAGATTGACCAGGGCGAGATCAAGGGGCTGTTGAGTATCTGTTTTAATCCGCTGGTGTCGCTGCCGGACAACAGTTTTATCCGCCAGGCGTTGGAGAAACTGGAATTTTACGTCGCCATTGATTTCTTCTTGAACGAGACCGCCCGCTACGCCAACATCGTCCTGCCCGGTTCGCTGCACGAGGAAGATGAAGGCATCGTCACTACTGCCGAGGGGCGAGTGATAAAAATCAACAAAGCGGTGGAGTGCCCCGGCGAAGCCCGCGAAGATTGGCGCATCATTCAAGACCTTGCCGCCGCCCTGGGCCGGGAACGCGGCTTTACTTTTGGCAGCCCGGCCGAAATCTTGGACGAGCTGCGCCGGGCCTCACAGGGCGGCGTGGCCGATTACTCCGGCATCACCTACGAAAAAGTAGAGCAGCAAAAAGGCGTCTTCTGGCCCTGCCCCGGCGAAGACCATCCCGGCACGCCGCGCCTGTTTGAACCCGGTTCGTGGAACCCGGTGGCCCAGGGCAAAGGGCCGTTTTACTTCCCCGACGGCAGGGCCCGCTTTAACATGGCCGTCTACACCCCGCCGGCCGAAGACGTTGATGCCGAGTATCCCATCATCTTGACGACCGGCCGGGTAGTGAGCCATTTCCTGTCCGGCTCGCAGACCCGGCGTATCGGCCCGCTGGTAGACCAGTACCCGGAGCCGCGTATTGAAATTCACCCCTTGCTGGCCGAACGATTGGGGCTGGCCGACGGCGACTGGACGACGGTGGAGTCCCGGCGAGGGCAGTGTACCCTGCGGGCGCAGGTGGTCAAGACCATTCGCCCCGATACCATCTTCATTCCCTACCACTGGGCCGGCCCGCGCAGTGTCAACCAACTGACGATTTCCGCCCAGGACCCGATTTCGAAGATTCCTGAGTATAAAGTCTGCGCCGTGCGGCTCAAAAAAGCCGAGGGGCCGCCGGATTATGTGGGAGTATTGGAATCGTACCAATAACTTTGTGACGATATACCGGCAAATGAACGAAATTTTAGAACACAAAGGGAGTAAAGAGTAGGCAGTAAGCAGTAAGGGGAAATTTGGGTATTTCCCATCAAATGGGGAGGAGTGCGGAATTCATTCCGCTTTTAGGCTACTGGGCAGACTGAAGTCTGCACTCCTTATGCCTGATCCACGCTAAGTGGGAAATACTGGGAATTTTATCCCCTACTTCCTACTTCCTACTGCCTACTCCCTTTTGACAGGGGGTAATCATGCCAGTTCCAGCCCAAATGGAATTTTTTGTCGATCCTGGCCGCTGCATTGGCTGCCAGGCATGTGTGCAGGCTTGCGCCGAGTGCGATACACACAGGGGTTACTCGATGATTCAGCTCGACTATATTGACCGGGCCAATTCGACCCAAACCGTGCCGGTGGTCTGTATGCACTGCGACTCGCCCACCTGCGCCGAAGTTTGCCCGGCGGACGCCATCAAACGAACCGGCGACGGGGTGGTGCAGACGGCCCGCAAGCCGCGTTGTATTGCCTGCAACAACTGCGTCCTGGCCTGCCCCTTTGGCGTGCCCAAGATGGACACCGCCGCCAACCTGATGATGAAATGCGATATGTGTTACGACCGCACCTCGGTGGGCTTGAAACCGATGTGCGCCTCGGTGTGTCCCAGCCAGGCCCTGTTTTTTGGAACGCGCGAAGAGATCGAAAGGTTACGCCCTCGTTCCCGGCCTGTCAACAGCTTTAAGTTCGGCTTGCAGACGATCACAACCAAAGTAAAGATGATGGTCCCCAAAGAACTCCCCACCGAACAAGTCGACGTAACGGCGGCCATGGACCAGCCCACCATCGGCCAGGATATTTTTGACGATTTACTGCTGGGCAATCTGGCTTTTGAGGAAGAGGTTAGGCAATGAATGGACGAGATTTAGAGCAATTGACGATTCCCCCGGATGGCCGCTCCCCGGCGGAGCAGCCGCGCTGGCGGCAAGATTTTCCCATCGACTGGCCCCAGGATAGTTACATTTCCCGGCGCGATTTTACCAAGTTTTTGCTGTTGGTCAGCCTGGCCTTTACCGCCGGCCAGTTTTGGATTTTATTCCAGAACTTCTGGCGCCAACGACGAGGTGAATTGCCCATCCGGGAAATTGCCAGCCTCGACCAGATTCCGGTAGGCGGCTCATTGGTTTTCAACTACCCGGCAGAAAATACACCCCGTATCTTGGTGCGGTTAGCCGACCAATCCTTTGTGGCTTATGACCAGCTCTGCACCCATCTCTCCTGCCCGGTCATTCCTCAGCCGGAGGCGGGACATATTCACTGCCCCTGCCATGAAGGTCTGTTCGACCTGGCCACGGGCCGGCCCTTAGCCGGACCCCCGCGCCGGCCCTTGCCACGGGTAAAGTTGGAAATTCGCGGCGACAAAATTTACGCCGCCGGCCTGGAGGAAAGTTACCTATGAACCGAAAATCCCGTTTCGCCCGCAACCAGCGGATGACCATTGTGCTGGGCATCCTGAGCATCGTGCTAATCATCGTTATCCTCCAGTTGTGGCTGTTCACCGCCACCATGAACGCTTATCTCGGCGGCGACACGTCGATTCTGTGGCCGGCGGCGCTGGCCAGCCTGATCTGTTTGGGTTTGAACCTGGGTCTGCTATGGTATCTCTACGGCCTGGAGAAGTAAAAATAAGGGGGGGGAAATTGAAAAATAATCTACTCACCGAAGCAGTGGCCGGCCTTTTTCCCGGTTACTTTGCCCTGGTCATGGCCACCGGCATCATCTCCATTGCGACGCATTTGCTGAAGATGGAAGCGATCGCCTGGACACTTTTGGTTATTAATGTCGTGGCTTATGCTGTTTTATGGCTGCTGACGCTGCTGCGGCTGCTGTGGTATTTTCCCCGGCTGGCGGCAGATTTGACCAGCCACACGCGTGGCCCCGGCTTTTTTACCCTGGTGGCCGGCACCTGCGTGCTGGGCAGCCAATCGGTGATTATCGTGGGGAATTATGCTGCCGCCACCTGGCTATGGCTGCTGGGCCTGATCTTGTGGCTGCTGGTGATGTACACCTTTTTCACCGCCGTAACCATCCGCGAGAACAAGCCAAGCTTAGAAGCGGGCATCAATGGGGCCTGGCTCATTGCTACGGTGGCCACCCAGTCCATCTCCGTGCTGGGCACACTCCTGTCGGGGCAATACCCGGCCTGGCGGGAAATTTTGTTGTTTTTCACCTTGTGTATGTATCTGCTCGGCTGTATGCTCTACCTGAGCATCATTACCCTAATTTTCTATCGCTTTACCTTTTTGGAACTGACTACGGCCGCCCTGACCCCACCCTACTGGATCAACATGGGCGCGGTGGCTATCACTACCCTGGCCGGGGCTGGATTGATTTTAGCTGCCCCCCGCTGGACTTTCCTGGCCGAGATTTTGCCCTTCCTGAAAGGCTTCACCCTTTTCTTCTGGGCGACCGGCACCTGGTGGATGCCCTGGTTGTTCATTCTGGGGGCCTGGCGACACCTGTACAAGCGTTTTCCCTTGACCTATGATCCTCAATACTGGGGTATGGTTTTCCCATTGGGGATGTACACTACCTGTACCATCCAGTTAGCCAAGGCCACCGGCTTATCCTTTCTGCTGCCTATTCCCCGCTACTTCGTTTACATCGCTCTGCTGGCCTGGCTGATCACCTTTATCGGGTTACTTCGCCGTCTGATCAGCGGTGTAACGGTAACCTCGCTTCGCCAACCGCAAGTTAGAGGCGATGCGTAGCGTTTGGTATACCAAACGCATTTAACCTGAGTTCGGGATAAGGATTTAGCTCACGGACGCGCAGCGCACGGACAAACACGGATTAGAGCCAAATTTTTAGTCAGAATCTGTGTGAATCTGTGTGAATCCGTGAGCTATTTCCCCCTCTCGTTGCTTATCCCGAACTGAGGTATTTAAAAATCTCCGTAGCTGACGCATCCCTATGCGTCAGCAGACGGCATAGGGATGCCGTCCTACTCCAGTAACGCCGTTTCAATAATTTGATTCAGCTTAAAATCATGGGCCTGGACATAATGTTTGACGATCTCCTCCACTGCCCCTAACGGGATCGAGCCGATAATCTCCGTTCCCGCAACGGCAACGCCATGCCGGGCTGCTTCAAAGCGTACGGTTTCCAAGACGCGCGGGAGCGGGGTTTCGAGGTAATTGGTTAAATTCATCGACACCTGGACCATACCCTGCTCTTTCAACTCTACGCCCATCGCCTGCACGTAACGATAGCCGCCGTTTTTGTGGCGCACCCCCTCGGCAATACGCTTGGCGATGGACAAATCGGTAGTGCGCAAATTGACATTGAAGGCAATCAAGGGGAAGCGGCAGCCGGTGACCATCGCCCCGGCTTTGGCATTGAAGACAGCCGGCCCTTCGTCGGGCTGCCAGGTGGCCAAATCTTTCAGCTTTTCCGGCAGAGCCTCATATTGCCCCTTGCGGATAGCAGGCAAATCATAACGGTCGGGCCGGGTGGCCGACTCCCGGTAATAATAAACCGGTACGCCTAACCCGCCGATATAGCGGCCAAACTGGCGGGAGATTTCAATCGTTTCGGCCGTATCCATCTGGCGAATAGGGATAAAGGGGACCACATCGACTGCCCCCAACCGGGGGTGCGATCCTTGCTGCCGGCTCATGTCGATCAACTCGAAGGTTTTGGCGGCCATAGTCTTCGACGCGGCCAGCACGGCCTCCGGTGAGCCGAGATAGGTCAAGACCGATCGGTTATGGTCAGGGTCGGAGGAATAATCGATCAGCTTCACCCCTGGCGTCCGGCGGATTGTGTCGGCCACCTGCTCTACATGGTCCAGGTTGCGGCCTTCACTGATATTTGGAACAGACAAAAGGATTTTCATAGGTTTCTCTAAACTCCTGCATCGGCCCGATTCTACTCTCCCCCTATAAGAAACACAAGCTAATCACACCGGCGCAAACTCAAAGTTGTAAGGCTGATTGACTGACAAATTTTCGCTGGTGTCAGTTTTGAAACTGACACCCCTACTTAGCCGGGTTAACCCGGTTTAGGATCAGTGACAGGTTTCCACCTGTCACTATCGCAAATCATTGATGAACGCAGCAAATTCAGTGGCTTCAGCGACAATCAGTGCCTCAGTGATTCAAACACGCCCCAAAACGGAAATGCTTCCTGCATCATCCTGAATCTTATGGTAAAATAGTAGCCAAGACATTGCCGTTTCTAGCCAGGAGGCTAAACGCACATGACCTTACCCGCCCAAGTTTACAACCTGATCGAACGTTTCGAGCGCAACCGCGACGCTTACCGCTCCGGCCAGTACAACGAAACCCAACTGCGCCGGGAGTTTATTGATCCCTTCTTTAGAGCTTTGGGCTGGGATGTGGACAACGAGCAGGGCTACGCCGAAGCTTACAAGGATGTGGTGCATGAAGATGCCCTCAAAATCGGCGGCGCGACCAAAGCGCCCGATTATTGTTTTCGCATCGGCGGAACCCGCAAATTTTTCCTGGAGGCCAAAAAGCCATCGGTCAACATCAAAGACGACATCCACCCGGCCTACCAACTGCGGCGTTATGCCTGGAGCGCCAAGCTGCCCCTGAGCATCCTGACCGATTTTGAGGAGTTCGCCGTTTACGATTGCCGGGTCAAGCCGGACAAGGCCGACAAGTCGGCCACGGCCCGCACCCTCTACCTGACCTACCGCGATTACGCCGGCCGGTGGGACGACATCGCCGCTATCTTTGCCCGCGAGGCGGTCCTCAAAGGTTCGTTCGATAAGTACGCCGAGTCGAACAAGGCCAAAAAGGGTACCGCCGAGGTAGACGCCGCCTTTCTGCAAGAGATCGAACGCTGGCGCGACCTGCTGGCCCGCAACATCGCCCTGCGCAACCCCGGCCTGAGCCAGCGCGACTTGAACACCGCCGTTCAGGCCACCATTGACCGGATCATCTTTCTGCGTATCGGCGAAGACCGGGGCATCGAGCCGTATGGCCGCTTGATGGCCCTGCAAAACGGCAGCCAGGTCTACGAGCGGTTGAGCCAACTCTTCCGCCAGGCCGACGACCGTTACAACTCCGGCCTGTTCCACTTCAAAGCGGAAAAGGGCCGGGCTGAACCGCCTGACGAGTGGACCCTGAACCTGGCCCTGGACGACAAACCGCTCAAAGACCTCCTCAAAAACCTGTACTATCCCGACAGCCCCTACGAGTTCTCCGTCCTGCCCGCCGATATCCTGGGCCAGGTTTACGAGCAGTTCTTGGGCAAAGTCATCCGCCTGACCGGCGGCCACCGGGCTATAGTCGAGGACAAGCCGGAGGTCAAGAAAGCCGGGGGCGTTTATTACACCCCCACCTACATCGTGGATTATATTGTGCGGCAAACGGTGGGGCGGCTGGTCGAGGACAAAACACCTAAACAGGTAGGGGCGGGCGGACGGATGCCTCTACGGATTCTGGACCCGGCCTGCGGTTCCGGTTCTTTCCTCATCGGCGCGTATCAATACTTGCTGGCCTGGTACCGGGACCAATACCTGGCCGACGATCCGGCAAAATGGGCTAAAGGCCGCCAGCCCCGGCTGTATCAGGGCCAGGGCGGGGAGTGGTACTTGACCACCACCGAGCGCAAGCGTATCCTGCTCGACCACATTTACGGGGTGGACATTGACCCCCAGGCGGTCGAGGTGACCAAGCTGTCCCTGCTGCTGAAGGTGCTGGAAGGCGAAAGCGGCCAGGGCCTGGCTACCCAGTTGAGCTTTTTGCAAGAGCGCGCCCTGCCCGACCTGTCCGGCAACGTCAAGTGCGGCAACTCGCTCATCGGGCCGGATTTTTACGACATGCAGGCGCAGGGACAGCAGACGAGCTTCCTGGCCCTGGACGACGAGGAACGCTACCGCATCAACGTGTTCGACTGGCAGGCCGAGTTCCCGCAGATTATGTGCGACGGCGGGTTTGAGGTGGTGATTGGGAATCCGCCGTATGTCAGAAGCATCAACCTCAAAGAAAGCTACCCTCAAGAATGGGTGTACTATCACTCAAAATATAAAACCGCCTCGTTTCGTGAGTGGGATATCTATCTTGTCTTTGTCGAGAAAGCCCTATCCTTGCTCAAAAACAGCGGCAGGTTGGGTTATATTTTGCCCAACAAATTTTTGAATTCACAGGTTGGTGAAGGATTGAGAGAAATGCTAGCAGCCGGTAAATTTCTTGAGAAACTGGTTCATTTTGAAGCCTTTCAGATCTTTCAAGGGGCGACTACCTACACCTGTCTGCTCTTTTTGAACAAAGCGGGGAATGAAACAGCCAACATAGCCCGTTATCAAGGCCCCATTGAAAGAGCAGAGCAACAATGCCCTTTGCCGGAAGCAGCTCCCGATTTGTGGGCAACCTCAACCGTCAACCTAACCAATTTAAGCGCCGCCCCCTGGGAGTTTACCTCCAACCTGACAGCTAAATTAAAACAGTGGCCTGGGCTTGGCACATTGGCACAAATATTCCAAGGAACCGGCACACGTGCTGATAAGGTTTACCTGTTAGAAAAGCGTGGCATAGAAGGCGACCTGGTTCGAGTTTATTCACCAGAATTTGAACGGGAGTTTTTGCTTGAACCAACTTATCTCAAACCTGCGTTACGAGGCCGCAGTATTGACCGTTATGAAATTTCAGGCGATTTATTGCTGATTGTGCCTTATGAAATCAGTGGCGATAAAGGCAAACTTATTCCTGAAAGAATCCTGGCTCAAAATGCCCCCAAGATGTTAGAATACCTCAAAAAGTGCAAACCAAGACTCGACCAGCGAGAAAATGGGCGTTTCAAAGGGGAAGGGTGGTATCAGTATGGCCGGCCTCAAAACTTGCATCGGTTTGAGGTAGCCGAAAAAATAGTTTTCCCGGATGTCGCCAGCCGAGGTACTTGTTTTCTGGATACAGGGGGGGTATGGTTGCTCGATACGGTCTATGGCATAGCCAAAAAGGTCGAAGTTCAACTCGATTTGCGTTACCTTCTCGGTATTTTAAACTCGCCTATTCTGACCTACTTTTTGAAAGAGACAGGCACAGCCCTGCGTGGGGGATATTTCCGCATGAAAACAGCTTATCTTGAACCTTGCCCCATCCGCCCCATCGACTTCACCAACCCCGCCGACAAAACCCGGCACGACCAGATGGTGGCCCTGGTGGAGCGTATGCTGGCCCTGCACAAGCAACTGGCGGAGACCAAAACCGGTCATGATAAAACGGCCATCCAGCGCCAAATCACCGCAACGGACGGGCAGATTGACCGGTTGGTGTATGAGATGTATGATTTAACGGGAGAAGAAATCAAAATTATCGAAGAGAGTAAGAGATAATGGAAAAAATTACGGTTCATGTCAAAGATAAAGAAAAGGCGCAGCTCCTGTTTGAGTTGCTAACAGCATTGGATTTTGTGGACTCGGTCAAATCCGGTAGCGCCGAAGGTGAAATCGATTCAGTACCCCAGGAAAACGGGGCAGATTTTTTTGCTCTGGCGGGCATTTGGGCCGGAAGAGAGATAAATTTGGCTTCGATTCGCCAACAAGCCTGGCCTAGACAATTATGATTCTCTGTGACACGAACATTCTGATCGAGTTTTACAAAAACACACCCTCAACGGTCCAGGAGTTGCGGCAAATTGGGCAGGGTCAGCTAGCTATAAGTGCCATCACCCAGGCTGAATTATACTACGGCGCTCTCAATAAGACAGAGTTACAAAAAATTAAGAAACATTTGTCATTGCTTCGCTGCATTCCTCTTGATACTCCAATCTCAAATATGTTTCTGCAATTGATGGGAACATACTCACTGAGTCACAAGTTGAGCTTGCCCGATGCACTCATCGCCGCTACGGCCCTGGTACATAACATTGAGCTTTATACTCTGAACGAGAAGGATTTTCGGTTTATCTCTGGCTTGAAGCTATACCGGCCGGTGACTTATTGAGTCTCCCCATCGACTTCACCAACCCCGCCGACAAAACCCGGCACGACCAGATGGTGGCCCTGGTGGAGCGTATGCTGGCCCTGCACAAGCAACTGGCGGCGGCCAAAACCGGCCACGATAAAACGGTCATCCAGCGGCAAATCACCGCAACGGACGGGCAGATTGACCGGTTGGTGTATGAGTTGTATGGGCTAACTGAGGAGGAAATTAAGATTGTGGAGGACAAAGAATAGCTCACGGATCAACACGGATGAACACGGATAAAAATTAAAAGTTTAAAAAATGATCCGTGTATCTCCGTGCGAATCCGTGAGCTATTAACTAAGGCTTGCGGATGACCAGGTTATCAAAATCCACCGTGGCCGATTTGCCACCCTCGGCCATATCCACCACCAGGCCAACTTCACCCTCAGACAGAGTATCATCCTGTA
>CAZUNT010000164.1:0-16813 GCA_964622215.1 uncultured Caldilineaceae bacterium
GACAGGCAATTTACCGTTAAAACAGCGGGCTGGCTGTGGAGATTAGTATCTAGGTAGCTTTGCTTTGTCACGCCCCTGGTCTCCCAAAAAACTATTGCTTGTCTCTCGTTTCAAGTCAGATCATTCGTAGATACTAACTCGCAACTGTGGAACAGTATAATATATAATTTACGAACTGTCAAGACACTTCTTAAACTTTTTGGTTTATAATTAGATTATTTCGACACATAGCTTTACTTATTATACTCACATTGTGGTTGCGAATTTTTTGTAACGGCAAAAAACATAAAACCCACAATTTCGATTGGAAATTGTGGGTTTCGAGACAAAATATATCGTTCGAAAAGTGTTCAACACATAACCAAAATAGATAAAACTATCAAAACATTCATCAGGCTAACTGAGTTAGATAAAATTAGTACTTATAACCCTAGCCCAACTTTACCTATCTCCCTCCTTTGAGCTTGCCGCTTGACACGTCGCCGTTCAGCCAAATCCTCATATTTTAGTTCGTAAGGGTTGCCATATTCATCAAAGATCGGAACACCTTGTAGTTGTCCACCGTACTTTTTCAATCTCTCTTTATAAACTTTGGCACAATAAGCTACATCGGCTTCATCCACCAATTTTTTTTGTCCGCGTTTGATATTCTTCTTAATAACTCTAATATAACCGGCAAGAACCCATCCGTAAATAGCAGATAAAACTTCATATTTCTTGCCTGCTTCATGCACACTGATTGGCTTGCCTAGTAAATCAGCAAATTCTTCTCTAATAATTTGCTCTTTAGTTTTCGGTTTATGACCATTACTCTCAGCAGCCACAAGTAACTCTCCGGTTGGTAATTGAACTGCCTCAATCTTACCAGTCTGAATAAGCTGTGTCAATGCTTTTTCGGAGAGGCCGTATTTTTTGGCTGCATCGGGGAGGGGAAGGTAGGTAGGGATATGATGAGATTTTTGATGGCCCACCTGTGTGGGTTGAGAAGAAGGCATCGGGTTTCCTCTTAAACCTTATAAACCTCGATAATAGTACCAAAGCCTTCGGTCAGACTCGAACTGATAACTGACCGCTTACAAAGCAATAGCTCTGATAACAAAAAACTCCACCGATATCCCGGTGGAGTCATCCACACGCCAGTAAATCAACCGGCGTAGCCTTATCTCCTGGCATCACAAGGGTGCCACATCTGCTACTATTTTGGCGTCAGGATATCAGTTTTTTTACAATTTCTAATACCTCCGGAGGGGCTCGAACCCCCAACCCTCAGTTCCGAAGACTGATGCTCTATCCAATTGAGCTACGGAGGCGTGACAGTTCTATTATACCTTACCGGGCCGGGGTGTCAAAAGAGATGACGCGATGAGGTGTGAGACGAGGATATATCTCGCCTAATCGCCATCAATGTTTCATCGAGGCCAGGTTTTTCTTGATCAATTCACCGTACGCTCGCTTGGCTACCACCTGATCGGGAGCGAATGTTAACATCTCTTTCAGTGTTTGGCCCGCGGCAGCCCAGTTTGGCTTATGGTTCATGTAAGTGTGCAACAAGAATCCGTTAGGGCACTCGTAAATATCGTAGCAATTAACTTCCCGGCCAAAGCCATGCCCTTCGACAATACGACGCCCTTCAAACTCAACTTGATTTCCCTCGCTGGCAATAATCCGGCTGACCTTTTCAATGGCCTGTTTAACCTGTTCGGCCGAGTCAGTCTCCAGCTCAATTAAACCCTGGCCGCGGCGAGCGGCTTCTATCTTTTCCATATTCCCCTCTTAAACTGTCAAAAAGGATTTCTTGTTCTGGCGTTGAAACCAAATAAGCCCGCCAAGCGCTCCCAGGCTCACCACAATGGCCAGATTCATTAGACTACAAAAAGAGTTAGCTGTTAACGTCGTCTGCCAATACTCGGTGGGGGTTGGAGCTTGGGCAAAGCCCAATTCTCTGAAAAGATTGGGGACTTCTTGCCAGTTGGTCATCAGGACGCCATTGACAACCGTGGCCAACATTTGCCCAACCAACACGGCCAAGCCGGCCATACCGCCAGCCATTCCTCCTGCCCTTAAACTTGTTTCAAGCCGAGCGGGCCGGTCAAAACGGCTGGCCAGATAACCTACCCCAATTCCCAGGAGCGGGGTAAAACATAAAGTGCAGAAGGGGGAGACCAGGGTTAAGCTCATCACGTAAATAAAGCCAGCGACCGCGCCAATAAGACCTGCTTTAATCATCGCCGGCCTCGGACTCGTTGACTTTCACGGGGATATCCTCAACCTTCAGCATATTGGTCCGGCCTGCTATGCCGTAAGGTGTACCCGCCGTAATTACTATCGTATCGCCGGGAGCGGCCATGCCATGATGGAGTACATGCTCAAAAGCCATGCTGACCATGTGATTGGTGTTTTGAATCCCTTCTACCAGATTGCTTTCCACCCCCCAGGTCAGCGCCAAACGCCGCCGGCTTTCCGGGTGAGAAGTCAAAGCTAAGATGGGGATATTGGGCCGATAGCAAGCTACTCGACGGGCCGTTTCGCCGGTGGTAGTATGGATCACAATCGCTTTAGCCATGATGGATTTGGCGACAACCTGGCTGGCATAAGCCACGTTAGCATCAATGGTTTGGGGATGCGGCAGTTCGATGGGACCGGGTAGTTCACCCGTCAGCCAGGCATGTTCAGTCCGTTTGGCAATGGCCGACATCACCGCAATAGTTTCAACCGGATAGTGGCCAATGGCGGTTTCAGCCGAGAGCATGAGCGCATCGGTGCCGTCTAAAATGGCGTTAGCTACATCGGTGGCCTCGGCCCGGGTTGGTTTGTGCTGCTCGATCATCGACTCGAGCATTTGGGTGGCGGTGATAACCGGAATGGCGGCCCGGCGGCAGGCGGCGATAATTCGCTTTTGGGCAATCGGCACATCTTGAATACTCATTTCCAGGGCCAAGTCGCCTCGCGCCACCATCACCCCGTAGGCTTCCCGCACAATTTCGTCAATATCGTCCAGGGCGCTTCGCTTTTCAATCTTGGCGATGATCGGAATTTTAGCTCCTTCGCTAGCCAAATAGGCCTTGAGTTGGCGTACATCATCAGCCGATTGCACAAAGGATAGAGCCAAAAAGTCAAATTTGTGGGCAATGGCAAAATCGACATCGGCATAATCTTTTTTGGTAATCGAGGGCAAACTGACGCGCACGCCCGGCAAATTTATGCCCCGGTGGCTAGACAACTTGCCTCCAATCACAACCCGGCAGAAAACATCGCCATTGTTTTTGATTTCCTCAACCCTTAATTCAATGTTACCGTCGTCAAGCAAGATGGAACTGCCAACCCGCACATCGCCGGCCAGTTGGGAAAAGCTAACCGAGACCTGATTCTTAGTGCCTACCAGCGGCTGCGGCGTCAGGCAAAGTTTCTGGCCCGCTTCGAGTTCAACAGCCCCACCCTCGATGTCTCCCACCCGAATTCGCGGCCCTCGCAAATCGCCCAAAATGGCAAGGGACACATTCAATTCATCGCTTAAACCCCTGACCAAATCCACCAGAGGCGCGAGGGTATCAGCCTGGCTGTGAGAAAAGTTAATACGGACCACATCCAAACCGGCCAGGATCATTTGGCGCAGGGTTTCTTCGTTGGTACTGGCCGGTCCCAGGGTTGCCACAATTTTGCTTTTTTTTCGCGGCCGCTGCAGAGTTATCTTTTTTGACATCTATCCTCTCCAAACCCAATCAAAATTTTTATTCCAGGTAGGAAAGTTACTGACCATCATTATAATAACATCAAGCCCGACGATTGGCAACGCGTCTGGGGGTGTCCAAATTTGAGCAGATCTGACAGGTTTGTTAAACCTGTCAGATCTCTTCACAGGATTGACGGTCTCTCGTTTCCATGCTAAATTTTGTATCAAATTTGTCAGCTAGGAAGGATAAAGATGCATGGTCAACTTATGGCGCGAGTTAGAGCCGGGTCCAAATATTCCTGACGTCATTTACGTGATTGTGGAAATTTCGAAAGGTTCACGAAACAAGTATGAGTATGGCAAAGAGTTGGGGGTAATTAAGCTAGACCGGGTCCTGTTTTCATCGCTGCACTATCCTGGCGATTACGGCCTGATTCCCCGCACGCTTTATGATGATGGCGACCCGCTGGATGTGCTGGTTATGGTCAACGAACCGACCTTCCCCGGCTGTATCATCGAAGCGCGTCCGATTGGTTTATTTAGAATGCTTGACCAGGGTGTGGGCGATGATAAGGTATTGGCTGTGCCCACCCACGACCCCATTTTTGACGATTACCAGGATATTAAGGATATTCCTCAACACTTCCTAAAAGAAGTGGCCCACTTTTTTGAGGTGTATAAAGATTTGGAAGGCAAACGGGCCAAGCCCATCGGCTGGGAAGGGGCGAACATCGCCAAAGCTGAAATTACCCGCTCAATGGAGCTTTATCGGCAGCATTACAGCCGAGGGATGCGAGTGTGAAACGAAACGTCTGCCTGTTTTTTTCCGGCGTGTTCATCGCCGCCACACTGGCTTGTCTGACGAATACTCCGCTGGCTCAGGTAGCCACTCCTCGACCCACCCGTACTCCTTTGCCTACCTTTACCATCACCCCCATCCCGCCGACGCCGCTGCCCACGCCCACCTTTACCATTACCCCTCTTGCCACCGACACACCTATCCCCTCACCGACCTCTCTGCCTCCGACGGATACGCCCATCCCAACTAATGCCCCCGCGCCGACCCAACCGCCGCCACCGCCGACCAACCCTCCACCCCCGCCGCCAACCAACACCCCTCTGCCGGCGCCAACGCTGCCACCGGCCAATACCTCGCCCATCGCCACCCCAACCAATACCCCAGAACCGGGGACGCCGCCGGGGGATTATGAAATAGACAGCGAGCAGGATAAACCCAACTGCGCTCACGTGGGCTTAATTGGCCGGGTTGTTGAAGAAAAGGATGAAGACCCCGTCCCCTTTGTAACCATTGAAGTTAAGGGAGATGACGACGATTATAAAGGCCCTTATTACGGTAAAACCGGCCAGGATGGTAAGTATACCATTGTTATGGGTGAGTTTACTGAAGACGTTAAGGGAACCAAGTTTAAAGCCAAAATAGTTGGCGATGGGGTCGACTCAGAAGATACAGGCGAGTGGGTTATCAGCGATGACTGCCACAATGATGACGCTGTCCAGATTTACGAAATTAATTGGTTTAAAAAGGATTGATTAGATGAGCATTAAACCCGATCATTGGATTGAAAAAATGGCCCGCGAATATGGCATGATCGAACCATTCGAGTCCAGCCAGGTAAAAGAGGGAGTCATTTCCTACGGCGTCTCGTCATATGGTTATGACATTCGAGTAGCCGACGAATTCAAAATTTTCCACAACGCCAACAGCACCGTCGTCGACCCGAAACATTTCGACGACAAATCCTTCCTGGAATTTAAAGGGGCCATTTGCACCGTCCCGCCCAACTCGTTTGCCCTGGCCCGTACCATCGAATATTTTCGTATTCCTCGCAATATCTTGACCCTTTGTGTGGGCAAATCGACCTATGCCCGTTGCGGGATTATTGTCAATGTAACCCCGTTTGAGCCGGAGTGGGAGGGTTTTGTGACCCTGGAGATTTCCAACACCACCCCCCTGCCCGCCCGCATTTATGCCAACGAAGGTATTGCCCAGGTCATCTTTTTCGAGGCCGCCGATGTTTGCCGCACCTCTTATGCCGACAAGAAAGGCAAGTATCAGAAGCAAGCGGGTATTACCCTCCCCAAAGTTGGTTGAGCCAGACCACAGGCCGCAACCCTCCTGATCCCGTCTTGTTACTGAGATTACTCATAGGCCGATGCCAGGCGTATGGTCATCCCAGGCATAGCTCATTAGAAATTGTCGTGTTCTTACGATAGCATAGGCTGGTCGATCGTTCAGTGGATCATCAAGAAGCGGTGGCTGTTTACCAAAAAATAAATTACGGTAGGTGACTTATGATGACAAACCTGAACATTGTGCACCGGCGACTCTATAACCAACATATTGCCGGGACTACATTTGAAAAGCCAAGCGATGTTGTGGGGTGGCTGGGCGCTGTCCAGGCGCAAGATTATCTGGGCGCATTGTGGGCCATCGGGCTGCGGATGAGGAGGGCAACCGAAGCCGGCATCGAGCAGGCCATTGCCGACAGAACGATTATTCGTACCTGGCCTATGCGCGGCACCTTGCATTTTGTTACGCCTGAAGATGTCCATTGGATGCTTGAGCTGTTGACACCACGCATTATCGCTCAGGCGGCAGGACGGCATCGGCAACTTGAATTAGATGAAGCTATGTTTGCCCGCAGCAAAAATTTGTTTACCGAAGCCTTACAGGGGGATAAACAGTTAACCCGTGATGAAATGTATCAGCTCCTGGAGCGGGCTAACATTTCCACCGCCGGTCAACGTGGCTACCATCTTCTCTGGCGAGCGGCGCAAGAGGGGCTTATCTGTTTTGGCGCCCCTAGTGGTAAACAGCAAACCTTTACCTTGCTTGATGAATGGGCGCCTCGGACTAAACGTTTGGAACGTGACGAGGCTTTAGCAGAGTTGACCAGGCGTTACTTTACCAGTCACGGGCCGGCTACCCTTCCGGATTTTGTTGGGTGGTCCGGGTTAACGGTTACTGACGCCAGGGCTGGCCTGGAAATGGTCAAATCGCACCTCGGCCAAGAACTTGTTAATGGCCAGACCTACTGGCTGGCCCCCGATGGACCAGCCATAAAAGATAATTCGCCGGCTACCTATCTACTCCCTGGTTTCGATGAGTATATGCTAGGCTACAAAGACCGTACTGCTGCCCTTGATCCGATCCATACCCAAAAAATAACTCCCGGTAATAATGGCGTGTTCAGCCCTACGATTGTGATAAGTGGTCGGGTAGCAGGCACTTGGAAGCGTAAGGTCAAGAAAAACGCCGTTGTTATGACCCTAAGCCCTTTTACGGCACTGACAGAAGCCGAAAGCCAAGCCATCGCCGTAGCCGCCTGGCAGTATGGCGCCTTTCTTGAGCTGCCAGTCGTGTTGGCATAGGTGGGTGACTGCCTCGGTAACAATGCCGACCGCGTATACGTTTCGTGCAAATTGACAATCCAGGGAACCGTCCCTCTATTTTCCAATCGCCTCTGCTTGTGCTAAAATTTATGCCCTTATGCTTGGAGCCTTTTTCTCACCCCTGGCGCCGGCGGCGGTTTTGCTGTTGGGCGCTTTCGTTTTGCCACTGGCGGCTTTTCAACTCCCCGTTCGTTGGCGAACACAAACCTGGCTAGGCCAGTTTGGCGCGCCGAGCCTGGTTGGTTTGGCGGCCCTGGCCCTGTTGGGGGTTCGCCTCACCTTTGGCGCGGATGCCGGGGGTGAGGGGTTGGAACTTCTCTCCGGTTGGGATTTTTCCGCCGCCGAGACCGTAGCCGGCCTGACCATTCGTGCTGATGCCCTGAGTCTGCCTTTTTTGCTGGTGACGGTGTTGATTTTGCTGGCTGTCACCCTGGCCACCCCCCTTATTCTTCCCCTGCCGGGTCGTCGTGACGAAAACATCAGCGATCTATCAATTTGGTTGACCCTGGGAGCAAGCGCATGCTGCTTATTCGTGTCGGCCAATGGCCTAACCCTGATTTATGCCGTAGTGGGGTTTGATATCCTGACCCTGTTCTACTGGTTGCAGCGCGACCAACGCGATATCAGTATTGCCCGTTTATTTTTGGGTGTTTTTACCGCAGTCAGCTTGAGCTTGGCCAGCCTGACGGCCATACAAGGGACGACGACCGGCGCTGTGTGGTTGGGCCTGGCCTTATGGTTGCGCTTAGGGCTGTACCCCTTTGTCGAGGCCAGGCTGCATCCACGTGGGTCTGACTATGGCGGGCTGGTCTATCAGGGATTGTCGCTTATGATCGGGATTTATTTGGCCGCCAGAGTCGTGGTGCAGCCATTGCCGGTCCCGATCCTCTGGCTGGTGGTCATTTTTATGGTACTCAACGGTCTGCTGGCCTGGCTGGCCGATCAAACCCCACTGATGTTGACCCGTCTCCTGTTGGTGGCGACATCCCTAGTGTTGCTGATCACGCCCGTTCAGGCCAATGTGGCGACTGCTTATACCGTTGGATTAATGTTGAGCCTGGTGGTCTTATGGGTTACACCCCGCCTGGGACAGCCTCGCCTCAACGAAGGCAGTTGGTCCTGGCCCTATTTGCCGGCTGTCGCCGCGACACTGACCCTCCTCGGCCTGCCTTTCTCGTTGAATTGGCAGGCCCGGACAACTATTTATGAGATACTTTTTTTTCTGGATAATCCGCTTATTCTCTGGGGCGTTATCCTGGCCGAAACCCTGGCTTTGAGCGGCTTGGTATCTTACTGGTTTATCTTATGGCAGGGGAATGAAATGAGCGAGCGCCGCTCGATGGTGGGGATTGTGATTATGGTCCCATTTTTAATTCCCGGCCTGGCCCCGTTTATTCTGTCGACCTTGACTAAAATAGAATTACCACCTGCCAACCCGGCCCAGCCTCTCGGCGTATATATTGCTTTACTCACTACCATCGTTGGGGCCATCGGTTTGGCTTACTTCAAGAAGGTGTTTATCCGTAGATTGGAGATGCCCCCAGACAGCTTGACCGAACTGATTAGTTTGAGTGGGTTGCTACATTGGTTAGAAACTTTACTGGATCGCCTGAGCAAGTTGCTGCTGTGGATCCGGGCTGTTTTAGAGGGGCAGCATTATGTCGGCTGGGCGCTTTTTATCGCCCTGGTAGGAATTTTGATGCTCCTTTTAGGACCCTCATAGATGCCAACACTTCCTGAAATATTAGGGCAACTGCAATTTGTTACCCAGGGGTCGGTCTTACTGGGATTGTTCATCACCGCGGCTGTCATCTTGGTAGCCAGAGATTGGCGCACCTTGATCCTCACCTTGCTCATTCAGTACATTTTGGTCGGCCTCATCCTCTCGCGTTTGGTGCGGCCCGATATTGCCACGCTTAAGGTGATGATCGGCGCGTTTATCTGCCCTATCCTCTTTTTATCGGCCCGGCAGGTTTCGGGAGGATTGGCTTCGTTTTCACTGTTTCCGGAAAGACGAGAAGAGGCGGGATCTCAGGGGCAAAAAAAATTCTCTCCGCTTTCCCTGCTCATAGGCCAAAATCGTCGCCGCAGACCACCGGCTACAGGGTTTACTTTCAGAATTATGGTCGTGTTATTGATGATTTTTGTGACCACCATCTTGAGTAATACCTTTGCTTTACCTGGTTTAGCGCCTGATATTAACACGGCTGTCTACTGGCTCTTTTTGATTGGCCTGGTCACGCTTACCCTCACCGAAGACCCGATGAGGGCCGGACATGGCCTGTTTACGATGCTGACCGGCTTTGACCTGTTTTATGCCACCATCGAAAGAAGTTTGATGATTACCGGCATGTGGGGTGCAGCTAATCTCTTGTTGGCCTTGGCGATTGGCTACCTGACTATAGTGCGAGGCGCCGGCCCGGAGGAGGAACTATAGTGCCGCCAGCGTTATGGCTAATTGCCCTGCCGCTCAGCGCCGTCCCGGTGGTTTATGTATTACGCCGGGTTGGCTGGGGGGCTATTGTAGCGGCGGCAGTGGCTTTGCTCTCAGCCTGGCTGGCTGCCCAACTGCCGACCGGAGTGGTTTTAGACCTGTTAGGACGGAGTATCGAATTAGATCGTCTCTCCCAAATTGTGCTAGCCCTGTTGTTTGTGACTACTGCCACCCTCTTTTTGATCCCGGCTCTTCTTCCTCCGCTGAAGGGAAAAGTTGCCCGGCCCCTGGTGGTTAGCAAGGAGAGAAAAAGAAAAAAGAGTGACACCTTTCAAATAGGCACTGCCTGGCGGGAAGGCCGGACCTTTTATCCGGCCGGCCTGGCCGTATTGGGTTTGTTTGTTGCCGCCAGCTTATCGCATCACCTGGGTATTGTGGCGATGCTGGTTGAAGGGGCCGTAATTCTAACCGTATTTGTTATCCAGGGAGGGCGGCTCGACTCTACCCGAGCTGCCCTGCGCTTTTTAACCCTCATGTCGCTGGCCACGCCTCTGTTTTTACTGGCAGCCTGGCAGATTGATGTGTATCAACTCAGTGGTGGGGTGGATACAGCCGGGGGTCTGGGCTGGCTAACCCTGTTAGTGGGCCTGGGATTTGCCCTGTGGTTAGCGGTGGTTCCGTTTCATGGCTGGTTGACCATGACGGCAGCGGAGTCTTCTCCCGTCGCAGCCGGGTTTGTGTTGATTGCTTTTCCCATTGTAGCTTTCCTAACCCTGATCCATCTGTTAGTGGATTTCCCCTGGTTGGTTAACTCCTCTCAATTAGTGGAAGCCATGATCATTGCCGGGGTGGCTACGGCTTTTTTGGGAGGTGTATTGGCCTCGGTACAGCGTGGGTTCAGCGAACTATTAGGTTATGCCGCGCTTTATGATCTGGGCTGCACCCTGGCCGTGCTAGGTTTGGGGGGGCCAAGTAGCATCGTGATGATTTTGGTCAGTTTGACCGTGCGGGCGCTGGCGTTGACGCTGATTGCGGTTAGTACTTCAACCCTGCGCCTGCGGGCGCCAAGCGATGGATTTGCCGAGTTAAGAGGTGTAGCCCAGCAGACGCCTATCGCTACGGGCGGGCTGGTTTTGGGCGGTTTAACCCTGGCCGGCATTCCGTTTACGGCCGGGTTTGCGCCTCATTGGCAATTGCTCCAGGCCATGGCCGAGCTGGACCCCCGTGGCTCGGTGTTGCTGGCTCTGGCCGGATTAGGGGTGACAATAGGTTATCTGCGAGGAGTTAGGACAACACTACAGCCGCGTGACCCGGCAAAAAATATAGACCCAGCCGCCACTAAAGCCAGAGTGGTTTTTAGTGTGCAAGAACCGCTTTGGCTGCTGGTTATGATCAGCCTGCTTATGGCTGCCACCACCTTGCTGGGACTTTTCCCCGCTGTGTTAATCCAGCCGTTTCGAATCCTATCCGCAGGAATTTCCATTCCCATTCAGTAAAGATGGAAGGGTGGAGGAATGTAAGGTTGGAAAATTATCCAATCCTGCATTGCTTTCTACACCGGCGGGAAAGGAATATTGCGGCTGGAGTGTAGTTCGGGGAGATGGCCCGTCACTAGCAGGCGGTCGAGGCGCCGTTTAAAGGCCTGAATTTCTTTGGGGTTGATAAAGAAACTCAGAATCCGGCAAAGCTCTGACGACTCTCCCAGTTGGCTCTGCAGCCGTGCCAAATCCTTGAGTAATGTGGCCGGAATGGCTTCCTCGCAAAATTCCCAAATGACCGTACGCAGTTTAAACTCGGTATGGAACGTCAGCCCGTGGTCAATGGCCCAAATTTGACCATCTTGACCCTTAAGGCAGTGTCCCCCTTTGCGGTCGGCATTGTTGACGATGTAATCAAAAATAGCCATCCGCCTAAAATCTTCGGTTAGAGCAGAGATATGGCGTAGATTAAAGTAATGCGCCTCATACTCAGCTTCGATGAAAAGTTGCACCGAACCCTGGCCGTGCGGACCTTCCCGCAGAACGGTTGGCGGAATTCTGGGCCAACCCAGCGCCTGGCTGACCAGGTAGCTGGCAAATTCCCGATAGCAGAGATTGCCGCTTGGAAAATCCCACAAGGGCCGCTCCCCTTGACAGGGCTTGTAAATTGCCAACAATCTGGTTTGCTCTTTTACTTGTTGGGTCAGGGCAATCAGGAAGGTATAATTGGAACTCCAGGGTATCAAGCCTTCAAGTTCTATTTCCCGTTCCAGTAAAGCCGTCAAGATGGGATCGGGTCCGATTATCAGATGATTATTTTGGTTATTCTCGGCTTGTCGCAACTGGCGGACTGCTTTAATCTGCGCCAGGATACTCTCTGGCCCTAGTTGCTTAACTGAGACCATTGCGGTTTTTCGTGACCATTACTTCTAGGGCAAAAATGGCCCTCTGGGTCCATGGGCGAGTCACATAGCGGACAAATCGGCCGCCCCTGGCTGGCTACTTCCAGGGTGTGATCACCCAGGGCCTGCATTTGAGGGCGACTGGCCCAAAAACGAGCGGTGGCCGGTTTCTCCAGCCCTTCAAACTGGACTTCTTGAACGACCAACACGACCAAATCATTCTCTTTGTCGTAGCCTAACCCAATCTGGCCGATCACAAAGGTTGGCTCCATTGGCTCGCGCAGTATCAAATCAGAACTCAACGGCTTCTCGAACTTGGATTTCGAGCGAGGGTATTTCTCGTCAAGTTCTTCAAGCAATTCAATGGTACTGGAAGCCAAAACAACTGCCTGTTCCTTTTCCAGTTTTAAGGTAATCATCGAGTTGCCCTGGTTGGCTTGCAGTAAAAAAATACGCTGTCCCGGTGGGCCAACACTGCCAATCGTAATACGTGAAACCGGATTAAAATCTACTAATTCCCCTGCCATAAGATTTATGTCCTCATTTTTTGGTCTTTTTTTTCTTTTGGGGAGGTCGTGGTGGATTATGACTGGTGTCATTGACCATCAGCACACGTGGCCCCAGAGGTGTAAAACTGATCGCCGTGACCGAAGCCGTGCTAATCACCAGGCGTTGGAATAAATCAAAATGGATGCCCAGGTAATGAGCAACGGCGGCCTTGATTAAATCGGCGTGACCAACCACCGCAATGGTTTCACCCCGATGGTTCGCTACCAACATATTAATCTCTTGCACACAGCGAGTTTGCATACTGTACATTGTTTCCCCATTAGGGAAGCCGGCGCCGCTGGGATAAAACTGGATCACAGGCCAGGTTTTTGTTTTGGCCAGCTTTTTGACCGGCTCACCCGTCCACTCCCCGTAATCCACCTCGACAATACCCGGCCGGATTTTTACCTCCAAATTGTGGTGTTGAGCAATAACTTGGGCTGTCTCCAGGGTTCGTTCCAGGGGACTGGCATAAATGGCGCTCAATTTTGCCTCGGCTAATCGTTTACCCAAAGCCTCGGCTTGCTGCCGGCCAAATTCATTCAGATGGACCCCTGGTGTCCTGCCCGCCAATTTGTGGCTCTCGGTCCATTCATTGTCGCCGTGGCGAATAAGCAAAACCGTCGTGGCTTGCTCTTGGGGCTTGGAATTCTTAGAACCGTTGTCCGAGTTTTTGAACATTCATCTCCTGCCAATACAGCGACGGTTGAATTAGTAATATAGCTTATCATCAGCCTGCCGTCAAGCCTCTTTCAGACCTCACATCTGTGGCTATGGGTTGTTTTCGCCAGGGGCTTGAGGCGGGCTGTCTGGCTGAACGGGGATCTGCTGGGGTCGGCGGAATAGGGTGTGCTGCGCCCTGGCCCATAAGGTTTTTAGTTGCTCTTGCCAGGAGGGTGCTCTTTCATGCGGTTCCTCCGCTTGGGGGGGGAAAGGGTCTTCATCGAGAATTTTGGCATATAGATAACTCACAATTTCCCTGGTCGAGGCAATCACCGGGGCCGCCAACAGAGCACCCAAGATGCCGCCCACGCTGGCCCCAACCACCACCCCAACCATCACCACCAGGGGATGCAGTTCTACCGCCTCGCCCAGCACACGGGGCACGACAAAATTATTTTCGAGCTGCTGCACGCCCCAGTAGAAAAGAATGATAATCAAGGCAAAAGTAACGTTGCTCACATCTATGTAAGTTGAACCCTGGATCAGGGCGACAATCACGGCGGGCACCGCCGCCAGAAAAGGCCCCAGGCTGGGGATGATCTCCATCACCCCGGCAATGATCCCCAGGGCAAAAGCGCCCGGCATGCCTAGCCCCATCCCCCCAATCCAAATCACCAAGCCGATGATAAACATCAAATTAAGCTGCCCCCGGAAATAAGCTCGCCAGATGCGGCGCAGCCGGCTGAGCAACTTGGCTATTTCCGGGCGATGGGGTTCGGGCACGATTCTTAAAAACCAGGGACCAAACCTATGGGCATCGAGACTCATATAGAGGGCGTAAAAGAGGGTAAAGATAAAAGCCAGCGCCCCGGAGAAAACCGTCCCGGCTACACTTGTAGCCACGTCAAAGGTAATCGTCGCTGCTGAGGTTACCGAGTTAAATAGGGTTTCGGCGGAAGGTAGGGTGATTGGGGTCGAGCCTATACTTTGTAACCTCTCCAGCGCCGGGCCTGCTATGCCGGAAAGGTCGATGGGGATGCCGAAGAAGTAGGTATCGACCGTACTTAACTGATGGAGAGTGTTTCTGGTCCACTCTAAAACTTGATCGACTAGGATCTGGTAATCAAGGTCAACGATAACATTAAAACCTTCGATTACAGCAGGTGCAAAGAGCAGTGGCGAGAGCAGAATCAGCACAATAAGTAGTAGATATGCTACCATAACTGCAACTGTTTGCGGCAATTTCAACCGCGTATGGAGAAAAGAGACGACCGGCATCAACACAAAGGCAATCAGCGCCGCAATAACGAGCAAAGTGACGACCGGGCGAAGAAGGTAGAGAACATAAACACCAAACAAAAATAACCCGGTGCCAACGATATATTTAGTAGGTCTGCTCCACTCTGTACCCATGCAATTTTCCTGAGAGAGATATGTAAATTATAAATGAAGAAATAAGAAATAAGAAACCATCTGCCGCTAATTTCTTGTTTCTTAACTCTTTACGGGGTTTTGCCTTTTGGGTCAAAATTTGCTTGAGCCTGGCCGGTCTCGTGCCAGGCTCGCAACACCTCGGCCACACTCCAGGCCCGGGCAAAGCAACCTCGCGCCGGGTGAGGTGAAGCGCCGTCAAAAATTTCACCGATGGAGCCGAGGCAAGCATCCGTGAGCTGCTGCTCGATGGGGGCCAAAAATGACCGGGCCAGGGCGGTCTGACCATAAACTCGGTAGTGGGCGGTGACAAAAGGGCCTAATAACCAGGCCCACACGGTCCCCTGGTGATAGGCGCTGTCCCGCTGCAGGGCGTCGCCTTTGCAGCTTTGGGTGTAGGCGGGGTCTTCGGCGGCCAGTGTCCGCAGACCGTAGGAGGTCAAAAGGTAAAGGGCACAAATATCAACCACCGCTTTGGCTTGGGCGTGAGGCAGCAATTTGAAAGGGAGAGAGACGGCGAAAATTTGGTTGGGACGGAGACTATCATCATAGCGCTTGCCATCGGGGCCAAATTCTCCTACGGGGCCGTCAATCACGTCGTAGAGGTACTCGCCGGCCTCATACCAAAAGCGCCGTTGAAAACTTTCGGCCACAAAATTAGCCTGTTCCTCATACTGCTGCGCTGCTTTGGCGAAGCACAACTGTCGAGCTAAATCCGCCATGACGCGCAGGGCGTTATGCCACAAGGCATTCACCTCGACCGGCTTGCCAATGCGTGGGGTCACCACCCAGTGGCCCACCTTCGCATCCATCCAGGTAAGCTGCAAGCCCGCTTCGCCGGCATAGAGCAGGCCATCGGTTGGGTCCACATAGATATTGTAGCGCGTGCCCCGGCGGTAATAATCAATGATTTCGGTCAGGGTGGGGTATAGCTCCTCAACCAGGGCCAAGTCTTGGGTATAACGCAGGTATTGGTGGATGGCATAGATATACCAGAGCGCAGCGTCAACCGTGTTGTATTCGGGGGTTCGGCTGGCGTCGGGGAAGCGGTTGGGTAACATTCCCTGGCTGATGTAGCGGGTAAAAGTACGCAGGATACTGGCGGCGATGGCCGGCCGGCCGGTGCAGAGGGTCAATCCCGGTAGGGCAATCATCGTATCGCGTCCCCAATCACTAAACCAGGGGTAGCCGGCAATCACGGTGGTCCCCGGTTCGGCGGAACTGCCCGATTGATCGTTAGCTGCCGGCCGGCGCTGCACCAGGAACTGATCGGCGGCCAGGGTCAGGTGACTGATCCAGGCCGGTTCGTCGGCGTGGATCTCGCGCCGTAGCGCTTCCTGTCGTTGGCGTTCTTGTTGCAGCGCTTCAGCGCCAGGCTGAGGTTCAACCGGCTGGGTGGAGCAGATAATCGTCAGAGTATCACCGGGATGGAGGGTAACATTAAAATAACCGGGCGCAAACAGGTCTTCGACATCATCCAACCCGCGCTGTTTTTCGACGCGGTGTTTGAAATTCCAGTACCAGTCACCACCCTGGATAAATTTACCCCGGTCGGCCACCACCCGGTAGGGCTGGGCATTACCAGCCGCTTTGAATTCAAAGCCCCCCTTGACGATTTTAACTATCGGTTGCCAGCCGCCCCGGCGGTGGCTGTGATAGTCACGATAGGTACACAGGGGGGTGAGCCTGAGCCAAATGGCGTCGAGAGCACGAACCAGGGTGTAGGTGAGGTAGGTGGTGTTTTGGCCGTGCGCCATCCAGATACGCTGCTCTAGGCGAGCGTCGGCCAGGGCGTAAGTCCAGACCGGGATCAATCCTTCCAGGTGAAATGCCTCTAGATGGCGATAGCCGCGTGGGTCAACGACATTCCCGGCATACTCATTTGTGGCCAGGAGGTACACTTTGCCGTTACCATCATAGTGGGCTGTGGCGTCAATTTTTGCCACCATTACGGTTCGTTCTAGTGGAGGCCGCAGAGCAGCCACCAGCAGGCCATGATAGCGGCGGGTATTGACCCCCCCGACTGTGCCCGAAGCATAGCCGCCCAACCCGTTGGTCACCAGCCATTCCCTTTCACTGGAGCAGTCAAAGTGGCCGCAATCCATTCGTCCCAGGGCAATTTCAGCCATAGCCTTTTCTCCACTTCGTTGTGTCGATTATGTGTATTGGTATGGATAGTATAACATAAAATTGGTGGTTATGGCGCACTCAACCTAACTATTGTTTTTTCTCTAGACTCGGTCATCACGGCGGTGAGTATGGTCGTAATTAG
>CAZUNT010000165.1:0-16800 GCA_964622215.1 uncultured Caldilineaceae bacterium
GCCAGTACCACTACCGCCCAACCGCTAGCTATAGCTTCCTCGATAAGTACCTGAGCAGTATTAGTTTTACCGGAACCGACAGTACCAAAAACGCCCACGTTACGAGGTAAAACCTTTTTCACGTGGGCGTTAAAATGGACTCTAATCTGCTCATAGCCAGTTAAGTGGCCCAAGTACATGTTCCCCTCAAGCCCTAGCAATTGGGCAATCTGATCAGATGGCATAGGCCAAATTGGTGTTTTGGGGAAAGGACGGCTGGCGAAACCGGAAAGATGATGGTCTTCCAAACTTACTCGCCCCAGCAGTTCCACTCGACAGACCCCATGAAAATCAGGCAGAAAAGGAACTTCATTGGCTAACAAGATCGAGGTACGAGCAAAAGCAGAATCTTTACTTACCGCGTCAGGGGTGTAAAATGGCCCTGAAATGACCCGTCCCAAATAAGGTCGCTCCATCCCGATACTACTAACTAATACATATTGGCCCCGTTGTATGCGCTTCACTTCATCAAAAGGAATACGTAGTTCGATCTCATTATTTTGTCCTCGAATATCATCAAAATTTACAAAACCAAGCGGAGATTCGTTGTTTTGGTCAGACATTTGGAGACTCCTGATTACTTCAATCGCATTTCACGTTCATCAATCTCAGTCAAAAATTGCCCCTCACGGGCCAATTGGTACTGTATCAGGCGGGTAAAGTCACCAGCCGGAAAGTATTCTGAACAGAGTGTATCTGCATAATCAATCAACAGAGGAAAACCTTTTTCTGGTTGTAACAGGGAGTCACGGGCAATGATAGCGGCAGCCAGGTCAAAAGTATCACGATGAGCATGAAACATATACGGCCGTTGGCTGACCTTGATAACGCCTGTGAGAATACAAGAGGCTTTTTTTCGCAGAAATTCCTCTACATGTTCAAATTCACGAGGACGCCATTTTCCAGGAGCCATAAAATTCTCATCCTCAGCCAGTTCATCACCAAGGGAGAATTTTTCATCTACCATATACTCACCCGGCTTTAAGGCTGTTCCCAGTGTAATATAATCATTGAAGCGTGAAGTGGAAATAATACTGAAAATTTTGGGGTCAGCGACAAGTTTTTTTAAAATATCCAAGGTGGTATAAAGTGCCTTTAATCGCCCCAAACCGGTCATAAGCTCAAATGGTAAAAGCGGTCCATGAAGCATTTTGTAGGCATTCTTGTATTCCGAGCGTACAGCCACCTCTCGTTCACGGTAAAGCATCAGAGCACGGACAACCAGATTTGAAATAGGCTGATTCTTTGGTTCGCGTCGTTTAAGGATTTCTAAAACGTCCTCAGTATCATTTCGAAGATTTGCTTCGGAAATGAAATAGGAATGACGTATTTTTTCATTAAGGTAGTTAACTGCAACTACACCAATTTGGCAGCGAATACCTGAAAGCATTTGATGTCTGGCAACTGTACCGTCAATACCTATGACCTGTCCACCAAATAATAGCTTTTCAGCAGAAGCCAGATTTGTGTCATAATTCCTTAAAGTATAACCTCGTCCTAAAACTTCCTGACGTAATACTTCACGGATACGCCTTTCACGGGAAATGTCTTCACGTATTTCTTTTTCATAGTGGGCCGGAGCCTCACTGATAAACTGACTATAATTATGCCACTGTTTTTGTGCCAACAAATCTTTGAATGTAACACTGGACTCTTCTGAAGACTTACTCATCGCCAGTCCCGTTCTGTTGCACTTTTATGGCTTCGACTAATACCTCACCAATGGCTTTAGCCACTGCGGGCGGTACAGCATTGCCAATTTGAATAAACTGCGCTTTACGACTACCACAAAAAATGTAATCATCTGGAAAGGCTTGAATCCGGGCTGCCTCTCGAACAGAAAGGGAACGAATTTGCCGATACGGTTCAGGTTGAGGGGCGACAAAACTGTTGCCATCTTTCTCCAGGTGAGAAACAATAGTTTTTGATTGACCTTCCCATTCTAAACGATAGTACTTATCAGGGAAGTTTTCATCGGTATATTTTGTAAAAGTTTGTTTGCTCCCTAACCTGGCAATAAGTTTTCGATAGCTTTCCCCCTCCTTCAAGGCAGTAAATAATTCCAAGTCATCCGGATTATTATAGCGGCTGACATGGCTATAAAGAACTCTTGTTTGTCCTCTAATTTCAAACTTATCGAGATAGGCTGCTCCCAAATCTTCCTGTTGAGCGGCTATCTCGGTATGAGGCGCAATCCATCGACCATCAGAAATTTTTAAAGGCGGTAGGTCAAATAAAGCATGTTTAAGTTGAGTAGCTGGCCCAATTTGTCCCAGGCGTTCAAAATCAGGCCATCTCACATTGGGGTGTATCCCAAAGATAAAATAGCGGTGTCGCTTCTGAGGAATGCCGAAATCCGTTGCCTCAAGACGTATAATTTTGGTTTGATACCGAATGATTTGTAACCGTTCAGCAATATGGTCGGCATACGATTTTTCTTCTATTTCAGCGCTTTTGAGACCCGTCACATTTTCGATTACCACATAACTTGGCTGTAGAGCCTCGGCAATGGTTACTATCGTTTCAAAAAGCTGGTTTCTATCATCTTGGGTAAAGTCATACTCAGAACCAGATTTATGGTTGCCATTTTTGGAGAAGTGAGGTACACGATTCCCCATCATCGAAAATCCCTGGCAAGGTGGTCCACCTGCTAGTAAATCCAGCCTCCGCCCTCCCAGTAATTTTCGGAGCTTCTCCACATCCACATGACGCACGTCATCTTCTATGATAACCTCATCATGTATTTCAGGGTGATTCAGGCGATAGGTGCGGATAGCATCTGAATTATTGTCAATAGCAGCGACTACTTTAAAGCCAGCCCGGCGTAACCCCAAAGAAAACCCGCCTGCACCACAAAACATATCAATGGCGAGGCTTTTTTTTTCTTCTTTATGAGCAGATTGAACTTTAGTTCGATAATAAGCACAAAACTTTTTGAGTTCGCAGCGGTCACACTCAGGAGTTTGCTTACAAATCTCTTTGCCTAACATTACCAAATTCCGATGCAGGTCACTACGGATATGTGGCGGCATCAATAGGAGAGGTAACTCTTTCTGAGCCTTTTTATGATCTTCCTGTCGCCAAACAAGTCCAAAATCCTTGAAGATGCCCAAACGATCTAACACACGGAGGCAATGGGTATCTGCCGGGAAAATATCTGCACCACGAACATACATCAAAATGCAGGCGGCAGTCTTTTTTCCTACTCCGGGTAATTCTTGTAAGAACTGATCCAGTTCCCAATCTGACATACTGGCAAAATCGGTCTCGTCGATGCGGCCAAACTTCTCATAGATGAATTGGAGAGATCCTTGAATGAATTTTACCTTGTGATCTTCCAGCCCTCCTCCCATAATTGTTGCTTTTAACTCATCTGGAGGGGCAAAAGCAACATCTTGCCAGATAGAATACTTTTCTTTAATGGCTTTCAGGTGTTTTTTTGCATCTTCAATTTTGGAACGGCGGGTTAACAAGATGTAAACCAATTCATCAACAAGGTTTTCCTGGTTGCCTAACCCAGGCGAGCCAAACTGCACTTTCAAAATCTCATTGATAATACGGAGAGGAACCAGTACATCGTCGGTCAGCCGTTCCCGCAG
The DNA here is from genome assembly GCA_964622215.1 of uncultured Caldilineaceae bacterium. Lineage (GTDB taxonomy): Bacteria > Chloroflexota > Anaerolineae > 4572-78 > J111 > DSQQ01. The sequence goes on from CAZUNT010000165.1 coordinate 3,639, forward strand.
CGACTCGTTGGTCTCACCCGGCTGAAGCGGAAGGAGGGCGGAAGAGGTCTTATCTTCCATTTGATAAGCTGTTGGACTTTCTTTGATTACGGTAAGCTCAGCGGGGGATACTAGTTCGGAGGGAGCAACAGGCGGGCGGCTTTGCAAAAAAGCGACCACTTCCTCACGCCACGCCATTTCGGCTGAGGTTAAAACGGGGGGACGACGGGGGAAAATTTCCGGCCCGTGGCGGGTGGGGTGATATTTTTGGGGGTTGGCGTCTTTTGCTTTGGGCATCGGCTGTTACTCTAAGTTTTTCAAGTTAACAGTTCAGACAACAACAGTTCTAAATCTTCATAGTCGTATGGTGGACGTTTTTGTACGGTCAAAACGCCAATTTCCTGCCACGTTTCATTTATGGCGTAAACCACCCGCCAATTCTCTAATCTGATCCTTCGGATTTCCCATTCGGTTTGGATAGGGTCTGATAACTCCAAGACTCGACTTTCGACAGGGCGGGGATTTTCACTTAACTCGTCAAGCATACGTTTTATACGTTGGCGTATCTGCCCAGGTAATTGCTTGCGGTTAGCGTGGACGGCCGGTCTCATCCAGACCTTATAGGGAACCGGTTTCGGCTTCGATTTCCTCTTCGCCACTCCATTCCTCTCCAATTTTATCCCAGGCTAACCAGCCGGCATGTTCAGGCCGTCCGCCGGCTTGTCGTAATTCGGCCAGCGCTTGAGCAGCTATTTTTGTATCCGTCAGGGTTTCGATCAGATCTATCAACGCTTCCCAAGCCTGAATATCGACTAAAACAGCAGTTCGCCGTCCTTCACTATCCACGACAAACTGGGCAGATTTTAGAGCTTCTCCAATAACCATAATGACCCTCTGCTTTCACGACAATGCCAAGTTTTGCTCAAAGCGGAAAGATTTCCGGCCCGTGGCGGGTGGGATGATATTTTTGGGGGTTGGCGTCTTTTGCTTTGGGCATCGGCTGATACACCTCAAGGTTTTATCGAAACACTCCCCCATTTTAGCACAACCGTTCAGACACTTCAAGATGTTTAGTTAACCTCAATTCGGGATAAGCAACGAGAGGAAGAAATAGCTCACAGATTCACACAGATTCACACGGATTTTGATTAATAATTTGCTTTAATCTGTGTTTATTCGTGTTCATCCGTGAGCTAAATCCTTATCCCGAACTGAGGTTAGTTAAGTATAGCTTCACCCCTCCGGCCAGACCAGCGGCACGGTCAACTCCACCACCACGCCCGGCCCATCATCTCGATTGTAGAGGCGGGCCGAGCCGCCGGCTTCAGAAATGAGGGAAATGATGGTGGACAGGCCCAGGCCCATACCGGGCGACTCGCCGGTGAAGTCCTTTTCGCCCTGGTAATAGGGGGTCCAGGCCTGGGTCAACTGTTCCGGCGACAGGATTAAACCGTCGTCGGCGATACACAGGCGGACCTCGTTGGAGAGCAGGCAGACGGCCGAAATTTCCACCCGGGGTGTTTGGCGGGGATGAAATTTCTGGGCGTTTTCTAAAATCTCATGCAGGATCAACTCGACGGCCTGTTGGGAGAGGGCGAGGTAGGCTTCGTCCAGCTCTTGCTGGCCGGATACGGTCACACTTTTTAGGCCCAAATCGGCGCTAACCTGGGAGACGACCAGCGGCAGCAGCGCCAGGTTAAAACTGGCTTCGGCTTTAGCCAGGCTGGGCGCGGTGAGGTATTGCACAATATCGTCAATTTGCCCTTGCAGCCGTTGAGCGCCCCGCAGGGCCCGGGCCGCCATTTCGGCCACTTCCTCGCTGGTCATCTTGGCGGCATGGCGGGCCAAAATCTCCAGGCTGCCTTGCATGCCCAGCAAAGGCGTGCGCAGCTTGTGCCGGACCATCTCGTGGAAACCACGCATATCCCGCTGCGAATCTATCTCTTTGGTCACATCCCGCAGCCGCACCACCCAACTCTGCTGGGGTTCAGCCGGAAAAACATCTACCTGCAACCAAAAGGCATGCGCTGAGGCTGTTTCTGGATGCATAAGATAACGGGGGGTCGCTTCGGTCATCTGGTCGGGCCAGGTACTCCAGGCCGGCTCCGGTTGGCACTGATAATTTTTGCGGGCTAAAGCCATAAATTTGTCGGCCACCGGCTCGCTTTGATCCTCCGGCAAGCTCAGATAGAGCCGGGCCTGTGGATTGGCATAGAACACGTCGTCGGCATGACTTACAATCAGGTAGCCGTCGTCGGTATTTTCGACCACCCACTCGAATTTAGCTCGTTCCAGCAGGAATTGGCGATAGCGGTTGACCTGGGTAATCGTCCGCACCCGGGTCAACAACTCGGTCTGGTCAAAAGGTTTGGTCACAAAGTCGTCGGCGCCCACCTCCAGGCCGTGCAGGCGCGCCGGCCGGTCGTCCAGCGCCGTGATCAGAATGATAGGGACTTTGGCCAGGGTAGGGTCAGCCCGCAACCGTTCGCACACTTCAAAGCCATTCATCAGCGGCATCATCACGTCCATCAAGATTAGATCAGGCGTCAATGTGGCCGCTTTGGCCAGGGCTTCAACCCCATCGCCGGCAAAAGCCAAATCATACCCTTCTACGGCCAACAACCGTTCCAATAAAATCCGGCCCTCCGGGGCGTCGTCGACGATCAGAATTAGGCTATTCTGTTTCATACTGCCATCTCCTTATCAAGTGGAAGAACCTTCTCGGAAAGAACAATAAGATATCCAACGCCAGACGTTCTACGACCTGTCCGGCGTCTTTTGTTAAGCAAAATTCTTTAGGGGTTAATGAACTTTCCGAGGACTCTGGTGGGAGGAAGACCTTCACTATTATTCTAACTAAGATATATCATTACGCAATTATCAACCCGGTTTCCAAACTTTTCACCCCCATCAAAACGTGGTACTATTGCTAAAACGACCGCGGACGGCCGACCGTCGACCGCTGAGAAGTTGGGGATGAGGGTCTTTTAGACAATTTTGGTAGTCAGCGGTCTATGATCGGCGTTCGATAGGTTAAACAGTTATGAATAACTTTTCCAACCAACTGCCGCCGCCGGTTCCCTGGACTCCGCGTGATGTCGGCTGGGGCTTGCTGGTTTTTGGCGGCTGGCTTATCTTTTTTATAGTCATTGGCTTGTTAGGAGAAACCCAAAAGTTACCGTTTGACCCGGGTTTAATCATCGTCTTTGGCGAAGCCATTTTACTGCTCCCGGCCTGGTATTTCACTGTTCACAAGTATGGGGCCGGTTGGGCCGATTTGGGGCTGCGGAATTTTCAACCCCTGGCCGTGGGGGTGGGGTGCGGCTTGATGCTGGCCTCGCTGCTGTTCAACATGCTCTATGCCGGCCTTCTGGCTCTGTTCAACCTGGAGATCCAGCCGGATATTGAGCTAATATTCAAGGCGACCGACTTCCCACCGGCGATACTGTTTGGCGGGGCTATCGTCGCCCCTGTGGTGGAAGAGATATTTTTTAGAGGCTTTGTGTTCACCGGCCTGCGCGGCCGGTGGGGCTGGCCCCAAGCGGCCCTGGCCAGCGCCGGGCTGTTTGCCCTGGCTCACCTCCTGCCGACCTCGATTTTGCCTATTTTTATCCTGGGCATGATTTTTGCTTTTCTGTACCAGGTTTCGGGTTCCATCTGGCCGGCCATCTTGATGCACATGCTGACGAACTCGGTAGCGCTATTTCTGGCCTACGCCGTGTCACAGGGATGGATTTCGGTCCCTTAAACGTTGCAAAATTTAATCATTCCCAATTTTATGTTATAATGCGCCTATGTACACTATCGTTGCCTCCGTTCCGACCAATTTAGCCGCAGCTCTGGAACCTTACCGGCAGCTATATGATCCGGCGGTCCGGCTCGCTCCGCCGCACATTACCTTGCTGGAGCCGTTTCAATTCGCCGCTCGACAGGAACAACTCTACGTCCATTTGAGCGGAATTAGCGAAACTCACGCCCCGATCAAAGTTTTTTTGGTGGGCTGGCATGTCCACGAGGGCAAAGATTACCAACTGCATCTGCCGATGACGGCCGGCCAGGCCGAACTGACCAACCTGCGTAATGACCTCTTAAGCGGCCCTTTGAGTTCGCTGGCTAACAAGGAGAAGATTTACCAGCCGCATGTCCTCTTTGGCCGCCTGGCCGACAAAGCCAAGCTGGAATTGGCCAAACAGGCTCTGAAGGAGTTTGAGCCGCTGTTCAATTTTCGAGTGAGCCGTTTGGAGCTGTGGCAGCGGGACGAGGCCGGACAACCCTGGCGGGTGGAGATGAAGTTTGCCTTAAAAGCAACCCTGGCCGGTCGCCAGAAACGGACGGAGACTACCAGGATACTGTAATCACCTCGGACATGAACTGACATGGAATTTACCCAAAAAGAGTTATACTTGCTCGTCAACCTATCACGCGGTTCGCTCTGGCTAGTTGGCGCTGATCTTAGCCGGGCCAACTTGAGCCGGGCCGATTTGCGCGAGGCCGACATGGCCTGGAGTAACCTGAGCGGGGCCGACCTGCGCGGGGCTGACCTGGAAGGGGCCAGCCTACGTGGAGCCAACCTGGCCGGGGCCGACCTGCGCAACGCCAACCTCAAAGGAGCCAACATAGAGGGCACTAATCTCGACGGCGTCAAATTTCGAGGGGCGACGATGCCGGACGGCAGCACGCATTTTTAAGGGAGAGTGGAGGCTCAGTAGTCAGTGGTCAGAGAAGAGTGGAGGACTGAAGCCAACGTTCTAACGTTCCAACGTTCCAACGTTCCACCCTTCCTACCCTCCGTTTAATTTCTCCCTCAACCATTTTGCTACCTGCCGGTTCACGTCCGGCATCAAGGTCAACGTGACATGGCTGGCCTTTTTTACGGTCAATAAGGTTGCCTTAGGCGCAGCCTGCTGCAAGGCGCAACCTGCGGCGGGTGGGGCGATAATATCCCTCTCCCCATGGACCAACAGAATGGGCATATTTTTGAGTCGAGCCATAGCAGCCAGTGGGTTTAAGAGGGCGATGATCTCGGCTGTGGTTTTGTGCCGGCTGACATAGCCGCCGGTATGCCAACTGGCGAGCATCTGCTTGACCGTTATCTCGCCCAACAGCGACAAAACCGGCGCCCGGTAAGCGTTCCACATCTCTCGATAGCGGAGCATGCGGCTGTACTTCACCTCAATCGGCATCTCCAGCGCCGCCAGGGCGTCGACCGGGGCTATAGACCCTAAAGGTTTTTGAAAACCTTTAGGGTCTTCTTGATTTTCAACCAGACTCCTGATCGCCATAGCGCTGCCCAGGCTAATTCCAACCACTCCCACGCGCTCTACTCCCGGCTGGTCTCTCAAAAATCGTAGCGCCGCCGGAACGGCCGACAGGCAGTCAGGATAAGCCAACGGGCGGCAGCGATAATCGCCGTGGCCGGGCAGGTCAATTGAGAGCACGATCAAACCTTCCGCCAGCAGTGCCTGTACCAGCCGCCATTTAAAGCTAATTTTCGTATCGCCTGCGCCGTGGATTACCAGCACCGCTCCCTTGAAAACAGACCGCCGGCCGCTGACCGCTGACCGCTGAAAGGCATTTTCATTAGCGATGGTCGTAAACATCTCTCTGAAAGGGTGTGGTGGGGAGCAGGGCTTCAGCAGCAAGCCCGGCATTAAAAACTCGCCATCGGGAATTTGGACGGGCAGACAACTACCGTGACCGGGATGAGCGGGGCTAAAGAAAATATCGGGATGAGGGGGTGGGGTAACGTAAGAACCGGCCCATAAAAGCAAGCCTACCACTAAAGGGCCGGCCAGCACGGTCCAGCCCAGTCCGTACCAAGAGTGGGGCAGAAGCAGCGCTCCGGCCAACAGCAAAATTAACCCCAGGCTGTATCCAACCGGGCGACTCGGCCCCACCAGCGAAGCCGCCCGCCAGCCCTGGCCGGTCGAAATGAGCTGCCCCAGGCCCAGGGTGATTAAAAAGACCGCTATCGCGCTTTGCATAAGAACTTATAACCTTTGAAAAGCTGGAAGGTTGGCAGGCTAGCAAATACCACGAATTTTTTAGCCTTCCAAGACTCCCCCGAATTTAGTGGTAGGGCCAGCCCGACACGGATTTTACACGGATACACGGAACGTCCAGCCTGAAAATCCGTGTAATCCGTGCCCGAATCCGTGTCGTGCTTATCTTACCACTAAATTCGATGGAAAGTGAACCTTCCAACCCTCCACTCCTTCACTCTCCCAACTGTATTTACAACTTGGGCAATTTCCCGGTGAAAATACCGCTTCTATCCCTCAAAACTAATTTGTTTGTACTTAGCAGTAAGTTCATTGCAGGTGCTGAAGTTTATCCGGGTTCCACACAGCCCAGATATCCGTAATACCTGTTTCGTTGCCCTCAAAACTCATCACCCCGACCACCTTATTGTCAATCCGAAACAAAATTGAGGGAACGCCGTTCATTTCAGCCAACTCCATGACTGAATTAGCCGGTCGCTTGCCATAGGAAACCAGCAACAAGTGAATGATACGATCCGGGCCTACCACGGGCCGGAGGGCGGCAGTGGCTTTGCCGCCGCCATCCGACCACAAGGTGACGTCTTGGGCCAGTAAGGCGGTAAGGGCCTCAACATCGCCGGTTTGGACGGCTTGTAAGAAGCCTGTCACCAACTTTTGTTGGGCCGCCGGCGATGACTTAAACCGGGGCCGGTGTTCCTGTAAATATTGCCTGGCTCGATGATAGGATTGGCGGCAGTTTGCTTCGCTCTTCTCGACAATACGGGCGATGTCGGCATAATCGTAATCGAACACCTCGCGTAATAAAAACACCGCCCGCTCCAGCGGCGAGAGATTCTCTAAAAGTACCAGGGCCGCCATCGAAATCATATCGTATTTATCCACCGGGGCCGGCGTAGTTTCGTCGGTTCGAAGGGGTTCCGGCAGCCAGGGACCGATATATTCTTCCCGGTGTCTTTTGGCCGATTTTAGCTGATCCAGGCAAAGCCGGGTGGTAATCGTACTCAGGAAAGACTTGGGCGATTCAACGCTGGTAGAGGTGTTTATATAACGTAAGTAGGTTTCCTGGACCACATCCTCGGCTTCCATAACACTGCCGAGCATCCGATACGCAATCGAGAACAATAAAGGCCGGTATTTTTCAAAGGTTGTTATTGGCTTTGTTTCTTGAAAGTACATGGTATTATCCAAAACTGGGTTGGACCTGGGGAGCTAACTCTGCCCGGAAGCCATCCCGCCAACTTGCATAAACAGGTCGCCAGCCAAGCTGTTGTTTTACTTTTTGATTGGAGGCCCCCCGTTGTTCTGTCATAAAATAAACGCCAAAACGACCGGCCGCGAGCCGTCCCACAAACTTTGGCAGACGCATTGGCCGTGGGGCCTGAAGTAAATCGGCATAGACCGGTAGCCATTCCCGCAGTGGGGCCGGCTCATCGTCGACAATGTTGTAACAGCCCGGTTGGCCGTGGGTGAGGGCCAAAACCGTTGCCGCCGCCGCATCTTCGATGTGAATAAAAGAAAAGACTCCGCCCCCATCGCCGATAATTGGAATACGGCGACCCCGGAGGTCTTCGGCAAAGGTGCCATCCGCCGCGTAGACCGTCCCCGGCCCGTAAAAATACCCATATCGTAGAATAATACCAGCAATGCCGGGAGTATTCAAGACCGTGTGTTCCATGTTGGCAATGGCGTTAACCGTGTCGGCAAAGGCTGCCGGTGGATTTTTGTAAAGTGGCTCATCTTCGGTTGCCGGCAAGGGGCTGGTTGGGGCATAATAAGCCGAGATACTTTGGGCAATAAAGGAACGTACCCCGGCTGCTCTGGCCGCGTCTATCAGAATTTGGGTTCCATCGGAGCGTAATTTGTTGGTCCGGGCCATCGCCTGGTTAACGTGGCGGGGGTCAATACGCTGAGGGATGTTTGTCAACTGATGGATCATTACCTCCGGCCTGGCGGCCATGACCACTTGTTTTAGTTTGCCCTGGTCGAAAACGTCGCAGACAATAGGGCTGGCTCCAACCGCCTGGATTTGTTCGACCCGTTCTGGAGAACGAGTGATAGCGGTTACCTCGTGTCCTGCCTGGGTTAAACAGGGCAGTAAATGGCGTCCGATGGCTCCGGTTGCTCCGGCGATAAAAATTTTCATACGATCATCTCCTTTAAGGGTGTTACGATAAATTATTCAGTCTCTGATTTAATGAACTGTCTATAACATGAGACGAATGAAGGGGATGATTTGTGACAGAGGGGAATTATGTGGATAGTCCCATCATGGGCGAGGAAGATGACTGGCGAAGCAACGAGCAGCCCAGAATGAATTCTGGACTCCTTAAAGACGTGTAGGGGCACTCAGCATGCGAAATCGGCCCAAAAACGCATCCTGAGTAGGCGACAGCCGTATCGAAGGGTGGGTTTTTGGGTCATAAAGTGAAATGTCAACAGAACCTAGTAGGTTACGACCGGGTCGGTCGTACCTACCCCACCACATGCCGGCTCAACTCCTCCATCAGCGGTACGGTCGCCGCTCGTTTGCCTGCCATTCTGAGGCGAAGCCGATGACATAATAATGTAACATTGTCGAAGTAGTTACAATCAGGGCAGATCAGTCTTGCCCATCATGTAACGGTCGCACTCTCGCGCCGCGCCGCGGCCTTCGTTGATGGCCCAGACGACCAGGCTCTGGCCTCGCCGCATATCGCCGGCGGCAAAAACACCGGGAATACTGGTAGCAAACTGGCCGTAGTCGGCCCTGGCGTTGGAGCGGTCATCCCGTTCGACGCCAAGCTGGTTGAGTAGGGTATCTTCCGGCCCTAAAAAACCCATAGCCAGGAGCACCAATTGGGCCGGCAGAACTTTTTCCGTCCCGGGGATTTCTTTGGGGTAAGGCCGGCCGCCAGTGCCGCCGGCAGTCCATTCAACTTGTACGGTATGCACCTCTTTAACCTGCCCCTCGGCATCGCCGACAAAACGTTTGGCTGTGACCGCATAAGTGCGAGGGTCGCGGCCATAAACAGCCACGGCCTCCTCCTGGCCGTAATCCAGGCGGTAGATTTTAGGCCACTCCGGCCAGGGGTTGTCAAGCTGGCGGGTATCGGGCGGGCGGTTCAAAATTTCAAGTTGAACCAGGCTCTGGCAGCCGTGGCGCAGCGACGTACCTACGCAGTCGGTGCCCGTGTCGCCCCCCCCAATGACGACGACATCTTTACCTGCAGCAGAGATATACCCTCCCTTCCCCTCTAAGGAGGGTTGGGGAGGGGGTCCATCCAGCAAGCGCTCGGTATTCCCGTGCAAAAATTCCATTGCGAAATGGATGCCGGTGAGGTTTCGGCCTTCAATGGGCAGGTCACGCGGCTTGGTCGCCCCGCCACACAGAACCACCGCATCGAATTCTTTCAGTAATTCATCGGCCGGATAATCTTTGCCCACCTCGGTATTGGTGATAAACTCGACCCCTTCGGCGGTCATCAAGTCTATCCGGCGTTGAACAACTTGCTTATCCAGTTTCATGTTGGGGATACCGTACATCAACAAGCCGCCGATACGGTCGGCCCGCTCGAAGACGGTGACCCGATGACCGGCGGTATTGAGTTGAGCCGCGCAAGCCAGTCCCGCCGGGCCGGAACCGACCACCGCCACCTTTTTGCCGGTTCTTTTGGCCGGTGGTTGGGGAACCAGCCAGCCCTCGGCAAAGCCTTTGTCGATGATGGCACACTCGATGCTCTTGATGGTGACCGCCGGTTCGTGAATACCCAACGTACACGATCCTTCGCAGGGCGCGGGGCAGACCCGCCCGGTAAATTCGGGAAAGTTGTTGGTTCTAAGCAGGCGCAGGAGGGCCTGCCGCCACATCCCGCGATAGATCATGTCATTCCATTCGGGGATGAGGTTGTTAATGGGGCAACCGGAGGCCATGCCATTCAACAACGTCCCGGTGTGGCAAAACGGGATACCACAATCCATGCAGCGCGCCCCCTGCCGGCGGAGTTTGTCTTCTGGAAAATGCAGGTGGAGTTCCTGCCAATCGCCCAGCCGTTCCAGGGGCGGTCGATCCGTCGGAAGTTCGCGCTCATATTCCATAAAGCCGGTTGGTTTTCCCATAATTTACACCTCATCCTCTGGACAGCGGCAAAATCACCCTCTAAGACTTCCGAAGTCCGCTAAAATCGGTCTCTCCGACAGGCTGCCGGATAAATAGTTATCGTGATTTTCTAAAATTTGCTTAGCGGCGTTGTCCAAAACATCGGTCATAAACGGAATTTTGGTTTCGCGTTCCGTCTCCCGGTTAGCCGAAAAAAGATCGTGGCGCGAAATCTCGGCCAGGGAGAACTTTCTGACCCCGGCCAGCAACTGCTGCAAGCCGGCCGCCAGCTTGTCGGCCAGCGTCCAGAGGGCAATGGCGCCAAAGGGGATGTTTTTCATCTCATCTGGACCGACTTTCTTCTCGACATCATAATACCCGGCGAAGATTTCTTCGGGCATCTGGCCAAATTGGGTCACACTTTGCGGTATGCTGTCCCAGTTGCCGTGGACCGCAGCGCAGCTTTCAGGATATAGCGCACCCTGGATATTCGACCCGACAAAACCGGGAATCATCAGGGCACGGCCCATACAAACCAACTTGGTAAAGGGCGCGCCCAAGGCCAGCGCCTTAAAAATGTGGTCTTCGCGGGCCAGGCCGCCGGCAAAAGCCAGGTCAACCACCCTGTCGCCCCGCGCCGCCAGGATAGAGGCATACTCATGGGCTTTGGCATGGAGGAAAATGGAGGGCACCCCCCAATTTTCCATCATATTCCAGGGACTCATGCCCGTGCCGCCGCCGGAGCCGTCAATGGTCAAGAGATCCATCTCAGCTTCGGTAGCAAACTTAATCGCCATCGCCAGCGCTTCCATGCCGTAAGAACCGGTTTTAAGGGTAATCCGTTTGTAACCCAGCCGGCGCAGATAGTCGATCTCGGTCATAAAATCGGCCCGAACGGCCTCGACACTGTTCAGGTTGGTGTAACCTAACCGGCTGTGCCGGGCAAAAGCCTGAACGCCGCCATGTTTGAAGGCTGCCTGCACTTCCGGGTGGGTTGGGTCCGGGTCAACGATATAGCCGCGTTCTTTTAAGAACAGGGCATACTCCAGGCTGTTAACCTGGATTTCGCCGCCGATGTTTTTGGCTCCCTGGCCCCACTTCAACTCGATGATGGCCTTATCGCCATATTTATCAATGACATACTCGGCCACCCCATTGCGGGTGTCCTCGACGTTCATCTGGACAATGATGGCCCCGTACTGACCGTCAAAATAACGCAAGAAGGTGTCGATGCGGCGGTCAAGCTCAGGCGCTCGTCTGATTTTGCCGTTCTTGATGTCGGCTTTCTGGTCAATCCCGACCACATTTTCGCCCACCACAATGGGAATACCGACCAGGGCCGCGCCAATGGCAAAAGATTCCCAATACTTGGCCGCAATAAAAGTAGACCCCAAAGCACCGGTCATCAGCGGCAGGCGGGTTCTGGTTTTGACCTGCTGCCCAAACTCGGTTTCCAGGTTAACATTCGGGAAGATACAATCATCCGGCGAATGTGACAGCCCTTGTGGCAGGCCATACGCCCCGTAATTGTATCCCTGGATACGTAAGGCATTATAATTAACCCCGACATGAGTGGTATTGCCGCTGCCGGCCGTAACCAGTCCAAAACTACGTGGATAGAGCATCTTCCGCCCGCGCAGGCTGGACAACCAAGTTTCGCACTTACCCTTACAATCGGCCCGGCACAACGTACACAAGCCCGACTCGGTGGGATCCCCCCGGTTGGCGGTTCCCAGAACATCATCAGTTTTCGACCATTGAATCGTCATGGATTCTTTCTCCTTCTTTTATTAAATAATCTCAGGCAGGCCGGTTAGTCCGTTTTTTGTTACCTACCTGGTCGGTCACACAGGTTTTAAGTAAACGCCCACAAATAACTTTACGTTTCAGACCCTAAAGGTCTCCAAGACCTTTAGGGTCTTAGATAAGCAGCATTTTGAATCGGACAAAGATAGAAGAGTGTGACCTGATGCTTCCTCAACGGTCAAACTGACTCAGTTTCCCCCAATACGAGCCTGGTCGTTTTTGTTTTGCTCAAAAGCGGCCATGACAGCCTCTTCGCCGCTTAAGCCGGCAGCTTCAACTTCGCGGAAGGCGGCCAGCATCCGCCGGTAATCCCTGGGCATCACCTTGACGAACTGTGGAACGAACTCGCTCCATTGGGCCAGCACTTTTTGGGCCAGGGTGCTGTTGGTGTAACCGGCGTGCCGCTCGATCATCCCCTTGACTTCGGCTATTTCCGCCGGCTCTTCCAGTTTCTCCAGGTGAACCATGTCTTTGTTGCAGCGGGTCGAAAAATCGCCGTTCCAATCCAGCACATAGGCGATACCGCCCGACATCCCGGCGGCGAAGTTGCGGCCGGTGCGGCCCAGCACCACCACCCGCCCGCCGGTCATATACTCACAGCCGTGATCGCCCACGCCCTCGACGACGGCATGGAGGCCGCTGTTCCGCACGCAGAAACGTTCCCCGGCCACGCCCCGGATGTAAGCCTGGCCGCCGGTCGCGCCGTAAAAGGCTACGTTGCCGACGATGATATTCTCTTCGGCCACAAAGGTTGATCCCTCCGGCGGGTAGACGATGATCTTACCGCCCGACAAGCCCTTGCCGATGTAGTCATTGGAGTCGCCTTCAAGCACCAGGGTCAGGCCCGGCGGGATAAACGCGCCAAAACTCTGGCCGGCCGACCCCACAAAACGGAGCCGGATGGTGTCTTCGGGCAGGCCCTCCGCGCCGTAGCGCCGGGTGATTTCGCTGCCCAGAATCGTGCCGGCCACCCGGTTGACGTTGCGAATGGGCAGCGTAGCGGCCACCGGCTCGCCGTCTTCCAGGGCCGGGCGGCACAGGTCTAAAAGCACCTGGTTGTCTAAGGCCCTATCCAGGCCGTGATCCTGGGGAACCTGGCAGTAACGGCCTACTTCAGGCGGGGCAGCCGGCCGGTAGAGGATATTGGAAAAGTCAAGCCCGCAGGCTTTCCAGTGTTCAACCGCCTGTTTTGCTTCCAGCTTGTCGGTGCGCCCGATCATCTCGTCTACGGTGCGGAAACCAAGCTGGGCCATCAACTCGCGCATTTCCTGGGCGATAAAGTGCATAAAATTGACCACGT
>CAZUNT010000166.1:0-8381 GCA_964622215.1 uncultured Caldilineaceae bacterium
AAGTAGTAGCCGACGTTGAACATCTCCGGCAGGACTACCAGTTGCGCCCCCTCGGTGGCGACCTGCGCGATCAGGCTTTCGGCTAAGGAGAGATTTTCATCCACCTTGAGCGGCGTGGCCTGCATCTGGATAATACCGATGTTTAAAATCATTCACCCCACCTTTTCTTTTTCACCAGGTAGAGGAATAAGGGGCAAAATGGTGAGTCCCATCCCGATCACCTTCGTTGTTTCACTCAATCCATAACCGTCCAGCGGCCCTGCGGCCCACAACAATATTCGTAGGAATAACCGATAAACCCATCCGGCAAATAAAAACGGAAGCCATACGTTGGCCCGCGTTGGAAATAGAAATTCCGGTTGTTGAAGGGCAAAGGGACATCGCCTTGCCGTTGAAGCAGCGCCGGCAGGGTGATGTCATCGGTTAAAATGGCCTCAATTGTACTGGGGTAGACTCCCTGCTGCGCTTTGTAAGCTTCAAGGTGGGGGATAAGCGCCTCGACAAAGGCCTGTGCTTTGGCGACCTCCTGCTGGCGCAAAATCTGGGCGGTGGGGAGATAGGCCAGTTGGAATAATAAGAAAAAACCGGCCAGTAGCAACAATTTGCTGGTGCGGCGCAGCCCGGCCGCCCGCCTGACTTTAGCCAAACCCCAGGCCAGCCAGGTCATCGAGACCAGGATAAAACCAATCACACCGTTCACCAGGGGGATGAGACCAAGCGTGGCCGTTTGCCACCGAGTTAAAGAAGCCAGCAGTACGGCGACAACTAAACTGATCAGGCTCAATAATCCCCCCACCAGTAGCGTTTTTGGTTTCATAAGTGACTGGCTTCCTCAATCGCCGGCCTATGCCGCCGTAAAACAAAAAACACCGCCCTCGTTGTACCAATTCATCCTCATCCTGACAGTTCTACTCAAGCAGAAGCGGCCTACCCTTATCTGCAGGCCCAGCCCCACCTGGCACGGCCCAACCCCGGCTTTCGCTGCTTCTATTATATCACATCTCCGGTCATAGTGTGGGTTTCAGTAAAGATTGGGACTGAGAAGGCCAAAATAGCCCTCTTTTTCAACAAAGCCTGGGACTGGTTTCGGTAAAGTATAGGACCACCCTATATTTTTTCAGTAAAGAGTGGTACTGGCCTACGAGTAACTTGATACTCTATTATAACAGTGTCATACCCTGCCCCTCGAAGTTGGGATTCCCCTTCAAAATCATCGATGGGGCGTCGTTCGAACTCAAAAACACCCCTATCGAGGGCTAAACCTGAGTAGGGCTTATCTCTGCAGGTTAAGGGGGTTTTGGAAACTGCTCTTCGCTTCCTTGCTTTCGCACCGGTTTTCCTGGGCCGGGTTTCGCAAAAATTTGTCTGTAGACTCTACACTTAATCGTGGTATAATCGACATAGAAGAGAACAAAACCTCGCAATTTAGCCGCTTCGACTCCGCTCAATGGAAAAGTTAGACCTATTCGGCGCCTATATCCCAACTGACCGCCGGCTGGCTTTAAGCCTGGGGCGTGACCTGCCCAATCGGGTGGCGGGAGCAGCCCTATTTGCCGATATTTCAGGCTTCACCCCTCTGACTGAGACCCTGAGTCGGGAACTTGGCCCCCGGCAGGGGGCGGAGGAGTTAACCAAACATTTAAATGCTGTCTACGGCGCACTTATTGTCGAACTCGACCAATTTGGAGGTAGCGTTATTGGTTTTAGTGGCGATGCTATCACCTGCTGGCTGGATGGTGATGATGGCACGCGAGCCGTTGCTTGCGGCCTGGCGATGCAACGTATTATGGCCCAGTTTGCCCAATTGCAGCCCTCGACCGGCGCTCCGGTACTATTATCTATTAAGATAGGTATCAGCGTTGGACCGGCCTGCCGCTTCCGTGTGGGCGACTCGACCATTCAATACCTTGATGTACTGGCCGGCAGTACCATAGACTGTATGGCCGCCGCCGAAAAGCTGGCCAGGAAGGGTGAGATTGTAGTCACCGCAGCAGTCGCCGACCGATTGGCCGATAATCTTGAGGTAAGCGGCTGGCGAGCGGATGAGATCAACCGGCGCTTTGCGGCGGTTAGCAATTTGACTGACCCGGTCGATCCTGTACCCTGGCCCAAACTGGATGCCATCACCCTAACCGAGGTCCAGGCACGACCCTGGCTGCTACCGCCAATTTATGAACGATTGAAAGCGGGTTCGGGTCGGTTTTTGGCTGAAATCCGTCCCACGACCGCTCTTTTTCTTCGGTTTGGCGAGTTGGATTATGACCAGGATGAGGCGGCCGGCGATAAACTGGATGCTTACATCGGCTGGGTGCAACGGGTGTTGACCAACTATGGGGGGTATCTCCTCCAACTAACCTTTGGCGATAAGGGGAGTTATTTTTATGCCGGTTTTGGAGCGCCGCTATTTCATGAAGACCACTCTGTGCGAGCCGTAGCCGCCGCCATTGATTTGTTGTCACCGCCACCTTACCTGGATTTCATTACCCGCACTCAAATTGGCCTTAGCCGGGGGTCAATGTGGACGGGTGCTTACGGAGGAGCCACCCGACATACTTATGGGGTCTTGGGTGACGAGGCTAATGTCGCGGCACGGTTAATGCAGCAGGCTGGACTGGGTCAAATTTTAGCCAGCCAACGTGTGGTTAAGACCCTGACAGAACGGTATACCTGTCAATACCAGGGGGCGTTCAAGGTTAAAGGTAAAGATGAGCCTATCCCGGCGTGGTTGGTGGTGGCCCGAAAAAATATTTCGCCGCAAAGGCCCATAACCTTGTTCCCCACCCCCTTGATTGGCCGCCAGGCCAAGTTAGGCCAGATGCAGCAGGCCCTGGCTACCGTACAAGCCAATCAAGGAGTTATAATCCGCCTGGAGGGGAAAGCTGGATTGGGTAAAAGCCACCTGGCGGCTGAATTTGCCGAGCGTGCGCTACGGCAGGGATTTCGCCTGGCCGTAGGGGTTAGCCAGAGCACCAGTCAGGAGATGGCTTATTATCCCTGGCGGCATATTTTTCAAAACCTGCTGGGCCTGTCGGGGGAACCGGCCTTGCCGACTGACCCGACTGCCTGGCAGCAGCAACAGTCTACCCTGGTCGAAACCGTCCTGGTCGAAACTAATCCCACCTGGCGACTACGCTTGCCACTGCTGGGCGATTTGCTGCATCTGCCTCTTGCCGATAACGACACCACCCGCATGTTTGATCCCAAGTTGCGGCGAGAAGCTTTATTTGCTCTGCTCACCGAGATACTCCAGACCTGGGCCACCCGGCAGCCTCTATTACTGTTGTTTGAAGACGCCCACTGGCTGGATGAAGCCTCCCGGCAACTGCTCCTGGCCCTGGCCCGGGTGATAGCCAATAGCCCTATTTTATTGCTGTTGGTACACCGGCCCCAGGCAGAGCCGCTTTTGCCCGACTTGAACCGGGCACCAAACTACGTCCCCCTGAACCTGGGAGAGTTATCCGAGGCTGAGATAGCGTCGTTGGTAGCCCAGCGTTTATCCGGCCAACTCTCACCATTGGCCCTGGCCCTGATCCAGGCCCGCGCCCAGGGCAACCCTTTTTTTGCCGAAGAGATGATCGCGACTCTACGCGAGGCAGGAGGATTGAGGCAACAACCACAGGGTGACTGGCAATTGTCCGCAGCCACCCTGACCGCCCTGCGCCAGGCCAATTGCCTGGTTAAACAAGCCGGCGACTGGATCTTAGCCCCCGCCGCACCCCTGGAAACCGCTAAGCTGGGAGTGCCTGAAACCATCCAAGATATTATCCTCTCGCGGATTGACCACCTCCCCGAAACGCACCGGTTGACCTTAAAAGCGGCCAGCGTGATTGGCCGTACTTTTGAAGTAGAGTTATTGACCCAGATCCATCCTGAGTCACTCTCGGCCTCTACTTTAACTGATCTGTTACAGCAGTTAGAAAAGCGTGACCTGGTGCGCCTGGAAACGTCGCAGCCTTATCTGACTTATATGTTCAGGCATAACCTGACCCACGAAGCCGTCAATCAACTCTTGACCGAAGATCTCAGCCATTTGTTACATTACCAGGTGGGCTTAGCCCTGGAACGGTGGCAGCCTAATACGGTGGAGCGGTTGGCTTACCATTTTTCCCGCAGCGATCTTAACCAGCCTGAAGTATGCCCCAAAGCAGTGTTATACCTGGACCAGGCCGCCCGCAAGACCCAGCGAGAGTATGCCAACGATATGGCTCTGAATTATTACAACCAGGCTTTGGCCTTGGAGGAACGCTGGGAATGGCGCCAGGGACAGGTAGAAGTATTGCACCTCCTGGGTCAGCGTGACCAGGAACAGGCCGCGTTGAACGCCTTAGAAAAAACCGCCGGAGCGCCGGTTTGGACAACGGCTTACCTGTGGGGACAATATTACGAAGCCATTAGCGAATATGACCAGGCGCAAGCGGCAGGGGAACGCGCGCTGGCCGCCTGCCGCGAGAGCGGCAATAGCGAGGGGGAATTCCGCTGCCTGACCCAACTGGGCCTGATTGCTTTTCGACATGGTGATTATGAAGGAGCCAAAGCCCAATACTATCAAGCCCTGACCTTGAGCCAAGATGAGGTGAAGCAGGTTGACGAGGTGCAGTCACTCATCCCGGTTGTAAACCGTCTGGGACTTGTCTACCAGCACCAGGTCTTAAACCGTCTGGGACTTGTCTACCAGCAGCAGGGAGATTTGGACCAGGCTGAGGAGCGCCATAAGCAGGCCCTGGCTCTGAGCGGCCAACATAACTACCATTTGGATGAAGCTGAGTCGCTCAATCATTTGGGCATAACTGCTTATTACAAACGCCATTTGGCCGAAGCAGTTACTTATCATCAACAAGCTCTGCAAATACGGCAGGAAATTGGCGACCGGGCCGGTGAAGGAATGAGTTGCGGTAATTTAGGTGTAGTGCTGCGTGATAGTGGCGATTACAGCCAGGCTCAATCTTACTTATCTACGGCCCTGGCGATTCAACAGGCGATTGGCAATCGCTGGAACGAAATGAATATCTGGAATGATTTGGGTGGGTTATACTGGGAGTTAGGTGAGTTATCCAACGCTCAGCGTTGCCTGGAACGCGGGTTGCAGCTGAGCCAAGACATTGAGGATGAGGTCGGTGAAGCCTATATTTTAAGCAATTTGGGCCTGACAACGGGAGAGAAAGGGGATCTGACCACAGCACTCGCTCAATTAACCAGGGGACTGGCCCTGGCTCAAGCCCACGATGAACGAGATTTAGCTTCAGGTATTCTGAGTTATTTAAGCCTCTTTAACTTACGCGCCGGTCATGTTCGCCAAGCAATTGAGCAGGCTCAGGCCGCCTTAACCTTGCAGCGTGAGTTAAAGTTAACCCTACGAATGACCGATAACCTGGCCACCCTGGCCGCAGCTTATCTCACCGCAGGCAATATCGTTGAAGCTCTGAATTATACTCAACTAGCCTGGGTCATTTTAGAGGAATGTCGAGGCGAGGGACCGGAGTTTCCCCAGCGGGACTATTTTGTGTGTTACCAGGTTTTGGCGGCAGGGGGACAAATGGAGCAAGCCCATGCCGCCCTCCAATCGGCCTACAACTTGGTGATGGCTCGCGCTAATAAAATTACCGACTCAGCCCTCCAGCAGTCCTTCTTGCAGCAGGTTCGGGTCAACCGGGAGATTGTGCAGGAATATGAAAGCCTGAATCCTTAATCCCCTTTTAAGATAACCGGCAGGAATAATACCTCGTTATGGGGCGGGACTGTGCCTGTTCCCGGCCCGACCATAACATTATCAATCACCCAGCCTTTATCGGAGACGTTCTGATCCACCTCCAGGCTAAAACGCAGCCGCACCATCCCGCTGTAACCGCCCAGGTCGATGCCGACCTTTTTCCAGGTAATATTCGCCCACTCCGGTGCGGCGACCTCTTGCGCCCCGGCTCCCTCGCCAAAGATGCCCCCGCCGCTAAAGCGGGCCAGCTCGGTCCAGGTCGCGCCGCTATCGGTTGAAATCTCCACCCGGCCGGTGTCCTGGCTGGCCCCCACTTTGGCTAACACATAGTCGTGACGGAAGGTGAGGGTGGGGGTGGCGCAGGCGGTCAGGCTGAAGACCGGCGAGGTGATAGAAGTCGTATAGGTTAGCAGCGGCGGGATGGCGCTGTTGTAATTGCCGGCCGGGCTGTCGGTCATGGCCCGCTCGCCACTGGGTAGAATGGCGATGCCCCATGTGCCGCTCAATTGCCACTTACCGGCCCCACTCTCAAAGAAGTCATAAAAGCAAGCGTCTGCCGGGTCATACAGGGCAAACACCCCCGGTACAGGCGATACCCCGCCGTCGCCATTGACCAGCCGCACCTGGTACTCGCGAGCCGGTAAGCCGCGGGTGACCACAGCCGTGATAGAGTAAGCACTAACCGAGGTCACCGGTAGGGTGTAAGTAGCCGTAGGACCCGCCAGGGCCACTTCCACCGGCGGCAAAAAGTAACCGCCGCTAATCACCAGGGTGGTCGTCAGATCATTCGTTGCCGCCGAGGGGGTGACCGCACCGATCACCGGCGGGGTGACGCCGCCCAACAGCGCATACACCCCCGGCCCTCGACTGACCGCCGAAGCCATATTGTAGTACGAATCGCGCACCGTCGGCAGCGCCCACCACTGCCGGCCATCCCAGAAATGGATGGTCAGGCTGCTCTCATCTACCCCGGCCACCAGGGCATCCAAGCCCAGGTATTGAAAGCTGACCGAGCCGGTAATGACCGGCGCGTCTGGCGTGGCCAGCAGATTGTAGCTTGGCCCCACCGCCTTCTTCCCCGGCGGCAAGGTTGGCAAACCGGCCATATCCTGAATGGTGTAGAAATCGCCCTCGGCGAAAAGCTGTGGATTGGCCGTGAAAAAGATGAGTTGCCCATCGGGAGAAACCAGGGGAGCGCTGTGGCCGCGCGACCGGGGACCTCCCCCGCGGGAGTCGCTGCTATGGCCTCGGGAACGGGGGGGATTACCGCCGATGCTGTAGGCTACAATCGTCTCCCGGCGAGGGTTGTCTTCGGTCGCCGTTTCGTTGACCCAGACCTGGACGTGTCCGGCCAGGGCCGGTTCGTTCAGGGTGAATTGGCCCTGGTAGAGGCCGCCATTTTCGGTTAAAGCAAGTTCCGGGCCGGCGGTCCCGGCTTCAGGGTAGAGCCGCGCTCGCAGCGTCAATCCGCCCGGCAGCATCTCCATCTTAATCGAGAAGGTGGTCGAATTGACCGGGCTGAGAGTGACCACCGGCGTCCAGGTGTTGTCTTGCTCCAGTTTCAGCCGTTCATCCCCCAACTCGACGACCTCACAGCCGTACTGATGCTGCGGCGGGTCAAAGGCACACAGGCGGTCGCCCGGCTGCGCTCCTCGGCCCAGCAGCCGGTTCTGTCCCCCCGCCGGGCTGCCCAGGTCAATGATTTGATCGCCGCGTAACAGAAAGCCCTGGCCCTGGGAAGAACTGACCGCGCCGCCCTGGTAATCCAGGTAAAAGGTCGGATCGGCCAGGGCCGCGGCGGGGGTGAGAGGTGGCAGCATGGTAATGGTGGTCAGGTCAAAGGGCATCAGGCTGGGGCCGGGGTTGGAGCCGCCGGGCAGGTTGAGCCAGGGATACCACAGCCGCAGGGTGGCCCACTCGGAACGGGCCAGTGTTTTGTGGGCCAGGGTGTCGGCGCACCGGGGCAGCCAGCCAGCGTCGGGTAAGAACTCGGTGTTATCGGGGGCGTAGACATCGCCCATGGCGCTGCCGGCGCAGCTATCCACCGGGAAAAGCAGGTCATCGCCATTTAACCCCAGGTAGGTGTCGTCCAGGAAGAGCAGGTAATGGCTCAGTTCGTGAGCCAGGGCCAGCGGCCAATCCTGGCCCAGGTTTTGGCCGGCATTGCCGTAGCGGTTCCAGGTAGCCCCCATGGTCACCTGGCCGATGTCGTAGCGGATGTCGTCGTGCTGCGGGTCAACCGTCTCGGTCAGCACCAGGCCGCCCTGGACGGCAAAGGGCCGCAGCCGGTTGGAGGCTCGTACCACGATTTCGGCGGTGTCCCAGGCCTCGCCGTTTTGGTGAACCGTAACCCGGCCCAGGGCCACCTGGCCGTCGCTGAAGTCGTACAAATAGCGAGAGGCTTGCTTCAGGTCGAATTCCAACTGCTGCAAGTAAGTGGGGTCGTTAGAGGCGTCCCATTCCAGCGATACGTCCACATCAAACAGCAGCAGCGGGTGGGCCGAAGAGACGGTGATATTCTGGACTCCCGGCTGGCTGATGGTGAAGGCATCCAGGCCGGTTTCGGTCGGCGCGCCGTTGGTGTAATACAGATGCAGGCTGTCGCTGAATCGGTCGGTATAAATCGGCGGCAAGGCGGCGGGGGCCAGGGCCAACAGCCGGTCGCCCAGGCCCA
>CAZUNT010000166.1:8481-16391 GCA_964622215.1 uncultured Caldilineaceae bacterium
GTGTCCCAGGTAAACACATGCGTGCCGGTAATCAGGTTGGTAGTCTGGGTATCGGCAGCGGCCGCGGCCGGAAACCACTGCCCGCCGCCGCTCAGAGAATAAAAGACGCTCACCCGGCCCACGCGACTATCTTCGCGATCAGAGAGAGTATAGGTAAAGGGGATAAATTGATCGGTCAACCGGGCAGGAACAGCATAGAAATTGGCGGCCGGGAGGGATTGGGGCTGGCTGACAGTGAGGTAGGGCGCGTTGTTCGACAGCAGGGTTGGACTACCCTGGCGCAGGTTCCGGTATAAGCGAATCCCTCCATAAAGCCACTGACCAGAGTAAGGATCCCAGGTAGCCCTATTGGCAACGACCAGGTCGAGGTCGCCATCGCCATCCATATCTCCCCAGGCCACGCTTCGGGGGTTATAAATGGTGCTCAGATCGCCAGGAATCCTGGTAAAAACACCTCCTCCATCGTTTCGATACAGGCGAACTTTGCCTAAGACCCATTGGGAATTAAGCCTATCAAAGCCCGCCTCACTACAGAAGGCCAGGTCGAGGTCGCCATCGCCATCCATATCCCCCCAAGCCAGGCTATAGTCACCATAAGCAGAAGGTCCCAAGGCGCCTGGGAGCGCGGTAAACACCCAGTCTGAGCCTATTCCAGGACCATCATTACGATAGATAAGGTTGGTCTGTCCATAGTTGCCAACAACAAGGTCGAGGTCGCCATCACCATCCATATCTCCCCAGGCCACACTTCGGGTCTCGCCAGCGGCAGGCCCGATAAGAAACTCGGTAAAAGCGCCTCCGCCATCATTCTTGTAGAGGCGAACCCCCTCTCCCCAATTGGCAACGACGAGGTCAAGGTCACCGTCACTTTCATAATCTCCCCAAGCCATACCCCGAGTGTGATAAGCCGTAGCGCCGAGGGCATCGGGGAGGTCGGTAAAAACACCTCCCCCATCATTGCGGTAAAGGCGATTGACCTGCCCATCATTGCCGACAGCCAGGTCAAGGTCACCATCACCATCCATGTCCCCCCATGCTACAACCGTGGTGCTATAAGCGGTAGTACCGAAAACGCCGGGCTGGTCGGTAAAATAACCTCCTCCATCATTCCGGTAAAGGTGATTTACCTGTCCATAATTGCCGATAGCCAGATCGAGGTCGCTATCGTTATCCATATCCCCCCAAGCCATGCTTGTAGTATTATAGACAGTACTGCCCAGGGCATTAGAAATCTCAGTAAAGGCGCCCCCGCTATCGTTGCGGTAGAGGCGATTCGCCCGTCCACCCTCAATATCATTGCCGACAGCCAGGTCAAGGTCACCATCGCCATCCATATCCCCCCAGGCTAAACTCTGGGTGTAATCGGTGGCAGACCCCACAGCACCGGAGAGTTCAATCAAAGTACCTCCTTCATTATTCCGATAGAGGAAACTCACCCCCCGAATACCAACAGCCAAATCGAGGTCGCTATCACCATCCATATCCCCCCAGGCCAGATTATAGGTGTTATCAATAGTAGTACCTAAAGCGCCGGGGAGTTCGGTAAAGATGCCTCCGCCATCGTTACGGTACAGACGCCTCTCCTGTCGCCAATTGCCAACAGCCAGGTCGAGGTCGCCATCACTATCCATATCTCCCAAGGCTACGCCCCGGGTTTCGTCGGTGGCAGGTCCCACGAGAAGTTCAGTAAAAGTACCGCTCCCCTCATTTTGATAGAGGCGAACCCCATATCCCCAATTGCCGGTAACGAGGTCGAGGTCGCCATCACCATCCATATCTCCCCAGGCTATACTGCGAGGATTATAGGCTGTGGTACCGAGGGCATCGAGTAGGTCGGTAAAGCCATCTCTCCCGTCGTTGCGGTAGAGACGATTCACCTGTAACCGATTGCCCACAGCGAGGTCGAGGTCGCCATCGCCATCCATATCCCCCCAGGCCACGCTCGTAGTGTTGTAGGCGACAGCACCCAAGGCGTCAGAGAGTTCACTAAAATTGCCTATCCCATCATTGCGGTAGAGACGATTTAACCCCTGATAATTCCCAACGGCGAGGTCGAGGTCGCCATCACCGTCCATATCCCCCCAGGCCACAAACGTGTTTCTATCAGTAACAGACCCCACAATACTGGGGAGCCTGGTAAAATCACCTCCCCCATTGTTCCGATATAGATGGACTCCGCCGACTCCCTGGGTGCCATCTTCTCTATCCCCATGACCAATGGCCAGGTCGAGGTCGCCATCGCCGTCTATATCCCCCCAGGCCAGGTTTGAGGTATTATCGGCGGCAGGCCCCAAAGCGCCGGAAAGTTCGGTAAAGATACCATTCCCGTCATTGCGGTAGAGGTGATTTTCCTCCCCTTTATTGGCGACGGCGAGGTCAAGATCGCCATCGCCGTCCATATCTCCCCAGGCCACGGTATAGGCATGCCCATTAGCATCGTCAAGCCACGCTTCGGTGAAGGTGGGGTCATCGGCGTAGGCGGGGGTGGGAAGGGGCCAAAGCCATAGGAGGATGGCAGCCAGCAAGGGAAGGATGAGGGATGAAGGATGAAGGGTGAAAGAGATATGACACGTGATACGCGACTCGTGACTCGTGAAAGCCAACCAGGGCTGATTAAGAATTAGCAAGGGAAAGGGTTTTACAGGCATAAGTTCCTCCCTGACCAACGATAAAGCTCCATAAAAGAGTTCTTCTCGGCGTTATGGAGCAGCTACTTATCTCTCATGCTTTACATTTCACGTTGCTTTCACCATTCCGCTTGACCCCGATTCGCCTCGATGCGGCTGTCGCGTTCTCGCTCAACCGCCGGTAGATCGAGGATGATGATTTTTCCGGCCTCATACTCCAGCAGGCCCCGTCTGCGCCACTCGGCCAGGAGGCGATTGACCCACTCCCGCCGCGCGCCGACCAATGAGGCCAAATCTTGCTGATTGAGGGCCAAGCTCAACTCGTAGCGTTGGCCCGGTTCTACGGCTTCGCCAAACTGCTCGTTGTACAGCAGCAGGATATGTAATAAGCGGCCGGCGGCATCGTATTGAGCGATGGTCTCGGCGTAGGCGGCGGTCCAGCGCACCTTGCCGGCCAGCAGGCGGGCCAGCCCCAGGGCTAAATCAGGCATCTGGCGCAGCCGCTGCAAAAACCGGTCTTGGGTCATTTCCAGCAAGGCGCATGGCTCAATGGCTTTGGCCGTGGCCGAGCGGGGTAAGTTGTCAAGGATAGAGAATTCACCGAGGAGGTCGTGGGTGGCAAAAATATTAATGGAGGTTTCATTACCGGCCGGGCTGGTTTTGAAAATACGAACTTTGCCCTGCATAACCACATACAGATCGTGGCCGTGGTCGCCCTGGTGAAAGATGATTTCGTCGCGGTGATATTCACGGAGGCGAAAATCGTTGACCAGGATCGCCAGGTCGGTTTCTGGCAGATCGCTGAAAAGAGGAACTTCCCGGAGAAAAGCAATCCTCCCGGCCGGTGGGTTTTGGCGAGGCAATGGGTTCATCTTCCCCTCCCCCATCAGATACACAAAAGGTGATATTGCCCGTGTAATGTCTAGCTCAAGTTGCCCCCCTATAGCGGAAAATCGGTCCCAGGTTATATCCGGGGAAGATTTTCGCCGCCAAGTTTAGCCCCCATTATACACCCAAACAGGTTAATGAACAGCATCATAAAGCATATTTTTCTGTGCGCCAGAACACATTGGCCCGTATTCCATGCCATAGCCGACAGAGATTAACATATAGTATGATGATTGTGAAAATTGAAACGTACGCATCATTACACTTCACGTATAGGACACTTCATGGATATTTTTGCCTGGCTGTTGCTGGGGCATTGTTTAGGCGATTGGGTTTTTCAAAACGATTGGATGGCCAGGGGTAAGAAACGCGGCTTATTCACCCTGGCCGGGCTGGTTCATTTTACCATCTACACGGCTGTCGTCATGGGGTTACTCTGGCTCTCCGGCGCTGTGGCTACAGACCCTACCTCCTTCATCTGCCTGGGGAGCGCTATTTTCGCCAGTCATTGGCTGATTGACGCCACCACCCTGGTTGAAAGCTGGATGCATTTTTACCGCCAAAGTGATACGGACATGGTGCGGGTGATGGTTGATCAGACTTTGCATTTGTTAGTGTTGGCCCTACTCACCTGGTTTGTCGGGAGATAGGGAGAGCAATAAAGAGATGAAAAAACTATCAGGGTACGGAGGAAATCATGAAAAACAAATCATTTCTAAAAATAGTTCTAATCATTTTGGGCGTGATAATTGCTGTTTGGATTTTGGCAACAGCCATATTTCTTCTCGTTGGCCCGATTGCTGAGGGAGGACCGGCAATTGACCAATCCCAACTATTTCTGCAAGCCCTGCAAGGCGAAGACTACGCCAAAGCTTATCAATGCTTATCAGATAACGCAAAACGGGAAGTAGGGCATCTCGATGATTTTGAAGGATGGGTTAAACGCAACAACTTACAGGTCAAGAGTTGGATGCCACCTATGTCTAAAAAACTCGACGACAAGACAACGGGCGTAGTGGTTACCGCAAATTTTGCTAATGGCAAGCAAGAACCCCTTATGATGGTCCTGGTAGAATCGGGGATCGAGTGGAAGGTTAACTACTTTGGCAGGCCGCCAAAGTAAAGAATTCCAAGCCTCGTTTCAGTAATGGAAGTATCGCAACAGAAGTTATTTTGGCAGACTAACCCCATAGGAAGGAGGGCAAAATGAATAGAAAAATAATCATCCTTCTCAATTTAACCTTTCTAGCCCTGCTAATGGTTAGCTGTGGCCCCTCACCTGAAGAACAGGCAGCCACAGCCGTGGCGCTCACGGCCGCTGCCGTCACGGATACTCCTACTGTAACCCATACACCTACGTCAACCAACACACCATCGCCAACCAAAACTCCTACCCCTGTCCCGCCTACCGCCACGCCGACGCCCACAGCCACGTCTACTCCCGAATCGACGGCTACACCAACAGCTACAATCACGCCCACTTTGGAGCCTACCGCCACGCCAACATTCACTCCTACGCCAACACCCACCAATGTACCAGCGCAACCAACTGAGGCACCAGCACCGTCCGTGCGTACAGAGACGGGGATGCCAAATGTGGATGGCTTATTATGGATGGTGCCTGGCTACGAACTGCAGGATAACGGCAACACGATTAATGTGACGTGTACTTTAAATAATACCTCTGCCCAAGCCAAGACAATCCGGCTGGACTGGGTGCTGGTGGTAGATGGACAGCAGTATCCAAGCAAAGACATCGGGTCCGTAATTGGACCGCCTCCTGTGGTAGGCGGAGAGCGCACTATCTCTGCTGGGATGCCGGATATTCTGTTTGTTCGCTTCGATACACCACCGGGTCGCCGCTCAGATCAACAGGCCAGTTCCTTTATGAAGGATAAAGAGGTACTAATCCTCTGGCCAAGTTTCAACATTCAGCTCAAGCTAAAGTTAAATTAAGGCAGCGCATGCGCGAAACAGCGCTGGCCAGCGCTTATGGAGAAAAAGGGAGGTCAATTATGAACAGGGAGTTGCAATATTACCGCGAGGTAACTCGCCAGCTGTCTGCTCTACGCTATAGCTATATAGCGCAATTCATTGAAGAAAAGAGGGAAAAATGAAAGCACGGTTATTTTTTTCTCTTGTTCTTGCTGCCTTGATGCTTGGGTCAGGTCGGGTCATGGTCGCTATGGCGCAGCAAATGGCTGGCGAGAATACCCTTGTTCACTCCCTCACCCCTGAGGCAGAAGTATATCCACTGGCTAATTATACCCCTGATTTAACAGGCCCTATCCAATCCACTTCCTCCGGCATAACCATTTTCATCAATAGTGATGGACTTCAGCCCAGCCAGGTCACTATCCCAACCGGGCAGGTAGTTACCTGGGTTAACCAGACCAGTACCACCCTACACCTGAACAGCGGTTATCCGAATCAGGTTTATTTACCGTTGGTGTTGCGCAATGTTGGAACAGATAACTCAACCTCAACCGCCTTGACGGCCACAAGTTTAACAGTTTGGGGAGGAGAGATCGTTCCAGGGGGTATCTATACCTACACTTTTACCGAGGCTGGCGACTATCCCTATTTCTTCACCCATCACCCCGATTGGATGGGGCGGGTGGTGGTGCAACCCCCTGGCCAGGGCCGCAATCTCAACGAGATTGCGCGCGGAATTCGTATTTTAGCCAGTGTGCAGGATATTGAAGGTACTTGCCCAAGCAAACCCTGGCCCTCCCCTTACTGGGCCTATTATGAGTCTGAGGCCTTTTTAGATCATGGGTTCGGCAACTCTTTCCTAACCTCTCATCATTTGGAATTGAATGGGGCTAATCGTGTAATAGGCTACCGAGCACAAGTCAAGGATGATGAATCACCAGGGTCGCCCCATTCGTTTCAGCACCACCTCCAAGGAATTGCACTCGCCGGGAATGATACCTATTACACGAGCACCTTCACCAGCACCCTCTTTGCTTCGTTTGCTTATTCGGTCACTCTTTCTTATTCAGGTCTCAGGCCGGTTCATTTTACGGTGATCAAAGATTACGGCAACGGCGAAACGTATCGAATTGAGTTGGCGAATATTGAATACTGGGATCCCCTTCGCGCTAACATCAAAAGCTATGTGGCAACGGTGTACGGTGGGGTTTATTCGGGCACGACCCAAACAGTCAACGGTATAGGGCATATTCTCAGCCCTCCCGTGTTCTGTAATTAGCCTGCATGTAAACGAATGTAAAAGTTGTTTTGACAAACTAACCCAAATAAGAAGGGTAATACCAATGAACAGCAAAATACTCGTTTTTCTCAGTCTAACCGTTCTAATCTTGCTAGTAGCCGGCTGTGGTTCATCAACCGGTACTATTAGGGGAATGGTTCTTGATGATGACGGGGAACCGTTGGTTAATATCTACGACCAAGAGACTTTGCGGGTAGCACTCTTTTGTCCAGGCGATGACTCAGATATCGAGTGTCTCCACCAAGATTTCTGGGATATGGATATGGATGTTCTCCTTGATTCGATTTGTGACGCTAACGATACAGCAAAAAATTGTGTGCTTCATCTGGGAAAGGGCGCTACCTCTGTTGAAGCAGATGGAAGTTACAGCTTAACTGATCTTTCTCCAGGGCAGTATGGTCTCATATTTGTGTTTAGTGGTCCAGGGCTGATGCAGAGCTCGTTGAAACAGGATGTCAAGCCGATCCAGGCGGGTGAAACTATCGAGTATGATATCAAAACGGACTTGCATAGGTAGGGAGTGAAAAAACGGAATAATCCTAACGACAATACCATTCAGGCTGAAGTTGCAATCTTGGTAGTGTCTTTTCAATCAAGAGCAACTCGGTTCCAAGAATCAAAAAATCTATCAAGAACACTGTGAAGTCAGGATGACCAGATGGCATCTTTGGTGATAAGCCTCAATACTGCCAAAACTACTGAGCATTTTAGGTCCAAACACTGATCAAAGAAAGGAGAATGTTGCTATGAAACCCAAGTTGATGCTGAAATGTTTCTTCTCCACCTTATTGACAGCCGCCGCTATGTGTCTTTTTGGATTACTCTTTGACGATGCCAATGCTGACCCACCTGATCCTACTCCCAGCCCGGCAATGGACATTGGCACCAAGCTCCAACCCTACCAGACGCCTGGTGTTGAAACATCCCAATCCGATGGCCGGTTGTTGGCAGAATCGCCGATGCCGCCTGAGGTGGAGGAGCCTCCCATCAGCGCCTTGACTCAACAGACGTTCTATGCCATCGCTGACGCCACCGCTCCCGGCTGGACGGGCCAGACCGATGTCGCCATCCGTGTAACCGACCCTAAGGGTCTGTCTGGCACGGACACCTTCGCGGTAATGGTCTCCTCCCAAGAGTTGCCAATAACAAGAACTATTTAC
>CAZUNT010000167.1:0-16034 GCA_964622215.1 uncultured Caldilineaceae bacterium
ACCTTCGCCATCGCCCGACCCCGCTGGTCGGTGATGACCGCAAACAAGTGAGGCCAGGGGGCGCGTCCTCCACATCGCAGGGCATCCAGCGACCCGGCTGGATGAAATGGCGTTTGGAGAGGACTGGGTTGGGCGGGGCGTTATCGCCGTCGAGGCCCAAGAAATTGACCAGATTATTGCAGGAAGAAAACTCTCAGGAGATCATGCGGCCTTTTCATTTTGAGGGGGATCCCTTGCCTACCCCTCCAAATACGCCACCAGCCGGACCTCGTTCCGCCCCGGTGCGGCTAATACTTCGACTTCATCCATCAGGCTTTTCATCAAAAACATCCCCCAGCCCCGGTGATCCGGCCGGTCCTGGTGCTCCTGGGGCAGCGCCGGGATAGGCCGGCAGCCCTGGTCAATTACGTCAACTATCAAAGCGGTCTCCCGCAATTTCAAACCAACCAATACCCGGAGTTCAGCCTGCAACTGGTTGCCGTGCTCGATGGCGTTGGTAACAGCTTCGGCCACGGCAGTCTTAAGATCGTCCACCCGCTCGGCGCGAAGGCCGTGTCGCTTGGCTACAGCGGCGGCAGCGTAGATGGCGATCTTCTCATAGCCTAACTCACTTGGTATATAAATCTCCATCATTGTGGTTACTTTTGCTCCTAAGTGATAAGTTGATTTACTATTTGCTTGTAGTATACGACGAGCCGTTTGATTTGTGATCGGCTTTGACATTGATTTAATCTCCCCAAAAAGGGTTGTCCATTGGACAGCTCTTCTCCACACTTTTAAGGAGTGATTACAGCAAAAGTTGTAAATGATGTAACGGGATTTCTGTCATCACCGCCCGGCACTTCAGCGAGAGTCAAACCTACTTTTGCTTTGATCCAATGGCGGTCGGTATCAACGAGGGTAATCAAGGCGATGGGCGTAACGTATACTTACGTGGCCAAAAGGACAAGGTCGTCAAATGCAGTTTTGGGAGGAGTATCGAGCAGGTGGTAGCTGTACAGAGCGGCGAGGCGATCGGCTTCCTTCGGGGGAAGCGGCACTTTCATCTAAATATCTCATCCCGCCGGCAACTCGATCCAAAAGACACTGCCATGACCGGGCGTACTCTCCACCCAAACCCGGCCTCCATGCGCTTCGACCATAGCCTTGACCAGATAAAGACCCAGGCCCGTGCCCGGGGCCTGGCGGGCCAGCCGGTTGTCTACCCGGTGGAACCGTTCAAAGATATACTCTTGTTCGCCGGGAGGGATGCCGATGCCCTCGTCGCTGACATACAGACGCACTTTATGGTTATCTCCCACCTGACCACCCACTTTGATTACTCCCCCCTCTGGACTGTACTTGATGGCGTTGCCGATCAGGTTGGTTAACACCTCTCGCAGACGATCATCATCGCCCTGTACTTCGGGGAAATTGGGAGGAAAGTCTACGGCAAACGTGTGTTTCTCAGTGGTTTGGCGCAAGTTTTCTACGGCATTTTTGGCCAGTTCAACCAGGTCCACATAGCTAAGGTGAAGCTTGAGACCGCCGGCCTGTAAGCGGCTGGCCTCCAACAGGTTGTTGATGAGCCGATCCAGGCGATCGGCTTCCTCTTCGATGACGGTCAGCCCGTCGGCCAGGGTTTCTTTATCCCAGTTAGCGTCTTCGCGGGCCAGGGTACCGGCATAGCCCTTGATAATATTGACCGGCGTTTTTAGTTCGTGGGAGATGACTGAAAGAAGAGTTTGCTTGAATTCCTCGGCTTCGCGCAGCCGAGTCACATCGCGCACATTGGTGATAAACTGGGTGATGTGGCCTTCTTCATCAAATTGGGGGGAATAGTTATTGGCCAGGGTGATGGCCAGGCCGTCGGCGCGGTGATGAATCCCTTCGGCATAGAGGCGTCCGTCCGGGGGCAGGTGCAGCAGCGGGCAGGTCGTATGGCATACGCTGACGCCCTGCTGGGTGCGCAAATCCAGCACATCGTAACAGGGGCGGCCAATGGCCTCTTCGGCCGAGATGCCGGTCAGATTGACTAAAGCTCTATTCCAGGTTTGGATGATACGATAGGGGTTGACGATCATGACCCCATCGCCGCTGTTTTGGATGATGGCGTTGAGCCGCTCACGTTCGGCGCTAACCTGCTGGTAGAGGCGGGCGTTTTGCACGGCAATAGCGGCCTGGTTGGCGAAGGCGCTCAATACCTGGTGATCGTTGTTGCTAAATGCTGCGCCACGGGTGCGAAAAATAAAAATGTAACCAATCGCTTCTCGGCCTATTTCCAGGGGTAAAGCGACAACTTGCCGCAGTGGCACTCCGGCGGCTCGTGAGGCCAACGCCAGGCGCAACGATAGGTCTGGAATGGGGCCGCGCTGCTCCTCCGACTCCAGGTCACGCCAGAGGGGTTCAAACAGAGGGACCGCCTGCGGAGGTAAGCCAATGAAGGCAACAGGGCTAAATAAACTATCATCACGACGCAGGGCAATCAAGCCGGCCTGTCCGGCCAAGAGTTCAACCGCGCTCTGCAAAATAAGCTCCAGCAGCGCGGATAAATCAAGCCGAGCGCTCATCGCCCGGCTGATTTCTAACAAATATTCCCTTTGCCGCAGTCTAAAATCAGGTAGCAACGGCCTATCCACCCCTCATCGAGGTGATAAAATAGAAGGCCAGGCCGCCGCCGACAGCCATGACCACCACCGACAGCGCCAGGCCGACCGCTATGAGAATGAAGGTAGGGGTTTCCCCTTCAGCCGGCGGAGCGCCATACGTTTCGGTGGGTGGCCGCTCGCTGATAAATGTTTCTTCCTCTTCTTCCACCTCTTCGGTGCGAGGCGGCGGCGTCTGGCCCAGGGCGGCAATCAACGGGTTTGCCTGCGGTTCCAGGTTGCGCAGCCCCTCTCTGGCCGGCCGGTTCTGTTTGTCGATTTTGAGGACATTTTCGTAACAAATACGTTTGTCCTCGACATCGGTCAAAACATCGGCCAATCCTAACCAGGCCTCTTCCGAGCGAGGGTTCTCCTGCAAAATGGCCTCAAAAATCAACCGGGCTTGTTGTAAATTACCGGCATCAATGGCATTTCTGCCGTCATCAAGCGTTGGCATATGTGTTCACCCTCTCATGACATAATCTACTTAATTTTATCACGCCTGACTTAGATTGTACAGTCGGTTACTTTTATTATACCACAACTGGAAAAAGATGGAGAGAATAGAGGCAGCTAAAACTATATTGTCAAAAATTCGTTTTAGTGTACAATTGAAACAGGTTCTTGAAGCCAGCCAGTCTAACCAAAAGTTCACAACCCAAAGTCCAAATAAATGTGAGTCAGGGCGTTGAAATCCAAAAATCGACGCCCCGCAAAACTTAAACATTATCAGGAGGTTGTAAAAAATGAATATCAGCAGTGCCGATATTGCCAATATGACCAATGCTCTGGTGAAAGCAGTGGCCCAGAAAGCGGGCCTGACCGAAGACCAATCCAGAAAAGCTGTGTTGGCCGCCTTTGAGTTTCTCAAGGAGAACTTACCTACCTCCGTCGCGGCCGACGTGGACACCTTTGCCAAAGGCGGCGGCGATCTGGATGTTGCCTTGCAGTGGTTTTTGAACTTGGTTGGGAAGAAATAAACAGCACCCTGGCTGGCAGAGTGTTTACTATCAAAATTTAACGTTTTATTAACAAACTACCGTAGGAGGCGAGGTGGGTCAGCCTCAGGTTAGAAACAAGCTAACCGGCTGGTCCGCCTCGCCTCTCTGTTTATGGCCTTACGAGGATTACATCGATAATTGTGCCATCCATTTTAGAAGGGAGGTAACATTAATGTTGAAGGAATTTAGGGACTTCATTAACCGTGGTAATGTCATAGACTTAGCCGTGGCCGTTGTTATAGGGGCTGCTTTTACGGCGATTGTAAACTCGTTGGTCAAGGATATTGTTACACCCATCTTGGGCATCCTGCTGGGTGGGATTGATTTTTCGGGCCTGTTAATCACTGTGGGCCAAGCTGTGATAACTTATGGTAATTTTATCCAGGCCATCATTAATTTCTTGCTTGTGGCCTGGGTCGTTTTTTTGGTGGTGCGTAGTATCAACCAACTCCAGCGAAGATTTGAACGCGCCCAAGAAGAGACACCCCCACCTCCCCCTGAACCCCCCGCCGAGGTTAAACTTCTGACCGAAATCCGCGACCTGCTCAAGGAGCGAAGTTAGAGAACTTCTTTGCTAACATCTGGTTGAAGGGCGCCAAAAACGGCTTTCTTAATCTCCTATCAGGTCTTTAAATATATCTCAAGGAAGAGGAGGACAAAAAATGAATATTGTTTTTTGGATCATCGTTGGGGTGATTATTGGTTGGGTCGTCGAATGGATTGTTGACTGGCTGTTTTGGCGGCGAGGCGGTGAAGGGTTGGCTGAAAAGTTGGCCCAGGCCGAAGCCGAAAATCGCCGTTTGCGGGAGCAGTTGGCCGAGGCGGAACAGCAAGCGGTGCAGTTCAATGCTCTTGAGGACGAAGCCAAGATTTGCCGGGCTAAATTGGCCGATGCCGAAGTGACAGTCGAACGACTCCGGGCTGAATTGAACGCCGTAGCCGGCCAATCGCCCCAGGAGGAAGACTGCTTTGAGCGGATCAACGGTATAGGCGCAACTTTTGCCGACCGCTTTAATGACGCTGGAATTTTAACCTTTGCTCAATTGGCAGACTCTACCCCGGAGCGGGTGCAAGAGGTGGCCCGGCCAGAGGAGTGGCAAAAG
The DNA here is from genome assembly GCA_964622215.1 of uncultured Caldilineaceae bacterium. Classification (GTDB taxonomy): domain Bacteria; phylum Chloroflexota; class Anaerolineae; order 4572-78; family J111; genus DSQQ01. Next base: position 4,729 of record CAZUNT010000167.1, read on the forward strand.
GTTGAGCCAAAAGGCTGGATTGCCCGGGCCAAAGAGTTGGCTACGGAAAAAGCAGAGGCTTTTCAACGCATCTTGAACCAACATCAAGCCCAGGAGCAATTACAGGAAAAGCTGGCTCAACTCGAGACTGAAAACGGCCGGTTATTATCCCTGACCGCCGCCGATAAAAGTGTCAATCTGGCCGCGCTCGAAGGGCAAACCAGCCCCGTCGGATTGGCCGAGAAAAAAGTCGATCTGGCTCAATTTCAACCCGATTTCGGCCAGGCGCCGCCACATAGAGATAGGCTCGAAGAAATTGATGGAATCGGCCCGTCTTTTGCCAGGCGATTCAACGAAGCCGGCATCTATTCTTTTGCTCAACTGGCCCTGCTGATGCCGGAACGGGTGCGCGAAATTATTAAGCCCGAAAAATGGCAAAAGATCGAGCCGGAAAGCTGGATTGCTCAAGCCAAAACCAGGGTAGACAAAGATCCGTTAAAGGATATTGTTGGAGTTGGCGATTTGTATGCGCGGCGGCTTAATGAAGCAGGTATCTACAGTTTTGCCCAGTTGGTCACGCTGACCCCGGAACAAGTTAGAGAGGTGGTTAAGGCCGAGGGGCCGATTGACGCCGAAAGTTGGATTGAACAGGCCAGGGGATTTGCGGCCAAAAAGGTCCAAACCCGGGCGGCCTTCGGGACTCGGGCCAGGGGTTTGACACTGCACAAAGACCCTCTGGTGGATATAGAGGGCATTGGCCCCGTATACGTCCAGCGTTTAAATGAGGCCGGAGTTTTTACCTTCTGGCAATTAGCCCGGCTAACACCCGCACAAATACAAGAAATTATCAAGCCAGAAGGGTGGCAAAAAATCGAGCCGGAAAGCTGGATTACCCAGGCCAAAGCGATGGCCGAACCCGATCAATTGGATGAGATTGACGGCATCGGCTCCGTTTATGCCCAGCGGCTAAATGAGGCGGGTATCTACACCTTTGCTCAACTGGCCGCGCTCACTCCAGCCGAGATCCAGGAGTTTGTTGAGGCAGAAGGGTGGCAGTATGCTAATGCCGCAGACTGGATTGCCCAGGCTAAAGAAATTATGGCCAAAAGAGCTTTGCAATCCTCGTAAGGAGGCAATCCCATGATTCATCATCGTTCCCGAGCTCAGGTTAAAAAGTTTGATATTTTTAAGCTAATCACGCTGATTGTCTTGATTCTTTTGCTCATCCCGCTGCAATTATGTGGTTCTGGCCCAGGCGCCCCGGTTTCAAGTGGAGCGGCTACCGGCCAGGCCACGCAGCCGGAGGAGGGCGCGACGACGGCTGCTGAAATACAAGCAACCGCCCCGGCCACAGAAACATCTGCTCCCGCAACCCAGGCAGCGGCGACGGCCGGTGGCGATGTTGCGACTACGGCGCCTGTCGCCGAAGTAGCAGCCCTAACGCTTGACCCGTTGACCGCCCCCCTGTCGCCGGGACAAGTGGAGCTGACCGGTACGGGCGAGCCGGGCAGCACGGTCGAGCTGGTGGTTGATGGCAAAGTTGTGGGCCAAACCACAGTAGGCAGCGATGGAAAGTGGAAAATCGCTACGGAATTGGCCGAGCCGGGCAATTATCAGGTCGGTGTGCAGACGGTTGATGCGAGTGGTAAAGTTGTGGCGGCTTCTGAGATGATAACTATGAGCGTAATCGCGCCGGTGTCGGCCGGCCAGGAGCCTGCTGCGGCAACCGAAGAACCGGCCGCAACGAGTGAAGTTTCCCCTGAAGCAACCGAAGAACCTGCTGCGACGAGTGAGAGTCCCGCCGCAGCCACACAGGAGCCAGCGACCACGAGCACTGAAGTAAAGATGACCCCTCCAACGCTCGACCTGCCGGGCGGTTCGTTGACTGCGGGCCAAGCAGAGCTGACAGGTACAGGCGAGCCGGGTTCCGAGGTGGAAGTTGTCGTTGACGGCCAGGTGGTAGGCAAAACAACGGTCGGCGCTGACGGCAAGTGGAGCCTGACAGTGGAGTTGCCCGAGGCCAAAGATTATGAGATCGCCGTACAAGCCGTTGATGCGAGTGGCAAAACCGTAGCCGGGTCGGAAACTGCGGTGGTGGCGGTTGTTACGCCTGCGCCGACGGAGGAAGCAGCCGGCCAAGCGGCTGCGCCTACGCTTGACGTGCCAAGCGGTTCGCTGACTGCCGGTGAGGTTGAGCTGACCGGCACAGGTGAGCCAAATAGCCAGGTGGAAATTGTGGTCGACGGCCAGGTGGTGGGTAAAGCTGAAGTGGACGGTGACGGCAAGTGGAGCTTTAAGACCAGGTTGCCTGCGGCTGGAGATTACAAAGTCGGCGTGCAGGCGGTTGATGCCGATGGTAAAATGTTGGCCGAGTCGGAAATTGTTTTGCTAAAGGTGTCGGCGGAAAGCAAAGAGGCTACGCCCGCGCCAGCCGAACCAGGCGGGCAGGCTTATATTGTCCAGGCCGATGACTGGTTGAGCAAGCTGGCTTTGAAATTTTATGAGGATATGATGGCCTATCCGGTCATTGTCGACGCCACCAACGCCAAGGCGAAGGAAGACGCCAGCTTTACCACCATCACCAATCCTGATTTAATTGAAATCGGGCAAAAGTTGTGGATTCCTGACCAGGCGAAGTAAACTCAGATAGATAATTCACTAACGAACAGGCAGCGAATAAAAGAATATATTTTGGGGTTAGCGAGACCGTTCAAAGATTCGGGCCATCGCTACACGTTTGGTGATGGAGGGGTGACTGTGGAGTAAAAACTCAACCCAGGCGGGAGGTTCGGCGTCGGCCAGGTTTTGATTGGCCAGGCGGGTCATAGCGCTGATGAAAGAGCGAGGCTTGCCGGTCACTTTGAGGGCATACTCATCGGCCTTGACCTCACGCCAGCGCGACCAGGCATTGCTGAGTGGCATAGTCACCACTCCAAAAATGCTCAAGGCAACGATTAACAGAGGCAGAGCCGCCAGGTCGGTCAGACCGGTATAGCCAAAGGCAGCGATACCCCAGCGCATCACTCCGTCGGCCAGCCAGAAGCCGATTAAAGTGAGGGCGGATTGCACGACAATACCCAGGGGCAGGTCTTTGTGAACATGATGGCCCAATTCGTGGGCCAGAACGGTTTCGATCTCACTCGCCGTAAACTTTTCGACCAGGGTATCGCCCAAGACAATCCGTCGCGTGTTGCCCAGGCCCATTAAAGCGGCGTTAGCGGCTACGGTTTTGCTGCTCATATCAAATACATAAACCCCTTGCACTCGTGTTCCGGCCTTCTCCACCAGAAGAGTCAGGCGACCGACCAGGTCGGAGTCATCAAGGGGTTTGTATTTGTAGAACAGGGGAAAAATGAGGACAGGGGCCAGGTTACTGAGCAATACTGTAAAAACCAACATCACCAGGCCGGTCCAAAGCCACCATGTTTGAGGGAAAAAACCTAACAGCGCATAAATCACTTCAAGGACGATCAAACCCAAAACTGCGGTAATGAGAAGTCCTTTGAATTGATCGACAAGCCAGGCTTTTAAGGTTTGAGTGGATTGTCCGTACTTGTGGGGCAAAACAAAACCACTGTAATAAGTTAAGGGAGCCGTGAGGATCGAGTAGGGCAGACTAAAACCCAGGGCAAACAGAGGGATACTCAACCATGTCGGCTGAACAACGGCCTGAATCTGGTTGCGCAGCCAGGGTGAAAAACCTGCCAAAATCCAAGCAATAACATAGATTGCCCCGAGTACCAAATCGACCATAAAGAGGCGACGGCTAATCCGGGCATATTCCTTAGCCCGCTGCTGGCGTTCCAGGTCAAGAATTTCCTCGGTTTCAATCGCTTCGATTTTCTCGGCCATAGTTGAGAGTAAACATTCCCCCAGAGGTTTTTTGATGTATAGGATTATAACATGGGTAATGAGAAATCCCAATTGATTTACAAAAATATAAATCTTGCCAAAGGCTTTGGTTGCCGTTAAAATAGACATAAACAGTATCAAAGTGAACAGTGAACAGTGAACAGTGAACAGTGAACAGTGAGCAGTGAACAGTGAACAGTTCAACTGACCACTGACTACTGCTCACTAATCACTGCTCACTAATCACTCTTTTCAGGAGGAGGGCCATGGCTCAACAAAACTTTGCGGTTGATCTGGATGATGCTACTTACCAGGCGGCGTTGGCCCGGGCACAACGCGAAGGCAAGGGTGTTGACCAGGTGTTGATCGAACTGCTGGCTACTTATGCCAAAGCTGAAGTGATGGTGACCAGCTACACTGTCCAACGCGGCGATACCCTAAGCAAAATCGCCCGCGCCGTTTACGGCGATCCCTATAAATATCCCCTCATCCAACAAGCCAATAATCTCTCCGATCCAGGAAAAATTTGGGTAGGACAAGTTTTGGTTATCCCCCTACTTGCCGATACAACCCCCTCACCATCACTCTCTTCCCCTTCTTCCCCGTCGCCAACACCTACACCGTCGACTCCCACGCCGTCACCTACTCCTCCCTCGCCGTCTCTTACGCCGACGGTGGAGCCGGCCCCATCACCCGCTCCAGCCCCAACTCTGGCCGACTATGCCCGAGCCATGCCCGTAGGCCTCCGACCTGACCGGGTAAGCGGCTTGCGGACGACTTATCAATTCCAAATCGGCGATGGGGGTGGTACTTGGACCGCTAATATTGCCAATGGGGCTTGTACGGTGATTGAGGGGGGAACTGTGCCGCCCGCGGCCACCATTCAGATGAGTGGGGCAGATTTTATCAAGTTAGCTAATGGTCAACTAAACACGGCCCAGGCTTACCGGGAGGGTCGCGTTAAAGTAAAGGGTGATGTGAATCTGGCGGCTAAAATTACCGACATCTTTGGCCCCTGGGCTTCAGCCGTTGGAACATCTCCGGCCCCAACGCCCACGCCATCCCCTCAACCCTCACCCGCGCCGTCGCCTGCTCCTCAGCCCCAACCTCAACCAGCGCCTTCACCTTCGCCTACCGGTCAGGTCTATTCAACGCTGATGAACGGTAGTTTCGATGAATACCAGCCCTACCATCGTGATGGCGAAAACAAATTCTGGAAGGAACCGCAATTCCCGGAAGAATACGGCAAATATTGGACATTGCAGCTAATTTCGGAGCGGAAATCGCGCATCCACGTAATGAACAGCGGCGTTTACGGTAAATTTGCCCAGAAATATTTTGGGGGCAAAGGGCTGGATTATCACCAGCACGGGCGTTACTCCCAGGTAATTGCCTCGCGCTATGGGTATAGCTTGGTCTTTTATCAAACAATCCAGGCTCAACCGAACCACGATTACACCCTCAAGGGGATGATTGTCTCCTTCTACAAGGGAACCAGCGGCGAGCGGGCTGACGGCAAAATTTTCAAGACGATTGGCATCGATCCTACGGGTGGGCGCGACTATAATGCCGCTACTGTCGTTTGGGGTGACCGCGACGGCAAGGATAATGAGTGGCGCTATCCGGCCCTAAAGGTTAAGGCTCAGGCCAATGCCATCACCGTGTTTATTCGCATTGAGAATACGGAAAAGGATGTAGGCGAAACTGAGCTCAATCTCGTTCACCTGGAACGATTTGAACTGGAGTCTTAGCGGGTGCGGCGGCGCCATTCCTCTTTTAGTTCCAGCGCCGCCAAATCTGTATCGATCTCAAGAAAATCTCTAAGCAGACGAGTAAATTTTCCCGTCTCTTCCAGCATGGGGAAATGACGTGAGTCCGGCAGACCAATGGGGCGAATATTAGGCCAGTAATTGTTCAGGCTGCGTACAGGCTGAGGATCGATCAGATCATCTTTTTCCCCGTAAACAGCCAGGAGCATAATCGCGGACGACTGGCTCAAACTTTGGAAGCGGCGGGCAATATCCATTTGGCCCACGGATTGGAGGCTAAGGGTCAACGCTCCCTGATTGGTTTTCTCAGCCTCCTGCTGAACTTCTGGATGAGCCACCTGTCGCCACCACAACATTTTGGCGATCATCGAGTTGTTAGCAAAGCCGGCCAAGCGACGACTAATGCTGTCCGGCGACAACGGCAGGCTAATTGCCATGATTTTACCGACCCGCTCAGGATAACGTTGGGCGTACTCAAGCGCAACACCGGCCCCCAGGGCATGACCAATCAACGGAACCTCATGGATGCCCAGATAGTTGACAAAGGAATCGACTAAATCGACGTAATCGGAGACGGTGTATCGTTGTTTCGATTTATCCGAATCGCCGAACCCCCACAGGTCCAAAGCATAAGCCCGATATTGGTCGGAGATGGCTTGCATGGTTGGCAGCCAGTATCGCCACGAACCAAGCCAACCGTGCAGAAATAGGACCGGCTTGCCTCGCCCTAGTACTTCGTAATGAGTTAAGGATCCACTAATAACTACTGCGCTCATACATTGATCTGAGGCTTAATTCCTGACTTCATTCCGGTTGTTTGCCGTGCTCTTTGAGAATCTTGTTAAGGCGTGGAGGAAGTTCTTCCGGGGAAAAAGGTTTCAGAAAATAACCGACTGCACCGACGGCAAAGCCTTTTTTTATTTGTGCCTCCTGGCCTTTGGCCGACAAAAATACCACCGGAATATCTTTCGTCTGCTCCATTTGTTTAAGCCGCTGGCACACCTCATAGCCATCCATTTTGGGCATACGCACATCCATCAAAATTAAATCGGGCTTTGCCGCTACTGCCTGCTTTACTGCTTCCTCGCCATTGGATGCTTCGACCACGCGAAAATCGCTTAATTGTAGAGTAATAACGATAAGTTGGCGAATATCTCGTTCATCTTCAACAACCAGGATCAAAGGACCAGGCATAAATTATCTCTATTGATAGTTCTTGTTAATACTACTTTGACCAGAATTATAAAGAATAGGTACATATTGCAATATGCATTAGTAAATCACTATTTATACTTGATGCTAACATATTTTTGGCCCAAAGTCAATGGTACTAACTAGCTTCATCTCAAAATTTAAGTTTGTTAATTTTCATTGCTATGTGTATACTGACATATAAATGGGTAGTGTGCGGGGGAGCAAGCAATGTCTGAGTTTGTAGATTGGTTAAAAGCTGAATGGGACACCCTGGAGCGGCAGACCAGAGAGAAATACAGCGCCCGGCGGCTGTCTATCGAAGCCGGTCTGAGTCCCAATACATTATATCAGTTGCTAAACCATCCGGAAGTTAAACCTAGCCCGGAGACTTGCCACAAGCTGGCCGCTTTTTTTAGGGCTGCGCCGTTGATGGTTTTAGAATTAGCCGGTCATGTGCCCAGCCGCGAGGTAGCCGAAACCTTCTCCAAATTTGAAGAGGCCCTACAGCGAAAAGACCTCCAGGTACTTTTGCTTAGCGCCAAAGAGCTGTCGTCCGCCGAAATTCAACTCGTCCAACAGTTGGTGGATAAACTGCGGAGCCGGCGCAGCGAGGAGAGCGCCGCCAGCGGAGCGGCGGTGGCCCTGGTCGTCGAAGATACCCCCGATGCCCGCGCCCTCTATGTGAAGATGTTACAGTTGGCCGGCCTCAAAGTTTTGGAGGCGGCGGACGGCCAGCGTGCTGTGGAGTTAATCGAAGCCAATGGACCGCTCATTGACGTGGTGTTGATGGATTACCGGATGCCGCGTATGAATGGCGTCGAGGCTACCCAGGAGATTCACAAACATTTCCCCAATTTGCCGGTGCTCTTCGTGTCTCACTGGGATGAGCCGAAGATGAAGGAGGCGGCTTTTGCGGCCGGAGCAGCCGAGTACCTGGTGGCTCCGGTTGAGTATGATCACCTCGTTCAGGCAGTTTCACGGGTGCGCCGGGGGCGGTCCTAAAGCAAAATGAAAACAAAAATTGCGAGGTTATCCGAAAAGGATTAGACTCTCCGGCGGAGGTATCACCGTGAAACAATCAGAGCGGCAAACGGCGGAAGGTATTTTATTTACCGACCAATATCAGTTGACAATGGCCCAGCTTTATTTTCGCTTGGGTTGGCACGAAAAACATGTTCAATTCGACCATTTCTTCCGTGATTATCCCGATTACGGCTTGCACAAGGCCGGTTATTGTATCAATGCCGGGCTGGAATGGCTGCTGGATTGGATGCAGACGGCCCAGGCCCGGGATGAAGATATCGCCTATTTGCGCAGTCAAACCGGCCGAACCGGCCAGCGGGTCTTTGCCGACGATTTTTTGGCCTGGCTGCGGCAGACTGCGCCCGGTACCTTTGACGGTATCACCCTCAGGGCTATCCCCGAAGGGCGTGTGGTTCACCCCCATGTGCCTTTGACGGTGGTCCAGGGACCGCTGGCTATCGCCCAGATTTTGGAAACGCCTTTGCTCAACCAGCTCAATTATCAAACCCTCATCGCCACCAAAGCGGCCCGGATGCGGGAAAGTGGCCGGGGCCGCCTGATGATGGAGTTCGGCCTGCGGCGGGGACACGAAAAGGGGGCCAATGCCGGCACTCGAGCTGCTCTCATCGGCGGGGCCGATTTTAGCTCAAATGTGGGGACTTCTCATGTGCTGGGCTATCCGCCCAAAGGCACTCACGCCCATAGTATGGTCCAGGTTTTTATCACCCTGGGGTTAGGGGAGCTGGAAGCCTTCCAGGCTTATGCCGACCTTTACCCCGATGATTGCCTCCTGCTGGTTGATACGATTGATACTTTACATAGCGGCATCCCCAATGCCATTAAGGTTTTTGAAGTACTGAGGCGCAAGGGTTACGAGCCGGTGGGCATCCGCCTGGATTCGGGCGACCTGGCCTATCTCAGTATTCAAGCGGCCAAAATGTTGGATGAGGCCGGTTTTCCTAACGTCTCCATCGTCCTTTCGAATGACCTGGACGAGTTGATCATCTGGCAGATCATTACCCAGATCGGCGAGGAGGCGGCCCGTTATGGGGTTGACGCCGATCATCTCTTGAAGCGGTTGGTGTATGGGGTGGGCACCCGCCTCATTACCTCGCAGGGCCAATCGGCCCTGGGCGGCGTCTACAAGCTGGTAGCGGTCTGCGAGGGGGATGAGTGGAAACCGGCGATCAAAATTTCCGAATCGCCCAGCAAGACGCCCAATCCGGGTTACAAGCATGTCTGGCGGCTTTATGACCGGCGGGGTAAGGCGACCGCCGACCTGATTAGCCTGGAAGAAGAGGACCCTCGCCAGGCTGCCCAAATCGTTCTGCGCCATACCTCGGATCACACCAAGCATCGGCTGCTTAACCAAGGGGATATAGCCGAAATGGAATCACTCCTGGTGGATATTTTGCGTGAGGGCAAGCTGGTGTATGAGTTGCCGTCCATCGAAGAGATGCGCCGGCGGCGTGAGGCGGATATGGCCCGGCTGGACCTGGGGGTTAAGCGGCTCACCAACCCCCATATTTACCATGTCTCTCTCACCCAACAACTGTGGAATCTCAAACAGAGTTTAATTAAAGCAGCAGAAATTTAACCACAAGGATTATAGTCCAAAGGTCCACAGATTAAGCCTTGACAAGGGCCTGCTGATTTGAGATAATTCTAGTAACTTCAGCATCAGTTTCTTTGTTCTTTTAACAACGCCCATATATTTCGCTATTCCAAACACTGTATTGAGTCGGACATTTTTGGCTGAGATCAGTTCAAAGCCAGATCGGTCAAGGAGTGCAATCTAGTGTAAAAAAAGCCCAAATCAATAATTCGGCCTGGTTTGGGCTTTTTTGTTGGCCGGTAACGAGGGTAGTCGCTGGCCAACCAGAGGGAGTGTATGAACAATAAAATTCAGTTAAGCAGGTTTCCAGTGCTAAAGAAAGAAGGAGGTCGTATGAAAAAATTTGTCATAATTGTTGCCGTCTTAGTTTTGCTGCAACTGGTGTTTGTGCCGGCCACCTTGGCCCAAGGTCCTTACGGGAGTGGTAGTTATGGCGGCTATCATGGCCCTGGCTATGGCCATCCATACCAACCTCACTACGGTTATAACTGTTACTCCTATGGGTCTCGTTACAACTACAGTTACAACTATCACTACCCCGGCTCTCGTTATTACTACTCTGACTGCTGCTACCCTCGCTATCACGCCAATTACAACTGCCGGCCCTATTATGGGTACCAAAACTACGGCAACTATAATTACAGATGCTACCCCAGGTACGGGAATTATTACTAATTCTTACCGGGTCAGCCCAAATTGAGTCTTAGATCAGGGTAGACTCATACACTCCTTCTGGTTGGCTAGTGGCGATAGAAAATATCCCCCGGAGTGCAAACTTTAGTTTGCCAGTGCAATCACAGAGAACTTATTCAGACTAGACCTGACAGGTTTCGGAAACCTGTCAGGTCTTATTCTCGAAAAACTTATCAAGGCTTCCAACATCCTCATTTTGGAAACATCTCGCTGATGCTTTCGCGATAGTGGATACGCCGGATCGCTTCTCCAAAAAGCGGCGCAGCCGAAATTACCTCAATTTTATCCGAAAACTGAACCGGTTGATTCTCGACGGTGTCGGTGATAATCAGCTTTTTGATGGGACTGGCCTCAATCCGTTCGATTGAACCTTGAGTCAATACACCGTGACTGACCATCGCATACACCTGCTTGGCGCCCAGTTCCATCAGTTTAAACGACACTTCGATCAGGGTGCTGCCGGAGATGGTAAAGTCGTCGACCACCACCGCGGTTTTATCTTTGACGTTGCCGATAAGCTCCAAAACTACGGCCTTTTCGTCGTGAGTGGGCCGTTCCTTGTTGGCAATCGCCACCGGCGTGCCCAGGTAGGCGGCATATTTGCGAGCCTGCTTGGTAAAGCCGGCATCAGGGGAAACCACAACCACATCGTCCAGTCCCTGCTGGCGGATGTAATCGGCCAGGACCGGCAGGCCGTAGAGATTATCCACCGGGATACGGAAGAAACCTTGAATCTGGGGCGAATGTAAATCCATGGCCACTACCCGGTCAGCCCCGGCTACTTCAATCATATCAGCACAAACACGGGCGCGGATCGACACGCGCGGTTCATCTTTTTTGTCTCCCTTGCCGTAACTGAAGTATGGAATAATCACCGTGACCGAGGCGGCGCTGGCTAGCTTGAAGGCGTCGATCCAAAAAAGCAGTTCCATAAAATTGTCATTGGCGGGAAAAACGGTGGACTGAACCAGGTAGACCGACTGCCCCCGCACATTTTCCAGGATACGCACAAAGGTGTTGCCCTCTGAGAAACGTAGGGTTTCATTTTTACCTGGCTTGATCTGGAGGTAGTCACAAATACGGGCAGTGAGACGGGGGCTGCCACTGCCTCCAAAAACCAGCATAGGGTCGCTGCTCATTTTCTTCTCCTCTCAGCGGTGTTTTTTAAAAACAATTGCTAG
>CAZUNT010000168.1:0-16023 GCA_964622215.1 uncultured Caldilineaceae bacterium
AAACGTAACCTACTCGTAACCTACCCGTAACCAGCTTTTCCTGGTCCAACCCTCTATAAATGACAAGATGTGATAATGAGGAATCCAAATAATAAAAAACCTGTCCATTTTGCTGAATTCGTCGTACTGATGGCGCTGATGACTTGCCTGGTTGCGCTGTCGACTGACGCCATGCTCCCGGCATTACCTGAGATCGGTAAAGAACTTGACGTCCAACGAGATAATGATAACCAACTAATTATTTCTTTGTTATTTCTCGGCCTGGCCGTGGGTCAAATCATTTATGGCCCTCTGTCCGATAGTATAGGCCGCAAGCTGACAATCTATATTGGGTTTGGGTTGTTTATCCTGGGCTGCCTCATGGCGTTCTTTGCCACCAGTTTTTCAATGATGCTAATCGGACGAGTTATGCAAGGCATTGGAGCAGCCGGGCCGCGGATCGTAACCGTAGCCATGATCCGAGACCAGTATGAGGGGCGGGCGATGGCTCGGGTGATGTCGTTTGTGTCGGCAGTATTTATCTTGGTGCCGGTCATTGCCCCCCTATTTGGACAAATGATGCTGATCGTAGCCAATTGGCGAGCTATCTTTGGGGCTTTTCTGGTGCTGGCGCTTATCGCCGCCAGTTGGTTCGCCCTTCGACAACCGGAAACCTTAGCCCCCAGCCGACGTATTCCCTTCACCTTAGCCCGAATAACACCGGCTACTCGCGAGATTTTCGCCAACCGCCCGGCCTTAGGTTACACCGTGGCGGCCGGACTTATTTCTGGCGCATTCAATGGCTATCTGAATTCGGCGCAGCAAGTATTCCAGGTACAATATGGGCTGGGGCGGCTGTTTCCATTCTATTTTGCAATCTTGGCGTTGGCCATCGGCAGTGCCTCATTTCTGAATGCCCGGCTGGTGATGCGCTACGGCATGCGCCGGTTAGCCCGGTTGGCGCTGCGGACTCTAGGGGTGCTCTCGTTTATTTTTGGGACGATTGCCGCTGTGTTAGCGGGCCACCCCCCCTTATGGGCCTTAATGATTTATTTTCTGGCATCGTTTTTTTGTATTGGCATACTGTTTGGAAACATGAACGCTTTGGCGATGGAACCCCTGGGACACATTGCAGGCATAGGCTCCGCAGTGGTAGGATCGCTTTCCACGTTAATTTCACTGCTGCTGGGAATCCTGATCGGCCAGAGTTACAACGGCACGATTCTTCCTTTGGTGGGTGGATTTGCGCTACTCAGCGCCGCCTCGATGGTGGTAATGTATTGGATCGAATATAGGAAGTTGGTGATTGAATGGAAGTTATAACCACTCGGATAGTAAGGATGCAATTTCAGCCCTGGTTGTAGTTCTAACCGATAGCAGAGCACCATCCGTATCGTTCGCCGGAGCGTTGATCAACCAGGATTGCTGGTCGTTTTGTAGTACGGTAAAATCCCGTTTTTGGATTGACCCATCAGCAGGCTGCTTAACTATTTGCAGAATCGAAACTCGCGCTGAATCAGCTAGAGTAGCCACAAACGCCTGGGCCGTTTCGGGTAATGCCCCATTGGCCACTAACATATCCATCGCCCCCGTCGTGTCACCAGCGCCGGCCAAGTCTCGAACTTTGACAAAATCTCCACTCGACACGGCCAATTCCTGGGGCGATGAAGTTGCCCCATCCTCAAATTCACATATCGCCAAAACCTGGCTAATAAGCTGGTCTTTAGACGGTAGCAACGAGAACCGGTGTAATACGTCCGCCGGACGAGTGTGGGTGACAATATTATCTTCACGCACGTGGCCAAAGAAACGCTGGGGAACCGCGTCATTAGCCGGCCAATGGTACACCGAGATAATCTCCTGGGCATAAGCGCATCCACCAACAGCCAGGAGTAGATTATTATGAACCACCCACTGACCATCGGGGTGTAGTTGGGCCAGTTCCCGCGCTCGTAAAGCCCGTCCGGCCACGGTGAGGGCAAAGGCCTGCTGTTCGGCGGTTAATTCACCGAGCGGATCATTATCTAGGCCGGGAATAAACCCTGCCTGGAGCAAGTTTAAAACAAACAGCAACTCTTCTCGTGATAACAAAATTTGGATCGATTCTGAGGTATCGTTTCCGTTCATTCACGTACTCCTGTTTACAAAAGCTATGATTTTTCGCTCGATTTATCCTTAATAGCTTTGCCCAACAAAGCTACAAAGGGGCTGATGGCCGCCAGGCCAAAAGGTAATCCAGCCATTCCCCCCTGCTCTGCCCCCCCTGCCGAGCCACCGCCCGGCGCGCCGGGGCCACTACCGCCGATCATCCTCGCGGAGCCGGTACCTCCTGCAGTTCCGCCACCCCCACCAAACGGCTGGTATTGCAGTGGACCCGACTGGGCGGCAGCCGCCTCGGAACCCGCTCCGATCCCTCCGCCGCCTCCCCCGAAACTGCGGGCAAAATCACCGGGGCTAGAATACGGGCTGCTAATATCTGCTTGCGAGGGGGAGCTGCCGCCAGCGCCGCCGTAAGCAGGTGGAACTTCACCCGCCTCCGTTCCACTTCCTCCGCCGGCCCCGCTACCCGCGCCGCTCTCACCGCCGCCCGATCCACCCCCAGAACCGCCACCGGACCCACCACCAGAGCTTCCGCCAGCGCCAGCTTGACCTCCCTCCGCTGCCTGGTCGCTCACCTCTCCGCCCGCCGAATCACCCAAGCCCTCGGTGACGCCGGAGAGCCAGTTATGAGGAATGCCAAAATCGTTGGCATTGTTCTGCATATAGCCCTGAAGCGAATTGGTTACACCCGCCAACCAGTTGCTCGGAATTCCATAATCGTTGCCACCGGCTGCACCTCCAAGCGGACTGGCCCCCTCACCCGCTCCTGCCGTCGCACCTTCACCTATAGCCGCGCCTATGCCTGCCCCAATTGAAGCTCCACCACCATTCGCCCCACCAGCGCCCGTCAGACCCCCAGCTCCAACACCCGCCCCGCTTTCATTCTTAAAGGGAGAAGAGGCTTCCTCGTCAGCCTGGTGCATCACCTGGCCGATTTCGTTCGTCACCTGCCCGGCCAGAGCCAGGGCTTCAATCAGGCGGCGGACGGCCGGTAAAATTTCACCTTCCATTTCTTTGAAAAAGGCTTCGGAGCCACGGCCAATCCAATCGGACCTGAGCCGGTTCATGCCTTGTTGCACAGATTGGTACATCTGTGACACGTCTTCCGATTGCTGCTTAAACTTAACCGCTATGTTCTGTAACCCGTCAAAGTCTACTTGAGTGATGTCTGTCATGGTCGAGCTCCTCTTTTAGGGTCGGACAATAAATTTCAAGGCAATATTGCTGCGATCAAAATAAATGATGTCGCCGTGATGGAGGGGGTGTTTGCTGGCTTCAACGGAAACGGTTTTGCCTTCACCGGTTTTGATTGAAGTTGGATTTTTGGACAGGCTTTCGATAAAATACTGCCCTCCCTCCTCGGTAATTTGAGCCTGGCGACGCGACACTCGCAGGCCGGCAGGGTGGGCTTCCAGGTTCACGGCTATCCAGTCATTATGCGGCTGGCTTTGGTCGGGTCGGCCAATCAGGGCGGGCTGCCAGTGTAATTTATACACTCGGCCGCTGGCCTGCTCCCGCAGATAGACCGGCTGGCTGAAGCGGTGTGTCCCGGCCGGGAGAGGCAGCTCCTTTTCAAACAAAGTAAGCTGTCCCCCATTCACAAGCTGCTTCTGCAGCGGGTCTTCATTTTCCAGGGGGCTTTGGCCTTGATCAGCAGATAATCCGCCGGTTTGTTGCTCAAATATTCCAACTCCCGAAATTCCAACAAAATGGCCTCGATCAGTTCCGGTGGGGTTAGATTGGGCATCGCCAGGGCACGCTGATTGGCTTTTTCAAAAACATCGATCCGCAAATCAAGCCGGGTTTGGCTCATAAGATGGCTCCTTATCCTTCTTCCTCGAACGAGGCTTCAATTTCCTGCATAATCGACTCGTCGTCCATCACACTGAATAGGCTGTTGACCACTTCTTCCGGCAGGCCGCTGGCTTTCTTTTCTTGTTTCCACAGTTCCTTCAGTAGCTCTATCAACACGTTTTCGTCGTTCCAACTGGCCGGATTCATTTCCATCAGCTTGACGGCCACCAGTTCGCTCGCCCCGTTGTTTTCCTTGAAACGTTCCACTTCCCGGCGTATGCTCTGTTGGAGGATTGCCAGTATACGGGCCGCCTTTTTACTCTGCTGTGGGACAGCCGTTGAGGTGGAGGTGACTGCCCCGGCGGCCTGGCCTGACCAGGCCGTTCGTTGGCCGGGATATTGGGCCAGAATTTGCTCTACCCATAGGTCCAGGGTGCGGGCGACTTTTTCTTCATCCTCTCCCTCACCGTTAGCCGAAGCGAGACCCCAACCTTCGTAAGGACTCGCCACCTGGATCATGGTCGGCTGGCCGGATTTGACGATAAAGCCGCGCCCCACCCCCACTTCCTTTTCGCGCATAGCCGCCGGGGTGCGCGACACCCGTAACGCTTCGACCGCTTGGGCTACACGTAAGCCAATGCCGTAGTTGGACGATTGAACCCGCCGCTTCAGGTCGCTGAGGCCGCTGTCGAGGGCGCAGGAGATAATAAAATGCAGGCCGTCGCCGCCATAGCGCCGGGCCATCGCGGCCAGATCGCGGGGCAAATCCCGGTTTTTCTCGATTTCTTCGCTAAAGTCATCGTAATTGTCAATCAACACAAAAACCTCGTGGCCGGGAGCTTGGGTGGTCAGTACTTCACATTCGGCCTTCAGGTTAGCCACCAACGCCTCCACCTGTTCAAACTCGGTAATCACGGCCAGCACGTGAGGCAGTTCATCCAGCTTGTGTTTGCCGCCGTACTTGGCGAATTTGTTTTGCAGGTCAACCAGCACCAGCTTGACCTGTTGAGGCGAGTGGCGAGAAGCCAGAGTGATCACCCAGTTATACAAAATCGTCGTTTTGCCGGACAGCGGCGGACCGACAACCATAAAGTGCGGCCCCATCCGTTTGAGATCAAACAGGGCCGGCTGTAAGCTGGCATCCTGCCCCAGAATTGCCCGGAGGTGTTGCGGCTGAGCGCCATCTACCTGCTCCAGCATCGCCCGCAAGGAGACTATATCCGGCAGGATTTCGATGCGGTCGGGCTTGCTCCGCCAGGTCGTCTTCCCCGCTGCCAGGTGTTCCCGCATCGATCGGGCTAGCAAACGTAGCTCTTCGGCCTCGGCCAGCCGGTCGCGGCCATCTGCCTCGCTGAAGAGGCCCACCGGCAGGGCTGTGTGGAACAACAGCGGTGACTTGCCCACCCGGATGTAACCGCGTCCCGGAATATCGTCAATCTCAATGGCCCCACGCCCGACAATGTCCATGTAGCGATCCGCGTTGGACTGTTTGAAGGTGATGCGCTCACCGAAAAGATTGTACAACTTGCTGGGCATGTTGTTGGGCACGTTGCTCGCTACCACAAAAGTGATTCCCATGCTCAAGGAACGGCGTACCAGGGGGAGAATGGTGCTTTCGACCAGGATATCGTAGTTTTCTTGCAGCTCGGCAAAGTTGTCGATGACTACCAGCACCGCCGGTAATTTTTGCTCAGGGTTACGCTCGTTGTATTCGTAGAGATTATTGGCGTCGGCGTTGCTCAAAATTTGCTGGCGTTCTTCGGTCATACGAATCAGCTTATCCAGCAACCGCTGCAGCCGTTCCTCATAAGCCTCTTCGTCGGCGTAGATGACCGCGCCCAGGTGGGGCAAATCTTCCAGGCTGCGGAAGTTGCGCCCACCCAGGTCCAGCACGTAGGCGTGGAACTCGTCGGGCGAGTGGGTCGTTGCCAGGCTAACCAGCAGAGTACGCAGGAAAGATGTCTTACCCAGGCCGGAGTCGCCAAAAACGGCCAGGTGATAGCGGTTGAGGTCGAAATGCAGCGGATACTGCCGGGCTTCGGCGGGGTCGTCTACCAGGCCGACGACGGGCCGCATGGCCCCGCTGCGCCAATCCACCCCCGGCCACAACCTCTCGGTGTCGCCGTTGAGCCAGTCGGTGACGATGGTGGTCAGGGTGAATGTGGTATTTTTCTGAGCGTCGTACAGGGGCGATTGCAGGCTGAAGATATTCGGCAGGAAACCCGGCCAGGGCTTGGGGGCCATCTGCCAGTTCACCAGCTCGGAGCAGATATTCACCACCTGGTCAAACAACTTGGGCACATCTTCCGCCGCCGGAACTGCTCCCTCTTGGATGTGCTCCGGCCAAAGCACCGGTGCGTCGCGCTCGTCGGGCTGCGGTTCACCGGTATAAGACACCTGGATGAGTTCCAGGTTTTCATTGCCCACTTGGATGTAACCCCGGCCTGGAATGCCATTCGGCAGCAGCGCGGCGTCGGGTTTGCGTAGCATCTCGCGGCTGGTATCAATTTGCTCCACCCGCAGGCAGAGACGGAATTTGATGTTGGCTCGCATCTGGTCGGTGACGCCCTTGGGCCGCTGTGAGGCCAGGAAGAGGTTGACCCCCTGCGCCCGGCCCACACGGGTGATACTTTCCAGTTCGGCCCGGTACTCCGGGTTGTCGTCAATCATTTCGGCGTATTCGTCAATGATGATGAACAGGTGCGGATAGTGTTGGTAGGTCAGGTGCAGGCCCTTGCGTCGGTATTCAATAATATCCTTGGTCCCGGTTTCGGCGTTGAGGGCCTGGCGGCGGCGAATTTCGGCGTTGATGGCGGTGAACATGCGGGCGACTGCCGCTTTGTTCAGGTTGGTGACGATGTCTACGCAGTGAGGTAACCGTTCAAAGGGCTTAAACGCGCCGCCGCCTTTGTAATCAACCAACACAAAGTTGAGGATGTCCGGCGAGTAGTTCAGAGCCAGGCCGACAATCATCGTCATCAGCAATTCGGATTTGCCCGACCCGGTGCCGCCGGCAATCATGCCGTGGACGCCGTCGGTTTTGGCCGAAAAGTGCAGGGTCCGTTTGCGGTTGCCGGAGGTGATACCCAACGTGACCGCCAGCCAGTCGGCCTGTTCGGCGGAGCCGGTAATGGCCCATTTTTGGCGCGTCGCCGCTAGCAGTTCGGGCAGGAAGGTTTTTTCCTGGCTGAGGTGCAGCATTTCGGCCAATACCTGGCGGTAGGAAGAGGATTTGGGCAGGGCGTCGATCCTGAACGGCTCCTTGCCCGACCAGACTTTGCGGCCCAGGTTGTTCATCTGCTGGCCCAGTTGGCGGATAAGCTGCAATTCCGACTTGAGCTGGCCCTGCTCGTCAAACTCACCCACGCCGACGGCAATCTGGAACTCTAACGGCTGGCGGCCCGCTTTAACGTAACCTCGGCCCGGCGTTTCGTCAATTTCCGGGATATTCCCGCCAACAATGGCCCGGTAGTCGCCGGCATCGGACAGGCGCAGGGTCAGGCGCTCGGTGAACAAGCTGTAGAGTTTGCTGGATAGTTCGTTAAGGCGGCTGACCGAGATGACGAAGTGCAGGCCGTAGGCTTTGGCCTGCCGCATCAGCAGTACAAAGGCTTCCAATAGGCTGTCTTCTTCATCCTTGTCGCCGCCCCCGCCGAAGGTTTCGATAAATTCGGCAAAGTTGTCGATGATAATCAGGATGGCCGGTTCGACCTTTTCAGAATGACTGCTGTTGTACTCGTACAGGGTGGAGACGCCGGCCTCGCTGAAGAGACGCTTACGCTCGTCCACCACGTCGTTGAGTTCGCGTAAAAGCTGCTGCACCCGCTCTTCGTAGCCGCGTTCGTCGGGCATGATGATCGTGCCGACGTGTGGCAAGGCTCTTAAAGCTTCCAGGCTGCGACCGCCCAGGTCGAGCACGTGCGTTTGAAATTCAGAGGGGGTGTGGGTGGCAGCCAGGCTGACAATCAGGGTGCGCATAAAAGTGGTTTTGCCCCACCCCGATGCGCCAAAGATGACCACGTGGCCTTTGGTCACGTCGACGACCAGTGGCAGTTGGCGAGCGTTGTAGGGATCGTCGGCCAGCCCGGCGATAGCCCGCATGGCCGTTTTGTTCCAGTTCATGCCAAGCCAGCCAACCCGGCCTTGCAGCCAATCGCCGATAAAAGGATTGAGACAGGTCATATTGCTGTACTTGCCCAGTGCCAGCAGCGGCTCATAGTCTCGATCCATATAGGCTTCGGTCAGGGGGCTGGACAGAGTTTGTTTGGTGCGCAGGAAAGGTGGCCACGGCGTGCGCGGACGCTCACCCCGGAGTAGTTCGTTGCACAGGTCCACCACCACATCGTAAAACTTGGGCGCTCGTCCGCCTTCGGGTACTTCGGCGTATTCATAGGTTTCACCGGTATAGGCCACCTGGATGAGTTCGATATTTTCGTTACCGATCTGCAAGTAGCCACGCCCCGGCATCCCGTTGGGTAAAAAGGCGGCATCGGAACGGCGCAGCATTTCGCGGCTGGTATCTACCCCTTCCACCCGCAAGCAGATACGGAATTTAATATTGGCCCGCATTTGGTCCGTTACGCCGACGGGTCGTTGTGAGGCTAGGAGCAAATTAACACCCTGCGCCCGGCCTACGCGGGTGATACTTTCCAGTTCGTCCTTAAATTCGGGGCTGTCGGTGATCATCTCGGCGTATTCGTCGATGATAATGAATAGATGGGGATAGGGTTCGTGGCTGAGGTGCAGCCCCTTGGCCCGGTACTCGACAATATCTTTGGTCCCGGTATCGGCGTTGAGTTTTTGGCGGCGCTGCATTTCGGCATTGATGGCGGTAAACATCCGCCGCACCGCCGACTTGTTGAGGTTGGTGATGATGTCGACGCAGTGGGGCAAATCTTTGAAGGGCATAAATGCTCCACCGCCCTTGTAATCGACCAGCACAAAGTTCAACACGCTGGGGTCGTAGTTCAGGGCCAGGCCAACGATCAAAGTCATCAGCAGTTCTGATTTACCCGACCCGGTGCCGCCGGCAATCATGCCGTGGACGCCGTCTTTCTTGGCCTCAAAGTGCATTTCGCGTAGGCGATTGCCCGAAATTACGCCGATGGTCACTTTAAGCCAGTCGGCCAGCTCCGCGTTGAGGCTGTCCTGCCACTGTTCGGCCGTCCGCACCCGTAAATATTTCAAAAAATTCTCATCCAGTTCCAAACCCAATTTGCGGGCCAGGATTTGCTTGAACAGGATAGCCTTGGGTAGGGCGTCGATACGCACCGGCTCCCGGTAGACGTGGTCGGAGCCGGCCATAAAATCTTTCATCGTTTGGGCCAATTGCTCTAGCTCGCGGGTTTCGTTGGCTTGCTCTTCCAGGCCCTCGCGGCGCAAATCAATCGGCTGGGCTACCTGGAAACTTAGCGGCAGGTGGCCGATTTTGACGTAACCCCGACCCGGCCCGCCGCCCACATCGGACACCGCGCCGCCGACAATGGCCCGGTACTCGGTGGTATCGGCCAGTTTTAGGGTTAGCCGTTCGGTGAACAGGCTGTATAGTTGGTTGGATAGGTCGTTGAATTGGTTGACGGTGATGACAAAATGGATGCCGTAGGGTTTGGACTGCCGCACCAGGCCGACGAACTTGGTCAGCACGCTCTCTACGTTATCATCTTCACTGCCGAAGGTTTCTCTGAACTCGAGGAAGTTGTCGATGGCGACCAAGATGGCCGGTTCGGGGTTGTTGGGATGGGTCTCATTGTACTTGTAGAGGTCGGGTAGGCCGGCATTGCTCAGAATTGTCTTGCGTTTCTCGACAATATCTTCCAGTTCGCGCAGCAGTTGCTCGACCCTCTCCTCGTAGCCTTCCTCATCGGGGCTGATGACCGCGCCGATGTGAGGCAATTGGCTCAACACGCCCAGGTTACGCCCGCCCAAATCCAGTACATAGGCGTGTAGATGGTCGGGCGAGTGGGTAGCGGTCAGGCTGACCACCAAACTGCGCACAAAAGTGGTTTTGCCCCAGCCCGACGCGCCAAAAAGGGCAACATGCCCGCGTGGCAAATCAATCACCAACGGCACCTGTTTGGCGGCATAAGGATTATCCACCAGGCCGACCACCGGGCGTACGGCGTAATTTTCCCAATCCTGTCGTTCCAGCCAGCCGATTTCGCCGTTGAGCCACTTGTTCAAAGCCGGGTTCAGGGTCAGCGCGGCGTCACGCTCCCGGCCCAGCATAATTTTGTCCACTTCAACCAGGTATTCGTCGGATGTGACCGCCTTGAGCTTGGGGTCGGGCGATACCAGGAGTTCCGACAGGAACAGGTGCGCGGGTAGAAAATCCGGCCAGGGAGCGCGCTGCTTTTCGATGCCGTGCTCGCGGGCCATCTGGTCAAGCATAGTCACCAGCGCCCGGTACAGCTCCGGTGGCTCCTGGTCTTGCGAGGCATCGTAGGTATCGCCCCGACCCGGCCAGATAACCCTGGCCTGGGGCGTGCGATTCGGGTCAATATACTTGTCGCCGGTGTAGGCCACTTGGATGAGTTCGATTTCCTCGTTGCCGACCTGCAAGTAGCCCCGGCCGGGAATCCCGCCCGGCAGGAAGGCGGCGTCGGTGCGGCGCAGCATTTCGCGGCTTTCGCCGGGGGTTTCCACCCGCAGGCAGATGCGGAATTTGATATTGGAGCGCATCTGGTCGGTCACGCCGCTGGGCCGCTGGGCCGCCAAAATCAGCGATACCCCCTGCGCCCGCCCGACGCGGGTAATACTCTCCAACTGCCCCCGGAATTCGGCCCGGTCGGCGATCATCTCGGCAAATTCGTCAATAATAATGAACAGGAAGGGGTAAGGATAGTAGGTTTTGTGCAGCCCCTTCTGGCGATAATCCACGATGTTCTTGGTGCCGGTTTCGGCGTTAAGGGCCTGGCGGCGCATCATCTCGGATTGGATAGCGGTGAACATACGGGTCACACCTTCGCCCTGCAAATTAGTGATGATGTCCACGCAGTGGGGCAGCTCGTCAAAACCTTTGAACGCGCCGCCGCCCTTGTAATCTACCAATACAAAATTAAGTACGGTCGGGTCGTAGGTAACGGCCATGCCGGTAATCAGCGAAATCAACAGTTCCGATTTACCGGAGCCGGTGCTTCCGGCCACCATGCCATGCACACCATCCCGCTTGGCTGAAAAGACCATCGTGCGGGGCTTGTTGCCCGACATCAGGCCCAACTTGACCCGCAGCCAGTTGGCGTACTTGGGCTGAGTGCTGTCTTGCCATTTGCGCCAGGAATCTTTGAGGAGCGCGTGGGCAGAGGCGTACCCCATCAGATCAAGGAAGGGGACGGCGTTAGCCAGGTTGGCCCCAAAGCCCTGCCGGACATTGAGTTGGGCCAGAGATTGGGCCAGGGCGCTCATCTCGTCGGGTTTGGCGACGTAATCGGCCTCGCCAACATAGCGGAAGGTGTTCACCCCTACTTCGGCATAACGGAAGTGGAGTCTCTGGAATTGCTGGCTTTTGCTGTTGGTGGCCGGGGTCGTCTTTTCGATTTCGATCACCCCCTGGCAGCCACTGGGGATTTTGCTCCGTTCCGGCACTAAAAAGACGACAGCCGCACCTAACAACGCGCCCTCTTCCAGCAGAATCGAGATGGCCGCATCCGATTCCAACTTTTGCAGAGGTGAATCTTTAGCCGAGGCCGCGTCGAGCAGGTCAACCACCACCAGCAAAAACGGCAGGGTAGGATCGTCTTTGCCCTCGTTCTGTTCTTTGTCTTGCAGTCGAATCTTGCGTTGGGCCAGAATCTTGCGGATGCCTTCCAGGAATTGCTCAATTTCGCCTTCGTCGTCGTCGTCAAAAGCTTTTTCGCCCTCGTCCTCTTTGATGTCTTCCACAAAGCAACGATACTGACCGAAGTCATCGGCCTGGCTATGGGGCAGGGGAGCGGTCCAGGTCCACTCTTTTTTACTGGTGGCTAGAAGGTATAGCCGGGCGTCCATAGGCGCGTGAAAAACCACAAAGTGGCCCAGCATCGACCGCACAAATTCGTAAACCGACTGGCGCTCTCCGGCGATGCCCAGGGCGTGGATGGCCGGGGTCAAGCTGGCCCGGAACTTTTTCTCTTCTTTCTCCCCTGCATCTTTGTCCTCGGTTTCCTCTTTTTTCTTGTCTTCCTCACGGGGGGGGCGCAGCGAGACAATTACCGGGATGTCGGGGACGAAGCGAGAGTCTTCAACCAGCTTCATGGCCTCGCGTACCTGGGGGTCTTCAAAATTCTCCACTTTGCCTAAAACGTAGGTGACGGTTGAAGGCAGCGTGCCCATGCCCAGGCGGATTACGCCAAAATCGTCGTCGGTGACCCGTCGTTCCCACAGCCGGGCCTCGGCGCGCAGTGTTCGTTCCTCCTTTTCGATTTCCCGGCGGGCGTTATGGACAATGCGGAAGGTGGTCAGGCGATCCGGGTAGTTGTAGCGGTAGAAGCGCCGCTGCATGTCGTGGTAATTGTGCATCTCTTTGTAGAGTTCGGTCAGGCGCTCCTCATACCCTTTTTCAACCTCCGCCTGCTTCTGCTTTTCCTTGCGGTAGCTGTAGATGGAAAAAGCGACCGAGGCCAACACCGACAGAGCCATTGGGAGGATAAAGGCAGGATTCCGCCCGCTGCCGCTCAACATGCCGACCAGGATGTAGCCGATGATAGTCAGCATAGGCAGGCCGACCTGGATGAGACGGGCGTACCCTTCTTCATCTTTTTCCGGGGGACCGGGGACTTCGATCTCGTCGAAGGGCAACTCCGGTTGAATCCGGGGGGGACGATCAATATAAATGGGTTCGTTCATTAATCCTCTCGCCAGTTTTAAGACCTGACAGGTTTCTAAAACCTGTCAGGTCTTAAGGGGGACTTGACAGCTAATCAAAATGACGGTACTTTAGATAGCGTAAAAGTGTTCATGAATATTCGTAGGAGGGCAACGATGAAACAGGTTTGTTTGTTATGCGACCGAACTTCTCCTGACACAAATCTTTACTGTCAGGAAACCTTCTGCCCGGCCGAAATGTCGCCTACAATTTTGGGTTACGGTGAGTGGCTGGGCGACATCGAAATCGTCAAACCGGTCATCGTTTTACGCTCGTCGGTGCTTTACGAAGCCACCCACCAGAAAAAAACGGTTTTTCTGAAAGTGGCTCACCCTGGCGCCGAAAACAAAGAGCGTCTCAAACGAGAAGCCGAGTTCCTCCGCGATATTCAGCTTAACAAGAGCCAGAGTAAATATCTGCCCGTGCTGCTACCGCCCTATGCTAATACCACCCTCAAGCTAGATGCTTACGGCAAAACCATGCTGCGCGGGCATTTACTCTATTTTTATCTATTTGAACACGTCGAGGGTGAGCCGCTCCGTGACATCATTACCGAAAATCCCCAGCTCTGGATTAATCACATCTGCTGGATTGTGCTGAGCCTGGCCTACGCCATGGCCTTTCTACACAGTAAGGGTTTATATCACTTCGGTCTCAGCCCCGACATGGTTTTAGTCCGTTTTGACGAAAAACCCAACATTCCCCGGATTATATTGTTTGACCTGGGCTTGGTCAGCGACGCCGCCCATATCAATGCCCATTGGTATCGCTTTTTTACCCTGCCGGCCTATACAGCCCCGGAACTGCTCAGCAACGGCAAAATCCGGCCAGAATATGCCACCGATGTATACGGTCTAGGTTTGATTTTATACGAGTTATTGGTGGGCGAACCTGCCTTTAGCTTTAAATTGCAAAGTGACGCCGAGGTATATCGAGCGGTCCAGCGTAACCGCATGGCGCCGATGAACCGGGTGGAAGACGTAAAAATGGTGGCGGATATAGCTATTAAAGCGGTTGATCCCGAAATCACCCAGCGCCAGCAAGACGCCACTGTTTTGGCTAAACAATTGCTGGACTACTTTGGCACCCTCCCGCCCGAAAAAAAGAGCCGCTGGCCCAGCTTAAAAACCCTACTCATCATCGTGGCTGCTTTACTCACCATTGCTTTTCTTATCGCCGTGGCGGTGTCGTTTAATAATTTTATGTAAAACCTGACCCGGATTTTTTGCACGGGTACACGGATTTTAGCCTGCTTAATCCTGTATCCGTGTCCAAATCCGTGTCGAGCAAGTTCTGCTCAGGACAGCAAAAAGGTGGATTTGAAGAACCTTCAAATCCGCCTTTTTGCTGCCATCATCATGACGCGGTTTAATAAAAACGGGTCGCTCCGAGAGCATCACCCCGCTCGTAAGCATCCACCGAGGCATTGACGTCTTTACACAGCTCGGCGCATTTTTGAGCCATTTCCTCAATTTTGGGCTTGATCATCTCAATAAATTGAATCAATATATAGCCGCCAACCAGCCCGATAAAGGCAGTCGCTTTCAAAACCATTAACAAACCTTCCAATACTTTGGCCACAGCGTTTAAGACATCGCTGATTTCGTCGAATTTTTTGGCAATGTTGCGTACTTCCGGCACATCCATATATACTTCTTCGGCCATGGAATTCCTCCTCTAAAAATAGTAGACGGTAGACGGTAGACAGTAGACAGGATAATTATGTCCTCCTGCTATCATTGTTATCTTTTTTATCCAGTATATGCAGACGTTAACCGTTATAAATCGCGCCAAAGACATCGGCCAACGAATTGACCTTGGTGTTGACCTGCTGATCGGCCCGATCAATCACGTCAACGGCTCGCTGCAAATTCCGGTGCATAATGGTAATGTGATCGGCTACCTGGCCAACGCCGGGAATCATCAGGCTGGACACCTCCTCAACGAAGGCATTAGCTCCATCACCCTTCCAGACTCCGCCAACCACTTGCTGGACGATCATCCGCATGGGAGCCAGGGCAGCTTCCCGCACGATATTTAGTTGTTGCATTAGTTGCGACAAAACCCCTTGTACGACCTGGCGCGCCAGGCGTATTAGTGCTTTTTTGATAGCGCCGAATGGCATGGTTAAGCCTCCTTAAATTAATTTAAAACTTGCCCTTAGATGTTCGGTCGGCCTCTTGCATGTACTCTATGGCCTTTTGGACGTCGCCGGATAGCTCCTGGAATTTCTGAGCTAGTTTAGCAATGGCCGGACAGAGTTTACCTCGAATGGCCTCATTAAAAGCCGTGCCGCCTTGTCCCAATAGGGCGCCTTCTTGCAGCATACCGGCGATGCCCTGCATTTCTCGGTTGGTTTCGTGGAGCTGCTGCACCCCCTGGTCAAAGATACGGATCATATCTTCGGCTGTGGCGTAGACAAGTTTGATTTCTTCGGTCATTATAGCCTCCTAAGAAAATGGTGATTAGTTAGTAGTGAATAATGAATAGTCTGACGACTGATTACTAAGCACTGGTCACTAATTACTATTCATTCGTCACTTTTTTATCGTGGTGTATCCAGTTGCTCTCTTCAATTTCAGCTAGTGCGGAAAGGCGAACTGGCCTCTTCGTCGGCCTGCTGCATGGTCTGCGCAACCTCTTTGGTAACGCGGCTGGCCTCTTCGAGGGCCTGCTGTAACCTTGTTACAGCCGGTATAATATCATCACGCATCTCGCTGAAAAAGGCCTTCGAGCCGCGGCCAATCCAATCGTCGTAAAGCTTATCCATGCCGCCCCGAACCTGCTGCATCATCTGCTGAATTTCCTGGGACTGGTGGGCAAACTTATTGGCTATTTGCTCCAGTTGGTCATAATCTGCTTTGATTTCGTCGGCCATAAGGTCACTCTCCTTTGTGAAAATATATATTTCTACTATAAAAAAAGAAACCCCCTGAAATCAGGGAGATGTCTCACCGAGCCAGGTGATAGGATGGGAGAATGAGAATTAGAGAGATGAGAAAACCAGAGGAGGAGGTTTTGTAGTGCAAGCGCAGGCCGTTATTTTGTGAAAAGATTGGGGTTGTTGCCAGCATCGGACGTCCTTTCAGTAATTGAGAACGACCATTTTTCGTGATTCAGTATAAAGGATAAAAACATCTTTGTCAATGGGGTTTTGAAACGGGTAGGAAAGTTGTACGGTAGTTGCATATTTTTAAACTGGTGCTATGCCCCATTTAACATCGTACTTGGCGAGTTACATTACCTGATGGGAAGGCAACTTGACCTGTGCTTGTTCCACAATTAGCGGTCACACTTACGTTATAGGAACC
>CAZUNT010000169.1:0-16020 GCA_964622215.1 uncultured Caldilineaceae bacterium
CTCTGGTATCCCACCACGCGCTGGTCGCCTGATGAAATTATCTTGATCCGGACCCTGCCCTGGGATTTGGGCCAGGGATTCACCCTGGCGGTGGGTGTGTCTGAAGAAGCCTGGGACCAGGTGTCAGAGCGATTGCCCATCACCCAGGCTGACGACTCGCTCTACCTTTTTGAGAATAAAACCTGGGCCAGATTGGGCAGCTTTGTCCGCACCGGGCGGCACACTTATGAGGCGGTCATACCCCCGCCGGCCCCACCCTCTCAACTCCGCCAGGCGCAATTCTGGAATCTGATCAATCTCACCGGCCTCGACCTGCCCATCGCCTCGCTCAAACCCGGCGAGTCCTTGCCCTTTACCCTCTACTGGCAGAGCAGCGCGCCTATCACCGTTGATCTAAAGACCTTTGCCCACTTGCTGGATGAAAATAACAACATCGCCGCCCAGTTGGATTGGACACCGCAGGATCAACTCGGCTATCTGCCCACCTCTGCCTGGCAGCCCCGCCGGACCGTCGCCGACAGCCAGGCTATCCCCCTGCCCGATTCTCTCGCTGCGGGCCAATATCGTCTTGTCGTCGGCTGGTATTATCCGGTTACAGGGGACCGCCTGCCGCTTACGGCCGGCGAGGGTGGGGATACGGCACTGGTGGGGGAAGTGACGATTCGGTAGGATGCCACGCCCCAACCTTCACTTTTTGGGTTATTAGTCTGTTGGCAAATTCAAATTTGAGAAGGTGCGGGGCTGGAGCCGCCGCACTGAAAGGGTAAAGCTCTTCGAGCTAAAAGCCAGCCCGCCAGGGCTTCGCTCTCTCAGACCGATGGCTTTAGCCTCGGTCCTGGGCCGCAGTCCCGGCTAGTTTGCCAATAGAATCACGAATCACCGTGCTAGTGAACAGGGCTTTATATCGGACTTTAATTAAATAGTTGACATATCGGGTGCTCGGCCTGGATTGACAAATCCAGGCCAAAAAACGGGAATTTGCCAATCCCCTCCGAGCATTTATGTGTCAAATAATTTATTAAGTTCCAATAAATGGTGCTAGCCTGATTGAGCTGGTGCTGTTTTGTAATTTCTGGGCGGGCTGCTTCGCCCAACGAAAAAACGAATTTGCGCCGTTTGCGGAGCAATTCGTTTATTCGTTATGCGTAGCAATTCGTTGACAGCAGGTTTTACGGCGAATTATACAAGGCTCTCCCTACAAAACGGGGGAGACCGCCACCCGAAAACCCGAATTGGAGTCCCGAAAGTACGGGCCGTACCAGCCGCGGCAGGCACAGCGAGCGCCGTATCGGAAATTGCAGAACGACCCGCCCCGTAGTACCCGTCTGATTTCGTCACCGGCTTCTAACGCCTCCCGGCCGTCATTCGCATCGTACGGATACTTGAAATCTGGTTTTTCCAGCTCCGCTCCCCACAGGCTCACCGTCCACTCCCAGACATTGCCCGCCATATCCAGCACCCCGTACGGGCTGGCGCCCTCCGGGTAAGCTCCTACCGACGTAGTATCGTCCGGTCCGCCATCTTCGGTATTACATCGCTTGGCATCCCACTCGTTCCCCCAGGTATAGATCCAGCCGCCTGTGCCCCGGGCCGCTTTCTCCCACTCTGCCTCCGTAGGCAGCCGACACGCTTTCCCGGTCACCTCGGTCAGCCAGCGGCAGTAGGCTACCGCGTCATCCAAATTAACCTGCACCACCGGGTGATCGCTCTTTTGGCTGATATCACTGTCGGGGCCGGTGGGGTGCTGCCAATTCGCCCGTTTGACTTCTTGCCACTTCGAATCTTTCCAGACCCAACCGCTGCCGGCTTTCTCGGCCTGTGTTTGGTAGCCCGTGGCCTGTACAAAGGCGGCATACTGGGCGTTGGTTACCGGGGTTTTGGCCATATAGTAGTCGGGCAAGTACAGTCGGTGTTGTGGCTGTTCACTATTAAGTGCAGTAGTTACCAATTTGTTGTCCTTGTAGATTTTTTTCGCTTCAATAAAAATCTTATCCTTTTTAGGATCGGTCCCCATCAGAAACTCACCAGCCGGAATCAGGATCAACTCCGGTTCGAAGGGATGGTGAGGAATTAAGATTTGCGAGAGTTTCAGTGTGGATGGTTTGGGTTCTGGTTGATGAGGCACATGGGGTACAACAGCAGGAGCGGTCCGTTCTCTGGCTGACTTAAGGTCAGCCAACGTAGCAGGCCGTGCCTTTGCTTGTTCGTCTTTGTATTTTTGCCATGGGGTTTGAGGGGTAGGACGGGGAAGTACAGCCTTCAATACATCCAGCGCATTGTTAAGTGGTACTTCCTCTTCTTTTTTGGTTATCTTCGACCCTGGTTCAACTGGCTTAGGTTGTGATACCTGAAAAAGATTCTTTGTTCCATAACCTTGTTCGGCTACAGCTACAATGAGGATTAAGGTAGCTACCTGCATAGTTGGAGGAGCAACCGTTTTGCCAACAGCGGTTTCAAGACGGATTGTGTCCAGGTAAACACGATCAGCACTGTATAAAACGACATTAATCCTACATTGACCCGATTTTCTTGCAGTGAGAAGAAAAGAGACGATTTTGGATTCTTCATCCGGTGGAACTTCAATACTCTGTCGTTCTTCGCTATGTATTATAAAATCTGGAGCAATTACCTGAATTTCGAGGTATGTAGATTTCTGTTGCCCCGTCTGTGGATCTATAGGAAAATTTAGAACGACTGAATTGGATGTTTGTTCTATCGAAGGTGGTTTTTTCCCAGTTGGCCAATCTTCACCTAGTAGCGGCGAGTCAGGAAAACGCACTTGCACAAGCAGATCTATCTCATTTCCAACTTCTGTACTGCTAGGGACGGCAGCATCAATACGACGATGTTTGTGGTCAGGCTGAACCACACGCTTAAGCAACTCGTAGAATTCGTCGGGTGGTAGCTGACCATCTCTGACATCAACGTACTGTATTGTTGCTACCTCAAACCAACGAGTTCCCTTAAGCAGCAATGGAAAAATGGGTTTATCGTTATCGATGGCGCAATTTAACTCATTGCTAACCCACGTGGACTTACGAGAGTGTGGGGTCATAATGACAATAAAGGCGCTACAACTATCAATATGCATCTCGATTTCTTGGGGAAACGGCTTGCCATAGTCTATGCGATCATCTATCCAAACTGAGACCCCTTTTTCCTTTAATATTTCAATCAATTTATGAGCATAGTCCCGGTCTTCGTGGCTGTAGCTGATGAAAATATCTTTCATGTGTATTTCCTCCAGACTGGGCCAAAAGCAAAAATTTAAGATTCTTGATGGATTTCAAGGGGTTGACTTATCGACACCCGTAGCCCGACGCTGAAGCATCAGGCTGAGAGAGCAAAGGACGTTAAACGTCCTAAAAAAGCCAATTTTAGCCCAGCCGGGCTTTGCTCTTTCAGCACGACGGCTTCAGCCTCGTGCGTTTAGCGGTAGCTCCTTGAAACCCATATTGAGCCAAATTTAATAATCTGGGACAGTTTACACTGATTCGATTATACCACTGATTTAGCTTTTTTGTCGCCTGAATTTTACTGATAGGGGCGTGTTCGGATTTTTGGACCGCATGATCTTGCAGCCCTCACTTACTGTTTCAACAACACCCTCAGTGGCGCAGTGGCGACCCGCAAAGCCGCCCCGCCGTCCGCCGCGTCAGTTACCACTACGGCGACGACGACATAGCGGGCTGGGGGGTGGTCGGCCAGTTCTGGCAGGGTGGGAGTAGGAGAAGTAATTTGCGAGGGGTCAAGCACAAGCTCAGCCTCAGCCCCGGCCTTGATCTCAACCGCCTGCGCCGGGGCCAGGCCGGCAAACCAACTCAGCCAGCGCTGACCGGTTTCTTTGGGCGTGGCTTGGCCGGTAAAACCGATGATTTGCTCGCCGGCTTGGGGCAAAAGAGAGCGGATATAATGAGCTGTATCAGGCCCGATAGCTTGAGTTCGCTCCGCCGCCGCCGGGGCGGCTTCTAAGGAGAGGGTCGGACGAGGCAATTGCCCCTCAAGCTCCAAGGCGGCCATCACCCGCGCCAGGTGGAGCGGGGTCACGCCCAGGTCTCTCACGGTGCCCCGGTCGGCAAAATTGGGCAGGCGGCCTACTTGCGAAGGTAAGCCGGGTAAAGGCCGGGTCAAGCCCAATTGGCGAGCGGTCGCCGCATAACCGGGTTGGCTGAGCGGGCCTAGCATCTCTTCCAAAGGGGCGGCCAATGGGTCGGAGGGAACGGTTGCGCCGGCCTCATACAAACCGATCAGGCCGATCAGCCGGGCTAAATCCCCGACCGGGAAAAGGCCCTGGCTGGCCCGATTGAGCAGGGGGGCGCGTTCATCCCGGCGCAGAGTTTCCCAGTCGTCATCCAGTTGGTTGGGGTCAAAGGTGGGATGGCTGGACATCACCAGGATGGCTCCTGTTTCAATATCCAGCGCCACTACTGCCCCTTCCTGTGCTCCCAGGGCCACATCTGCTGCTACCTGGGCCGGCAGGTTGATCGTCAGGGAGACATTTTGACCTACCTGGGGCCGGTGCAATAACTCGTTAAGCCAGGTCTGTTCGGCTGTTTTGGCAGCCGTACCGCGCAAGATGGGGTCAAATGTAGCTTCGGTGCCGCCTACGCCATAGCGAAGGCTGTAATAACCGGTGACCGAAGATAGCCCGATATAAGGATAGTACCGTTCCGCCAAACCTTGCTGATTGATAATTGTTTGAGCTACGGTGATGCCGTCTGCGGTCAGGAGTTGCCCCCGCCGGATTTGCTGTTCGGCTACGACCAGGCGGGGGTTGTCATCCCGGCGGATCAAAAAAGGAGCCACACCAATTTGCCACAGGATCAACCCCCCGGCCACAATAAGAAAGCCGGTCAAAAGTCCCCAGGCCAAATTTAGGTGGTAGAAGGGGGGGGAGGTGACCGGTTCGATCTCCCCTGCTCCCCTACCCCCCTGCTCCCCTGCTCCTTGCCTGCCGGCAATAAACAGCAACAAACCGACCATCGTAAAGCTGGTGACGAGGCTGCTGCCGCCATAGCTGACAAAAGGCAGGGTAACGCCGGTCAACGGCGCCAGCTTGAGTGTACCGGCACAGATGACAATCGTTTGTAAGCCCAATATTGTGCCGATACCGGCGGCCAGCATCTGCTCAAAGTCACTGGGCGCGTGCAGAGCGATATAAAAGGCCCGGCCAACTAACAACATAAAACAGAGCAGCACGGCCAACGCGCCGAACAAGCCATACTCCTCGCCAATGGCGGCATACACAAAATCGGTATGCACCACCGGAATGGCCGTCGGCAGCCCCTGGCCCAACCCCTGGCCAAAAAGGCCGCCGCTGGCGAAAGCCAGCAAGGATTGGACAATTTGGAAGGAGCGGCCCGCCGGGTCGGCCCACGGATTCCAAAACGCTTCGATGCGGATACGGACCACATCAAACAAAAAATAGCCCAAACTGCCGGCCCCCAGCAGCAGCAGCGCCCCGGCCCACAGGTAGCGTTTTTTGCCGATGGCGGCATAGAGCATTCCCAGGAAGGTGCAAAAGAAAAGGAAGGCTGCTCCCAGGTCGCGCTGCCAGACGAGCAGCACAATGCTCAGTCCCCACATCATCAACATCGGCCCCCAGTAAGAGAGATGAGGCACGGGAACAGGGCCGATATAGGCTTTGGCCTCAACCAACTCATGGCGGCGATCGGCCAGATAAGCCGCCAGAAAAATGACCAACAAAAGTTTGAGGGGTTCCGAAGGTTGAAAATAGATCGGGCCAACAGGCAGCCACAAACGTGGACCATACCCGCTGGGATTGACTCCGAAAACGAGAGTAGCCGCCAGCAGGATTAATCCACTGCTGAGCCAGGCGTACTTATAGCGATACAGCCAGGTGAGATTACGGGGAATAAGCACCACCCCAAGTAAGGCCGCCGTAGCAGCGATCAACCACATAAGTTGGGGGGTGACAAAAGCCGGAGCCAGCCGGGCAATCATCACCAGCCCCAACCCGCTTAGTAAGAACAGGAGCGGCAGCAAAATAGGATCGTCTGAGCGGCGGCGGCGCTGCAAGAGGTAAGCCGACACCCCGCCACACGCCATTAAAACCAGCAGCGGCAAAAACATGGCCGGCCCCAGACTGGTGTCAACCAGCCCCAGTTGAACCAGGGCCAGCCCGGTGAAGAGGAAACTAAGCCAAAGAAGACCGCCGGGGCGACGGCCGACGGCCGACCGCCGACCGCCGAAGTGACCGCCGACCGCTGACCGCTGACCGCTGGAAGAACCACTGACCACCGGCTGCTGGTGGTCGCTAAAAAGGCGTGTCATCGGTGTACTCGTAGGTTTCCGATTCTTCACGAATGGTGGGGTTGTGGATTAATGAAGAGCGAAAGGTTTGAAGTTTGGCGAATAGTTTTTCGCTGAAGCGGTAAGCGTTACGGAGAGGCTCCGGGCTTTGTAAGTATTTACGACGCTCAATGAGGTGTTGGCAGGCTACCGTTTCAACTAATGAACGGATGGCCAAGCCAAGAAACCGGCCTTGTTCCGCATCGCTCTGGGTGGTTGATCCCTCGGCAATATTAAGCACAACGCTGGTTGCAGCCCGGGTTATCTGACCCTTCAGATTGAAGTTTTCGGCAGGCGGCAACTGTTCGGCAATGGCATAGATCAGGTCGGTATACTCTAATGCCAGTTGCCAAACTTCAAGCCGTTCAAATTTGTAAGCCATTATTACTCCAAAAACGACCGCCGACAAACGACCGCCGACCGCCGATTATTAATCTTCTGGTGGTCAGCCGTCTGCCGTCAGCGGTCGGCGGTCATCTTCTGGCGGTCAGCCGTCAGCCGTCAGCGGTCATCTTCTGGCGGTCAGCCGTCAGCCGTCGGCGGTCGTCTTACGGCGGTCCGCCATCTGCCGTCGGCGGTCATCTTCTGGCGGTCCGCCGTCGGCGGTCGGCGGTCATTATTGATAGTATTTGCTGATAAAGAGTCCCAACTTCTCCCACGTCTCCGCCGGCATGGCGGCGCGTTCGCGGCGGCTGATAATAGCGTTAGCCAGGGCGTGGTGACTGGGCCAATCCGGCTCGCCGGCCAGCTTGATCACCACATTACGAATGGCTTGCTTGGCAACGTCGACGTTGGCGTTGAGATTGCCAATGACTGCGTCCACAGTCACGGCTTCTTCGGTTTCATGCCAAACATCATAGTCCGTCACATGAGCCATACTGGCGTAGGCGATTTCGGCCTCGGCGGCCAGGAATGCCTCAGGAATGGTGGTCATACCGATGATGTCGCAGCCCCACTGGCGGAAGATGCGGCTTTCGCCTTTGGTGCTGAAGCGCGGCCCTTCGATGATGATAAAGACGCCGCCTTGATGGACGGTGGCCCCGGTTGCTTTAACTCCGTCGTACAACAGGGCCGAGAGTTCCGGCGAAAACGGTTCGGCCACGCCCATATGCACAACCACGCCGCCTTTGAAAAAGGTCAAATCACGGCAGCGAGTGCGATCAAAAAGTTGGTCGGGGATGACGATATGGCGCGGCGCGTACTTCTCTCGCAAACTGCCACAGGCATTGACCGCGATGATATACTTGACGCCCAGGCTTTTCATCGCCCAGATATTGGCCTGGCTGTTGACTTCGGTCGGGCTGATGGCGTGGAAGCGCCCGTGTCGGGGCAGAAAGGCAATCCGCTGCCCGGCCAGCCTGCCGATAATA
Organism: uncultured Caldilineaceae bacterium; assembly: GCA_964622215.1. Lineage (GTDB taxonomy): Bacteria > Chloroflexota > Anaerolineae > 4572-78 > J111 > DSQQ01. Next base: position 7,683 of record CAZUNT010000169.1, read on the forward strand.
AATTTATCCGAAGGATCGCCAAAAGGCGTCGAGATAGCCATCTCTTCCACCTCGGTCAGGCCCTCCATTTTATACAGACCACTGCCGCCGATAACGCCAATTTTTACATTACTCATGGTTGAATTCTTCTCCTTAAATCTAAATTTTCGTCGGAATAAGAAACATGTGGGTGTGTTTCATTTGAGTTGAAAATACCTCTGGAGTGCGGAATTTATTCCGCTTTTTAGAGGAAGCAGAATGAATTCTGCACTCCTTCAACCGATTTGAAACACACCCAAAACATTTTGAGCTAACATCTTGCGTAAATTAACGGAACAGGCAAGATGCTTCACGTTTTACATCTTTGGAATCAACTCCTCGATAAACCCCTCGTCCAGGCCGGCAATAAAATGAGCCATCAGGCGGCCGGCCCGCTCGACGTCTTTGGGATGGACCACTTCCACAGGCGAATGCATATAGCGGCTGGGAATCGAGATGAGAATGGTCGGAATACCCTCGCGGCTGATTTCGATGGCATAAGCATCCGTGCCTGCGCCGCCGGGCATCATTTCGCTTTGATACTTCAATTCCAACTCCCGGCAAATTTTTAGCAGCCGCTCGCGCACAGCAGGGTGGTTGCTTGGCCCCAAAGCAATCACCGGCCCGCTGTTCAATTTGACCTCAATTTCGTTCACGTCGGCAAAAGTCACGTCAATGGCAATCGCCACATCGGGCCGGATGGCATAAGCCTGGGTCGTGGCTCCCACATAGCTGCCCCACTCCTCATCCGCCGTAGCTACGGCGTAGACATCCCACTGATGACGCAGATTTTTCAACTCACGCAAACAGAGCACCACCGCCGCAACAGAAGAGCGATTGTCCATCGCCTTGCCGCTAAGCAACCCACCCAGCAACTCCGTTGGCGTCCGGGCAAAGGAAATCAGGTCGCCAACCTGGACCCACCGTTCCACCTGGCGCGGCGGCAGCCCCACATCAACATGCATTTCGGCCAGGTCGACCTTATCGTCGGGTTGGCCGGGCGGCAGCAGATGGGGTGGAATGGAGCCGATGATGCCGGGTAAATCGCGCCGGCCATGCACCAGCACCTCTTGCCCCATCAGCACCCGGTCGTCCAGGCCGCCAATCTGGCTGAAACGCAAAAAGCCCTTATCAATCTTGGTAACTACTGCGCCAATCTCGTCCAGGTGCGCCGCCAGCATAATCTTCCGCCGTTGTCCCGTTTCTGAGGGGGACTGATCGCCCTGCTTGAGGCCGACGACGCTGCCCATGCGGTCGTGTTCTACCCGGTCGGCATAGGGGGTCAACTCGGCGGCAACCACGTCTTGGACATTGTTAGGGCCGCTGTAGCCGCTCACGCCAATCGCTACAGAGAGGCGTTTAATCAATTCGGTGGTCTGTTGAGTTAATCCATTGGACTCTTTGGCCATAGCCCGATCTCCCAGAGTATTAGCCTGCGGCATGTCGCTAATGATAAAATACCTTTCGGCGGTTGGCGGTCCCCCAAGGGGAGGCGAGGCGCTCTAGCCGTCGGCGGTCTATTTTAACCTGCCCGATTATAGACGTAGGCGAGTGCGGTGTCAATTGGCGAATGGTTAGCCATAGAGTATATTATTCCAAGAATAAATTCACCACTACCGGGAAGGAATCTACCCCATGACGACCATCCAAGAACAAATCGCCTACGTGGCCCGTAAGATGTTCGAGCGCCGCTTGACCGATATGGCCGGCGGTAACATCAGCGCCCGCCAGGGCGATACCATTTACTGTTCGCCGCGTTTTAGCGGCAGCAAAAAACATTGGCAGTTAGCGGCTGAGGATATCATCTCCGGCGACCTCCACACCGACGCCATCCTGGAAAACCCGCTCTTCTCCCGCGAGGGTAAAGCTCACCTGGCCATTTATCGCAATTTCCCCGACGTGGGCGCGGTCATCCACGCTCACCCGTTTCACATCCTGCCCTTTTGTGTGGCCGGCCGCTCTATCGAACCGGTTCTGGAAGATACCCAGAAATTTGGGGTGACGGAAGTGGTCAACTATGCCCCGGCTCACAGCGCCGAGTTGGCCGCCAATGTTGTGGGCGGACTGCGGGGCAAGGAAACCTCAATCCGTAAGCAGGCGGCGGCAGTTTTAATGCCCAAGCATGGCATCATCGTAGCCGGCAAGGATCTCCTGGCCGCTATTGACGCCCTGGAACGCCTCGACTGGAATGCTTGGTGCCTTTTGGCCCAGGGGTTGCTGCCCAAAGTATAGGAGTAATCAGTTAGCAGTAAACAGTGATTAGTCGATTTTTTAACTAATCACTGTTAACTAATCACTGTTCACTAATTACCGGTACACCATAAGCTCAGAAAAATCCCCTATGATTTTAACCGTTACCCCCAATGCCGCCCTGGATCGCCTGATTTTTATTGACGAATTCCGGCCCGGAACCCGGATGCGCTGCGATAAGGTGATCCATAGTGTTGGCGGGAAGGGGCTGGACTCTTCTGTGGCTCTGCGCACCTTTGAAGTTGATACGGTGGCCCTCAGCTTTGTGGCCGGTGCGGCCGGCCGGCAACTCGTCCACCTGTTAGAAGGTTATGGCGTCCGGCCCGATATGGTTTGGGTGGAGGGTGAAACTCGCGTCGTCCACGTGCTGGCCGAGACGCGCCGCCACCGGCATAGCCACCTGATTACCGGCACGCTGCCCATCACCGCTGAAGCGGCCGCCGACCTGCTGGCGCGTTATCAAGCTCATCTGGCCGAGGCCGTTTGGGTCATTGGCGGCGGCACGTTAGCGCCCGGTTGGCCCACCTCCTTCTATCACCACATTATTGAGCTGGCTCACGCGGCCCGTGTGCCAATCTTGGTTGATAGCTCCGGCCCGCCGGTGATAAATGCCCTGCCGAGCCGGCCTGACATCCTAAAAATGAACCGAACCGAATTTGCCGAGACCTTCAACATCTCGGCCGACACCTTAGCCGGCCTGCGCCGCCAGGGGCAGGCGCTGCGTGAGCGGGAAAAGCTGCCGGCCCTGGTTATTACCTGCGGCGACGAAGGTATCTTGGCCCTGACTCCTGCCGGCGACTATCTGGCTGTCAGTCCGGTGCAGCCGGCCGTCAACGCCGCCGGGGCCGGGGATACAGCCTCAGCTATGTTAGCCTGGCGTTTTTCAGTGGGGGATAACTGGGTTGAGGCCCTGCGCTGGGCTGCCGCTGCCGGCGCTGCCTCGGTCTTGACCGAGGGCACGGCTGACTCGCGCCGGGAGGATGTCGAGCGGATTTTGCCTCAGGTCATCGTAACCGGCAGCCGGTAATAATCATAGCCCGTGATTACCTTGAAACCGCACTGCCGGTACAGCGACAAAGCCTGGTCGTTGCTGCAGGCCACTTCCAGGCAGATGTTCGGTTTTTGCGCCGCCACCAATTGAGCGACGGTGTAAGTGAGAATTGCTTTACCATACCCCCGGCCCCGATATTCCGGTAAAAGGCAAAAACCGGCAATATAAGTTTCTGTTTCGTTCATTAAGATGCCAATCTTGCCGATTCTGACCGCCTCCAGGGTGGCGACGATGACCCGGCGCTGGTTGTCGGCCAGGTCATGCTCCAGCCAACGTTGAGCCGCTTCCAGGGTGACGCCAAAACAAAGTTCATCCATCCGGGCCAGGGCCGTAATATCTTCAACTTGGGCGAGTCGCAGGTGCAGCCCCTCCGGCAGCGGCCTGACCTGGGGCGGCGCTTGCAGGTCCATCTTATATTCCGAAAATTCGTACACTGCCCCGAGCGCCTGTACAGACCGAATACCGGAGGTGGAAATCTGCTCACAGATGAAGAGAAAATTAGGCACCTGGCGCTGCTGTAATTCCAGGCCGGCCGCCGTTAGCAACTGCTTAAAAATACCCTGCCGCCGGTAGTGGGGGTGGGTTACCGCGCTAATCTCGGCCTCGTGCTGATTGAACCCATACAAGGCTAAATAGCCTGCCAACGAATCATTAACGTAATACAAAAAATCGTTGACCTGATCGGTGGGCCGGTTGGTCAACGTATTCCAGTTGAGCTTCATGGTCAGCCCTTCAAATTCATTACAGGTCAGCTCCAACTGGTGAATCTGGGCCAGTTGATCCTGATTAAGACCATAACTCTTTTCCAAGCCTTGTTTCATCCCATCCTCCACTCAAAATATCTTCTATCTTACCCTTCACAAACCAATTGTCAACCTTAGTTAATATGGTATAATGTTTTCCGTAAATCAGGCGAGGGAAAATTCAGGTGGGGCGGAAATTAAAATTTGTTATCTCAGACCTGCATCTTGGGACGGGCAGCAGCTATCGAGAAGATTTTACCGTCGATAGGAAGCTTGCTTGCTTCTTACAAACTATCGGGCGAGAAAGTGAAAGAGATCGCCGTGAAATCGAGCTTATTATTAACGGCGATTTTTTTGAGTTTCTGCATGTTCCGGCAGTTGATCGTTATGACCCTGGCGAACGTTACCCTCTGGAAACCTATCTCGACTCGTCACAGCCGGCCTCGATCAAACGCTTGAACCTGATTGTCGAGGGGCACCCTGAAGTTTTTGATGCCCTCTCCGATTTTATTCACGTCGAAGCGCCGCAGCGGCGGGTGACCATCATCAAAGGCAACCACGATGTCAACCTGTACTGGCCGGGTGTCAAAAGCCGGCTCAGAGAGGTGCTGGGGGCCTCTGGCTCCCGTTCGGCCCTGCTCATGTTTGCCGAGGAGTTTGTTAGCCGGGAGAGAATTTACGTCGAGCACGGCCATCAGCGCACCGAAAAAATGAATAGTTATCACGATTTCCTCGATCCGCGTCTGCCCGACAATCTCAGCCAACTCTACTACCCGCCCGGTTCACGTTTTGTCGTTGATTTTTTTAATCGGCTGGGGCATAAATACTGGTTTGTTGACAACATCAAACCGGTTACCACCCTCATCTGGTATGCTTTGCCCTGGGACTTTGATTTTGCGGTCAGGACATTGTTGGACTTCGTTCGCTGCACTCCCGGCCTGGTCATAAACAATTTTGCCTCTCACGAGGCCTTTGTTGGGCTGATAGATGAGTGGCTGCAAGGGTTGGTCGATGAAAAAACCCGGCCGGAGTGGGCGCAGCGTTTTGCGGCCGACCCGGCTTTTCGGCAGGAATTTAACCATAAGGTGCAGCAGTATTTGGGCGATGCTACGGTCGCCGTTGGCCAGGATGCGCTGTTTTTCTCCCCCGCCGGACTGACCGCCGACCCATTGGCTGCAGGCCGGGCCGAGCAGCAGCAGCAAGACGCCGCCCTCTACCAGGCGGCCGAAGAAGTTGCCCGCCAGCAGAGAGCCGGCGTAATTGTCTTTGGACATACGCATCGCCCTACCCAGACAGATCTAAAAACCGGCGCTGTTTATATTAATACCGGGGGGTGGCGGCGCGATCTCTCTGAAGCCTCTGCCGAGATATGGCGGACTCTTTTCCAGGAGAGGCTCTCCTATCACGACTTGCCGCTGCGCCTGCCCTACGCCCGGATTGATTACGACGAGGACAACCGGCCGGTCGCGCAACTGTTAGACTTTGCGGTTGAGACCCCCGTACCTCAAGATGACCCATCCGCAGAGCCGGTTAGAACTTCTCCGGAAAAGAAATGTAATTGGCTGACCCGGCGGCTTTTTAATAGACAATAATTAATTGTGAATTGTGAACAGTGAATTGTGAATGATTAACTCACCTTACGCAGGAGTCCAGACTTTAGTCTGGGAAAACCCGAATAAATTCGGGACTCCCACTAGAGAAACTGCGTAAGGTGAGTGATTAACCCTCTGACTACTGACTACTGACTACTCTTTACTGTCCATTGCTATGACCCTTGAACTTAACCAGGTGGCCCCGCAAGTTAAAGCGATGGGGCGGAGTTTAGAAAAACAAATAACGGCCCGCCAGGACACAACCCAGGCCGCCCAGGCCCTGCTCGAACAGTTTTCGACCCGGTTTACGGCCCTGGCGGATCGGATCGCCCGCGCTGAGAGGTCCAGCAGCGCCAGCGTTTCGATTGGGTAGGGGCAGCGCCTACAAACGAAGCGCTGGCCGCCGCTTATCCTCTCCCTGCTTGCCCGGAGCGGCTGACGATTATCGCCAGCGATGGTTCTCAGATTTTGCCTGACCGCCACGCTATCACCCTCTACTACCTCGTCAATGTCGGCAGCATCGTCTATCGTCATGGGTCGCACCTCAAGCCGGTCGTTTACCACCCCAGGCCAATTCTCTGTTACGAGCCGGCGGATTTGTTTGACGAGCGCGGCCAACTTATTACGCCTGGGGAAGTTAATGTCAAGCGCGACATGGCCGAAGTGGAAGTTTTGGCCCAATTGGCCCCGGCCTACATTGGTGAGGCCGGCGAACCAGTGGTCGCCTTGATTGACGGCCAGTTGACCCTGCGGGTCATTGACCTGCCATTTGACCGGCAGCAAGCCTGCCAGGATAGTTACGTCGGCCTGCTCGACGGGCTGCACCAGGCCGGCGCCCTGGTCGCCGGTTACATTGACCGGCCGCGCAGTACTTTTGTGACGGCGCTGCTCTGCTTGGCCGCCCTGGAGCCTGAAGCTATCACCGAAGAGACCTTACACCAGAACCCCTTTCGCTACCTTAACGACACCGACCTGTTCGACTTCCTGGGGCCGGGTGAGCGCAGCGCCGTCTTTGCCGTTCGGGCCAAAGGCCTGGAAAAGTACGAACAGGCCGGGCATGGGATTCACTTCTTTTACCTAAACGTAAACGCTCATTCCGCCGGGCCAAGTATAGTTCGAGTTGAGGCGCCGGCTTGGCTGGTTAACGATCCGCCGGCCTTAAATATTGTTCATGCAGCTATTGTGCGGCAGGCTCGCATAAACGGCGGTTATCCCTACGTGCTGGCCCGGGCCCATGAACTGGCGGTCATCTCCAATGAGGAGCGGCAGGCCGTCGAGATGATGCTGGCGGTAGAGATGCGGCGGCACGGCCTGGAGCCGCGCCCATCGCCCAAACAATTTAACAAAAATCTTTTGCGCGGACAGGAAGGTTTCAGGTGGACTCAGCGTTGACGATTGGTTGGGTTTTGCGCTCCAGCACGGTTGGCTTTGCCGTCGGCTGCCGGGTGCTTCAGCCCAACGTGCCCCAATTTGGCGACCTGGTCAAAGTGCCGTTAGCGGATGGCCTAAGTATCTTTGGCCTGATTTACGATGTCCAGATCAAAGATGACCCGGCCGTCCGCCAGCTTATCCTGGTTGGGGAGATGGAACCGGAAATGATTTTGGACCAGCGCGAAAACCGGTTGGTGCCGATTGAGCTGAGCGTGCTGGTGATCGGCTATCAATACCAGGGTAAGCCGCCGGTGCAGGGTTTGCCGCCCCAGCCGCCGATCAGCCTGGATTACCTGACCCTGTGCGACGACGCCGACATCCGCGCCTTTAGCGAGCAGTTGGATTACCTGCGCCTGGTGCTTAACGCCGCCCAGATTCCCGGCGACGAACTCATTATCACCGCTTTGCAGCGAGCCGCCGCCGTTCGCCCGCTCGAACTCCGCCGCCCTTTCCTCGTTCGCGCCGGCCGTGAACTGGCCCGCCTGCTCAGTTATGACCTGGTCCGTCTGGACGGAATTTTGAAGAGGATAAAACCGTAAAGGGAGTAGGAAGTAGGGAGTAGGAAGTAGGGAGGAAGTAAGGATTTTTCCCCTACTCCCTACTCCTTACTCCTTACTCCCTACTTCCTGCTTATGACCCCTGAACAACTCCGCCAACTCCTTCATAGCGACCGCCGCCCCCCGTGGCTGGCCAAGGCCGATTTGAGCGAAGCCGACCTGGCCGGGGCCGACCTGGAAAACGCCCATTTGCTGCGGGCTAATCTCAGCCGGGCCAATCTCAGCGGAGCCAACTTGCGCTGGGCCGATTTAAACTACGCCAGGCTGGTGGAGGCAAATTTGAGCCAGGCCGACCTCAGTCACGCCACCCTCGGCGGCGCTAATCTCAGCGGCGCGGATTTGAGCCAGGCTACTTTGACGGCTGCCGACTTGAGCCGAACTAACCTGGCAGGAGCTAACCTGAGGGGGGCCAATCTCGGCCAGGCTAATCTCAGCGAATCCAACCTCAGCCGGGTCGATCTGAGCGGCGCGGATTTGAGCCAGGCCAATCTAAGCGAGGTTAACCTGAGTGGAGCCAATCTATCCGGCGCTAATCTCAGCCAGGCCAGCCTGCGCGAAGCCAACCTGACCGGGGCCGCCATCGAAGGGGCCACCCTGGACGGGGCTGACCTGGAGTTTACCATCATGCCCGATGGCTCGGTGGCGGAGTGAACCATATTGCCTCTCCCTCCGAGCTATCTATACCTGTTAAGAATC
>CAZUNT010000170.1:0-6276 GCA_964622215.1 uncultured Caldilineaceae bacterium
CGGTCTGCGGTCAGGAATACTCAATTTGGGGTAGCCTGAGTAGTAACCAAATTTTGTAATGTGTCAGCGTAACAAATAGCAGGCCAGGATCGTTTTTTCTAATGACTTACCTGTTCAGTTCCTTTTTTGCCTCACCAGGCTGGGCAGATAGAGTAGAGAGCGTTATTGGATACCGCCTATCATCTCATCATCACTCATTATTTAAGTTAAAAAATTGTCTTGCTTTGCCTGTTACAACATCGAAGCCCTGTTTATCTATTGGAGTCACAATGTGCCTAAAACACCATGTTTCAACCCCAATTGTCACTCTCCTGGATCAACCGGATTTAAGAATTTTTGGAGCCAAGGAGATACGCGACATACTAAAAAGCCGATCACATTGTTTGCATGCCGGCTTCTCTCCAAGTCACGTTCTAATTACCACCATGAACGAAATTAAGGATGCTTACCTGCTACGGGTCGGCCTGAACACTTACCTGAGCCAGATGTTGGGTGATATAGCAACTAACCCCATCTGTGCTTGCCAGTTGTATAACCTGGATGGAACTCGCTTGGAAGTAAATTTTGTCTACCGGCCGGATCAATCGGTGCAGCGTTTTATCTCTGATAATTTTCTGTGGGATGAAATACCGGCCAGAGTGGAAGTGACCAAAGCAGGTAAGCTGGAAGTCCGGTATTTGTAATCCTTACTCTGTGTAACAGTTTGCCCCCTGGTCAGCCGCTCACTCAGAAGTGGCCGGTGCTACATGTGGGTAATATTCCCCAGTTTGATCCGGCAACCTGGGGTTTTTAACAACTCAAACCGTTTTTTTATCTTTCTTTAACCGTTTTCATATTTTGTTATAGTATCCTTATCTACCACACAACCATCTTACATTTTGGTATAACCAGTCAGGCCATCATCTTGTGGAAATCGGTCAGGTCTGCCCAGAATTTGGGATACAGCCAAATTTTAGGTTGACAATGACTTCACCTATGATACAATGGTGATAAAGGCGTTACTGCGCCTTTTTGTTGGGTTAATAGGTGAGGTTTACTCTCAATTATTTGTAAATTTGATCATGTGGCGATTTCTGCGGCGGCTTGTTGCTTACTTTAACTCACGAATACGGTTTAAGATCATTTTGCCTTATGCACTCTTAACGGTGATGGTGGCCGTTACGGGGGCTTATCTAAGCATGCGTTTGGTGTCTGGATCTTTAGAGGAAAGATTCAACAGGCAACTGATTGAGGCTGGGGGGGCCGTGGCCGACGGTTTGACCCGGCGAGAACAATCTCACTTATCCCACTTGAACGCTATTTCTTTTACCGAGGGTGTGCCTGAAGCTATTCTCGGTGGTGATCGTGAAAAACTTCGTGCCCTTGTATTTCCTCTGGTTGCCACTAATGACATTGATCGGGTAGATGTGATTGACCTGAAAGGTCAGCAACTACTGGAAATTCACCGCCCTCCTGGAGCCAAAACCGTACAGGATTATACCACCTCAAGCGGGGCAAACCTGTCAGACTGGCCGACCGTACAAAAAGTACTCAGCGGGGTGGCAGACTCGCGGGGTGATAAATATGTAACCTTGACGAATGCTAACGGCCAACATCTATTTGTGACTGTCGGACCGGTGAAGCAAGGAGGTAAAGTCGTTGGGGCGGTTCTGGTGAGTAGTTACGTTGACCCTCTGTTAAGGGTGTTGGCTCAGGCTGCCTTTGCCGATGTTAGCTTGTATGAACTTAACGGTAGTCTGTTAGCAACCACGCTGACGATAGAGGATAAAACCTCATCAGATTTAACACTGGATAAGCTCGAAATAGGCAAATTATTGACTGAGGCTGATAAGTTCAGCCGGGTTCATTCCATTTCGCTAGAGGGACGGAAGTATGACCTGATCTTCGGCGTTCTCCAGCCTCGAGGAGAGTCGCTAGGCTTTTTTTCGGTGGCTTTATCGACTACCTACATTGCGTCGTCTGGGGAAACTGCGCGCAATTACATGGTATTGATTTTTACTGCCGCTTTAATTCTGGTCTTTGGCATCGGCTACTTTATGGCGAATGCCATTACCGGGCGATTGCAGCACCTGATGGAAAACGCGATGGCGGTGGCAAGCGGCGATTTTACCCGGCGGATCGATATATCCTCCGATGACGAGATTGGTTCGCTGGCGAATTCGCTGGATCACATGACCGATAGCCTGGCTCGCTACACCAGTGCTTTACAAAAACGGATTGAGGAATTGACCGCCCTGTATGAGGGGAGCACAGCCGTAACGGTTAAATCTGGCTTAAACCTGGACCATGTCCTGCAAGCAGTCACCACAAGTGTCAAAGAGGTTATTCAAGGTACGGATCATGTTATTGTGCATTTGATTGATGAAAGTCATCGCCTGTTGGTGCCCAGAGCGGCCACTCTGGATAATCCCACCCATTTGCCCAAGTTAGCCTTCGACGAGAAGAGCGAAATGCGGGCTTTACTCGCTCCGGGCAAGCCCCAGGTGATTCACCTGTCCGACCTCAGCGTTCATTCGCTAGATGGAACCTTTAGTAGAGATGGCACAGTCGAGGTGTTAATTGCTCCCCTGGTGACCGGTCAGGAAATGGTTGGCTTGTTGACGCTCCTGCTTGATGAAGCTTATCCCCGAACCGAACTGATAGGCGAGGATAGCGAGCGTTTATTGGGTACGATGGCTAACCAGGCGGCAATTGCCATCAAAAATGCGCAACTCTTTGAAGCTACCCGGCAGGCCTACGAAGAATTACGCAAACTCGATGACTTAAAAACTCAATTTATTAATATTGCCGCTCACGAGCTGCGCACACCGCTGGGAGCAATGATGGGTTATGCCAGCTACGCCGAGAAAAGGGCGCCCGAAAAGCTCAAGAAATCAATGCGCTTCTTGGTGGCTAGTACGGTACGCATGCGGACTATGGTCGATGCTATGCTAACCATTCAACGGTTGGATGCCGGGACGGCTTTCCTGCGTTTGACCCCCATAGATGTGCGGGATGTAATCAGCAAAGTGGCAACCGAATTTGAACCAATAGCCGAATTAGACCATCATACCCTGGAAGTCAATCTACCCGATGAGATGCCGCTGATCGAAGCAGACCCGGAGAAGGTTGCCCTTATTTTATCCAATTTGTTATCAAACGCCATCAAATTTACCCCGGAGAATGGCCGGATTGTGATTACGGTTCGGGATTACCTGAAAGGTATTTTGGTTAGCGTCAGTGATAATGGGGCGGGAATTCCCTCCGAAGAGCGCGAGCGAGTATTTGATCGTTTCTACCAGGTACGAGTGGGACATATCGCCGGACATGGCGGTATGGGCTTGGGTTTAACCATCGTCAAGCATCTGGTAGAATTACATAATGGGCAAGTTTGGCTTGAGAGTGAAGTGGGTCAAGGAACTACTGTCTTCTTCACCCTACCTCAAAAAGAACAGTCAGCCTCCTCAATCATTACCCAACCCTTGACTACCGAGATTCAAGCGTTAGCAAAAAAAGAATTACTCTTAGAGACAACCTAGTCTTACCTTTAAGATAGAGTAACTATGATGGATAGCAAGGCCCAACAGAAGGAGGGCAAGCAGCGTCGGCGAAGCCTACTTCGTTTCGATCTGGTTCTGCTTGTTTTCTTGATACTTGGCTGGTCGCTTATTTTTACGACGGCCACTTTGGGCTTGCAGCGGGGTGGGGAGCAGTGGTTGCCGGTAGGATTAGTATCCAATGTGGCGGCTGATTATAGCCCCGCCCCCACAGAAGTCCTCAGACTGGCTCGGATTAATCCGGAAATTATCGAGGCAATCAAACAGGATCAGATTGCAATACTCTCAAGCCCTACCCCTTCGGCCGTGGTTCAGACTTCTACGCCTACGCCTACCTTAACCGCTACGGCTACGCCTCTTATCGGCGAGTTGGCTGTGAGCGCCGGGGGACCTTATTATGGCCAAGAAGGCAGCTTAATTCAAGTGGTCGTCACGGATACCGGTATGCTAGGTGTAGTGCCGGGAGCTATCAACTATGCTTGGGATTTGGACGACGATGGGCAGTATGACGATGCGACCGGGATTTCTACCTCGGTGATATTTTACGATGAGGGTGAGTACCCCCTCAGTGTGCAAGCCTCCGACTTGCTGGGGCGCGTAGATACCGATACGACCATGGTTTTCCTGAGTAATGTGCCTCCAATTGTCGATATTGGCCAGGATATAAAAACCGGCGAGGGACAGGAAGTAACCTTTGCCGCAACGGCCGGCGACCCGGGACATGACCTTTTGTTCTATGAATGGGCCTTTGGAGATGATAGCCCGCTGGTCAAAGATACCCTGAATCCTGACCATACCTATGTTGACAACGGCAGCTATACCGCGCGCCTTCGGGTCAGAGATAACGACGGCGGCATAACAGAAAAATTTTTAACGGTCGAGGTGGGTAATCTGCCCCCCCTGGTCGATGCCGGTCCTAATCTGGTCACGACCGAGGGCAGCGAGGTGGCCTTCAGCGGGACAGCCACCGATCCAGGTATATTTGATGAATTAACCTACGCCTGGGATTTTAATTATGATGGCCGTACCTTCACTCCTGATTGGCACGATAAAACTGCCTCCACAATTTATCCCGATGGACCGGCGAATATTGTCGCCGGCTTGCGGGTACGTGATCATGAGGGCGGGGAAGCGCTCGATACGGTTAAAGTGACGGTTAATAACGTTCCACCGGTTATCACCGGTGTTTCCCAGAATAGCCCTGTGGGTGAAGGCTCTCCCTTGGCCTTGACGGTTACGGCTACGGATGTGGGGCAGGATCACCTAACCTTCGCCTTTGACTGGGATGGGGATGGTTCCTTTGAGATGGTGAAACAACCAGGCGCTGTATCGAATATCTGGTACAATCAGGACGAATATACGGTGCGTATCCGGGTTGATGATGGAGATGGGGGGCAGGCTTTGACCACCACCACTGTTTCTGTTGTCAACGAGCCACCGGTAGCGGTGGCCAATGTCGATAGTGGTATACTCGAAGGTTCGCCTGTCCGCTTCGATGCTAGTGACTCTTATGATCCAGGCCGCGATGATGTTTTGACTTATCGGTGGAACCTGGGCGATGGCAACATCACCGATGGCAAAAGTATCTCTCACGTCTACGCGGATAATAAGGTTTACAGCACCACCCTGACCGTGACTGACGATAGCGGCGCTGCCGGTATAACTGCTGCTGCTGTAACTATCCTGAATGCCAATCCAACTGCCAATGCCGGCCCTGACGTGGTAATAAATGAGGGTGATACTGTGTCATTGCCTTTAAATGGCACAGCCACCGACCCAGGAACAGCCGACATTTTGACCCTGGCCTGGGATTGTGACAACAGGAGTGGAACTTTTAATGAGACGCCTGGTGTAACCGGACCTACACCTACTTGTACGTATTCTTCAAAAGATGGCTTGAGAGACCCTGATGATAATTCCTTCAATGTGGCCTTGCGGGTGCGTGATGATGACTATAATGCTAACGCATCTGGCGGCAATCAAGTGGGGGAGGCCTTCGACACCCTGAAAGTTGCTGTTCGGAATCTACCGCCGTGGAATGTTGGAATTGTTGAGCCAACTAACAACCCTTATAGAACTACAGTGGGTATTTCGACGAGATTCAGGGCACGTGGTACGGATGTGTCTGCCGACCTTCCGCTGACCTTCAGATGGGATTTCAACTATGATGGTTCCACTTTTACTGAAGATACTGTCGGTCAAGATGTAAGACACACCTGGACGACGAGGGGCGCCTATAGGGTCAGGTTGCAAGTAGAGGACGGTGATGGAGGTGTTACCTCAAACGAAATAGAGGTGAATGTTGGTAGTGTGCCTGTTGCCGTTGCCAGTGCCGTTCCTAACCCTGCTGACGAAGGTACGTCGATTGCCCTGACCAGTCAGGGTTCTTCTGACCCAGATGGCGACGACCTGACCTATGAATGGAATTTTGGCGATGGGAACCCTGTCTCGAGGACATCGAACATGACGGTAACTCACGTCTATACCGATGATGGGGTTTATACTGCCACCCTCCGTGTTGACGATGGCCGGGGCGGTATTGCTACCAACACTGCTCTTGTGACGGTGACTAATGTGTTCCCCACGGCCGTAGCCGATGCCGACCTCAACTCGGTGGCTGAGGGTCAACCTATCACCTTCGATGGTCGCAGTTCTAGCGCCGGGGCGAATGATATCCTGACCTATCAGTGGGATTTCGGTGATGGGACGCCCCTCGATAACGCCCCGAACCCGACTCATA
>CAZUNT010000170.1:6376-16014 GCA_964622215.1 uncultured Caldilineaceae bacterium
GACGATGGTTCTCCTCCGGCGGTGGCTTCTGTCCTGGTCAACGTGACCAATGTGGTACCTATAGCCGCCGCCAACGCCAATCCTAACCCTGTGGCCGAAGGTGTCGTGGTCAATTTCAGCAGTAGCGGGTCCGGCGCGGCTCCTGCCGATACCCTGACCTACCAGTGGGATTTCGGTGATGGGACGCCCCTCGATAACGCCCCGAACCCGACTCATACTTATACGGACAATGGCGATTACACGGCTACCCTGACCGTGACCGACGACGATGGTTCTCCTCCGGCGGTGGCTTCTGTCCTGGTCAACGTGACCAATGTGGCGCCCCAGGATGTTACAGTTACCGGACCTAATACGGTTCAAATGAACATACCGGAGCAATTCAGCGGGAATGCTATCGATGTGGCGGCGGATAATCCGTTAACCTACAATTGGGATCCAGGGACCAGTGGCCTGTGTGATCCTTCTTCTGGCCAGATAGTTACCTGTAGATGGGTGGCAACCGGTACTTATACTATAACCTTGTATGTAGATGATGGTGACGGTGGAGTGGGAACAAGTATCGTCACTGTTCTGGTCAATAGTGTGCTGCCGTTTGTTTGGGTACCTTTACCTTATACGTTACTACGACGTAGGTGGAGAGCAAGCGGCAGGACTTTAAAAAGAATTTTAAGTGGGAAAGGAAGAAGAAGGAGATGGTAATGACCGGTCATTTTAATTCGACCTTAATTCCCAAACGAGCCTTAAAATACTTTGAAGCCAATCGAAATGTGTTGGTGATTGAAGATGATAAGATTTTGGGACAGATGGTCACCGAGATTTTAGATGATGTTGGTTTTGAAGTAACGACGGCGTCCAATTGGCGCATAGCCTTTGAGAAGCTAAAGCAACATCCGATTGACTTTATTGTTTTAGATATTCTCCTACCCGAGATGGATGGCTTTGAAATTTATGACAATTTACAAGCCAACCCTGAAACAAAAGATATTCCGGTGATGCTAGTCACAGCCTGGGCTGATGAAAAAAATATTGAACGTGCTTCTCGGGCGGGCATCCAGCATTTCCTGCCCAAACCTTTTACTGAAGACGAGTTGCTTTATACTATTTTAACCTTGCTGGTTGATAGTTCTCGTCGGCAAGAGAAGGGATAAAAGCTTTGTTAGGTAGCCTCTGGTTTAAGGAATAGCTATGGCAACAAATCAAAAACAAGTTTATATTACCATAGAATGGCAAGAACAAGGACCAATGGAGGCTACAGGAAAAAGACTTTGGCGTAAGGAGCGCAAAGTCTGTACACTTGAAGATTATCCACAGGTGTTGCCCTGCAATAATCCTGATTGTGAGGGGGGCGGCTTCGACATTGGCGACAAAATTGTTGCGTTACTGGCTTCGGGGGAGAATAACGAGCAAAACTCATTAATTTGCCGAAATGCCATTCACAAGGATCGCAGCAAACGCTGCTTGCATATTATTACCTATTCTATCGCCTGTATTCGTCCTTATCAAAGGCAAAAATCTCGTTCGGCGCCTGTCGTAGATAGAAAATAACCTAATAGTCGGTCTATATATCCGAAAACCGGTAACCAATGCCATGCTCGGTGAGAATAAAACGGGGATGGCGGGGATCGTCCTCAATTTTGTGGCGTAAGCGCCAGATGTACCATTTGACGCTATTCAAGCTCGCTTCGGCGTAATAAGGCCACACATTTTCAAAGATAGCCTCGATGGGTAAAACACGGTCGACATGCCTGGCCATATAGAGTAGTAAGTCATACTCGGTGGGGGTCAAATCAATTACTTTATTTTGGACCAGAACTTCCCGGTTGGCCGGGTCAATGACTAAGTGACTCCCCCCAAAGCGGAGCGGTAGTTTATCGGACTCGGAGGGAGGTATACGCGTCCGGCGCAACACAGCTTCGACCCGGGCCTGTAACTCTTCGGGATAAAATGGTTTGACCAAATAATCATCGGCGCCCATTTTTAGCCCTTTTAGAATATCCTGCTGTGACCCACGCGCGGAGAGAATAATAATTGGCACTTTAGAGATATGGCGGAGGGAGCGGCAAATTTCCCAGCCATCCACGTGGGGCATCATCAGGTCAAGAATAACTAAATGGGGTTGCTTCTGGTGAAATAGTTCTAGCCCACTGAGGCCGTCTGTAGCAGTTATAACCTCGTAGCCAATTCTCTCCATGTTATGTTGAATAAGACGTAGAACCAAAAAATCATCATCTATTGCCAAAATTTTTTCGGCCACACCTACACCCCGGATTACACAAAACTGAAGACGCTCATTTTTTTCTGCGGCCCCGTTATTCCTTCTACCTTTGCTTCTCACCTCCTATTCGCCTACAACCTGCACAATCACCCGGCGTGAGCGGGGACGATTGTCGAAGTCTAAAAACACAATTTCCTGCCACGTACCCAGGATAAGTTGTCGATTGACAAAAGGTACACACAATGACGGGCCAAGCAGTGCTGCCCGTACATGAGAAAAACCGTTACCATCATGCCATCGCTCGTTATGTTTGTATTCCCATGCTTCGGAAGCTACCCGCTCGAAAAAGTCGGCAAAGTCGGCTACCATGCCGCTTTCATACTCAAGGGTAGTGATGGCGCTGGTAGCACTGGGGGTAAAAACAGCAACCAGGCCATTGCTTAAGCCACTGGTACGGACACAGCCAACTACGGCTTCGGTAATGGTCTGAACATCGCAGAAACCTTGGGTTGACAGATGAAATTCTTGGGTTACAACCATCATTTCTCCTCGAAGACAGGTTTCAGGTTTCAGGTTAAAGGTTGAAAATTGTACCTTAGGAACCTTTAACCTTTAACCTGAAACTATTCTCCTCAGTCCAACCTTCCATTTCTTTCTAACTTCTTAACCTTGCCCCAAGCTCCCTTTCCAGTCGTTGTACAATTTTTTGCTGCTGCTTGGCTGCATCTTGGTCGGTCAAAGTGCGGTCATCGGCCTGGAATGTCAGATTGTAGGCCAAACTCTTTTTCCCCGCACCGATTTGTTCGCCTCTGAACAGATCAAACAAACGTACGTTGGTGAGTAATGGTTTGCCGGTTTGAACAATAAGCGCTTCCACCTGGTCGGCCGGAATGGCCTCGTCTACAATCACGGCAATATCCTGTTGTACCGGCGGGAAGCGCAGCACCCTGCGGACTACATGCATATCGGCTGCCTGGGCCAGAAGGTCATCCAGATTAAAATCGGCGGCCAGCACCGGCCAGCTTTCATCGGTCTTTAAATCATAAGATTTTACTACCAACGGGTGCAACTGGCCCAACAGACCCATGGCTTGGCCGTTGACCACCACTTCGGCGATCCTGCCGGGATGGTAAGCCTGATGCTGCGCCGGTTTAAAGGTTACCTCGCCGACGTGTAAACCATCCAGCAGCGACTCGACCACGCCCTTCAAATCGAAGAAATCAACCGGCGTGGTATCGACATTCAGCCAGCTCTGCTCCTCACGAGGGCCGGTCATCACGATGGTCAGGCGACGTTGTTCGATGGGTAGGATAGCTGCCTCCCCCTCCACCCCCCCCTCAAGGGGGGGGCTGGGGGGGGGTAGATAGATATGGCCGACTTCAAACATTTGCACCCGGTCGTGATGTTTAGTGTTTTCGGCAACGACTTCCAGCACGCTGTTGAGCAAACTTTGGCGCATCACCACTCGCTCCGGCGTTGAAGGGTTGGCCAGGGTGACATAGAACAAGTTGTCAACTTGTCCTGCACCTAAAATCCGCGCTTCCGCCGCCGGGGTGGTCAGGCGGTAGGTCATAACCTCTTGCAGCCCGCTTTGGACCAATAAATCGCGGGTGCGTTCTTCACGATCCAGCGAGATATTGTTACGTTGCGGCGGCAACTCATCGGCCATCTCGGTGATGGGCAAGCGGTCGTAGCCGTAGATGCGGGCAATCTCTTCCACCAGGTCGGCCTGCCCCGTGGTGGGTTCCGCCGAAATGTCTAGGCGGTGGTCAGGTGCAGTCACCCGCAGGGTGGTTGGATTTATTTCTTCGACCTTGAATTTCAGCGACTCCAGGAGCTGCCTGATTTCATTGACACTTAACTCAATACCCAGCAGCCGGGTGACTTCGGCCTGGGGCAAATCGACAATGACCGGTTGGGGTGGGTTGGGATAATAGTCCACCATATCGGGAGCGATCGTTCCACCGGCCAATTCGGTCATCAATTTCGCCCCGCGTAATGCCCCCAGCATCGCCTGGCTGGGATGAATGCCCCGGCTAAAACGATAGGCCGCTTCGGACTTAATATTGAGCGCCTGGCTGGTGCGACGAATGTTGATAAAATTCCAGGCCGCCGCTTCGAGCAGGATGTTTTGGCTGCGCTCGCTCACCTCGCTCTCACCACCCCCCATGATACCGCCGATACTGAGATTTCCTTGAGGGTCGGTTACTAAGATTGAAAAATTGGGCATGGTGTGTGTTTTGCCGTCGAGAGTTAGCACGGTTTCGCCCGGTTCGGCCAGGCGGGTGATGATCTTCACTGGTTCCCCGGAACCGGCATACCCATTAGCCCGGCGGCGCAACACATCCCAGTCAAAAGCGTGGTTGGGCTGGCCAATTTCCAGCATCACATAGTTACTGATGTCCACGATGTTACTGATGGGGCGCATGCCGGCCAGTCGCAAACGACGCTGCATCCAGTAGGGTGATTCTTTAACCGTGATGCCCTCGATCAAAATCGCCACGAAGCGAGGATTCAACTCTGGCTCTTTGGTCTCGATGATGAGGCGGTTGGGTAGACCCGCTCCCTGGCTTCCCCTTGCAACGGAGGGGAGTGTTATATCGGGATAGCGCAGTTTTTGGCCGGTCAAGGCGGCGACCTCACGCGCCACACCCAGGATCGAAGCACAGCGGATGAGATTGGGGGTAAGGTCAATATCCAGCACGGCATCACCCCACAGGTCAACGAGAGGGGTGCCGGGGGCAGCCTTTTCGGTGGTTAAAATAATACCTTCGTGATCATCGCTCAGGCCCAACTCTTTTTCCGAGCAGAGCATGTGGCGATTCATGATGCCCCGAACTTCGCGGCCCTTGAGCTTCATTTTGACGCCGGGTTCTTTGGCGTGACCATCATAGACCGTGGCTCCTTCCATGACGAAGGGGGATTTTAGCTCCAGGTGGCTGAGGTCGCCTTTACCGACATATTCAAATAGATTGGGCGCGCCGGTGACAACTGTTTCCGGCTCGGCGGCGCCAATATCTACGGTAGCCAAAACCAGGCGGTCGGCGTGGGGGTGCTGTTCCACCCTCAGCACATGGCCCAACACCAATTTCTCGCGGTCCCAAACCAGGTCGGCCCCTTCGATGCCGACGTACTGAATCGAGCCGACTTCCAGGCCGGCCAGCGTCAACCGCTCGGCCAGTTCTTCGGTGGAAAGGTTAATATCTACAAAGTCTTTCAACCAACTAATAGGTACTTTCATGATTTCGTCTCAATTAGATAGATTTTGTTGTCAAGTTACGTAGGTGAGGTAATAAACGTCTTACGTGATGCTCAATTAAATACGCAACACGATGTATTAAAACTGCTCCAAAAAGCGCAAGTCATTTCCCCAGAAGTAGCGAATGTCCTCGATGCCGTGGCGCAGTATGGTAACTCGTTCCGACCCCATCCCAAAGGCAAATCCACTCACTTTGTCAGGGTTGTAGCCGCCGTTGCGCAGCACGACGGGATGGACCATGCCGCAGCCACAAATTTCAAGCCAGCCGGCATATTTACACAGGCGGCAGCCCTGGCCGTCACACAGAAAACACTGTATATCCACCTCGGCCGACGGTTCGGTGAAAGGGAAATGGCTGGCCCGAAAACGGACCGGCCGCCCTTCGCCGTAGAGTCGCCGGGCAAAGCCAATTAGCGCCCCTTTCAGGTCGCTAAAACGGATGTTAGGTCCAACGGCCAATCCTTCCACCTGGTGGAATTGAATTTCCGAGCGAGCCGTAATCTGCTCATGGCGATAGCACATGCCCGGCAAGATGACCCGGATAGGTTCAGGGCAATATTCGCGCATCACCCGAATCTGGCCGGGCGAGGTGTGGGTGCGCAGCAGTACATCAGGGTTGGTGGTGTAAAAGGTGTCCTGCATTTCGCGGGCCGGGTGATGGGGCGGGAAGTTGAGTAGTTGGAAATTCATCTCGTCGGTTTCGACATCCCGACTGCGGTAAATCTGGAAGCCCATTTCCGCCCAAATCTCGTAAATGCGGCGGAGGGTCTGGGTGCTGGGGTGCAAATGGCCGCGGGAGACGGGACGACCGGGCAAGGTAATATCAAACGCGCCCTCGGCCAGGGTTTGTTCCATCTCGGCGGCTTTAATGGCGGATGCTTTCTGCTCGTAAGCAGCTTCGAGTTCTTGTTTGAGCTGGTTGGCTCGCTGTCCAAAGAGGGGGCGTTCCTCTTTGGGTAGTTCGCCCACCCGGCGCAGGAGTTGGGTCAATTCACCCTTACGGCCGATGTAGCGGCTATTCCAAGTGTCCAGGGCATCGCCGCTGCCGAGTTGCGCCAGCTCGGTTTGGGCAGTCTGAGCCAGGGTTTCAAGTTTGTTGAGCATATATTTCTCCAAAGTTAGGTTTCATTATCATAATCCAACTTGGGTGATGGGACAAGTAAACGGTTTTAAATAAAGAAAAAGGGCACAACCGTTATGGCTGCGCCCTCTGAGATACAAGATTATGTTTCAGTCAACCCCCGGTCAGCGCGCGCCACAAGAGAATCATCCCAAAACTAAAAAAGTAAAAGAAACCGGTTAGGGTTAGCCCAAGCAAAACCATCCTACTTGGAACGTATTCTGGGGTCACAACCAGGGCTTTTACTTGAGCTTGATTATACTCTAAAGAGTGGCGAGGCTTTAACACAAAATTTTCCTTGTAGAATTCTTAAAAGCAATCATAGCACGCAACCAAGTCCATGTCAACTCTTTTTTAAGCTGTTTCCCATTTTGTTTTAACCTTCATCTTGCATAATTAACCAACATATTTTATCCGCTAAATGAGACATGATCCAACCCCCTATCCACGAGATAAAAAATCCTACCTGGAGCGTGAGCGATGTTCACGGCCAGTATAGCTATCGCAATCCCCACGCCGATCTCTACCTGTACCTGAACCAATGGTCCGACATGGAATCCTACCTCAATGTCGGCTACTCCAGGCCGGGGCAGTATCACCTGCATGCCGGCAGCCACTTACGTTTGATTAACCGCCTGGCCGACGGCCTGCTGGCTTTGCGCGCTGCCGGGCCATACCCTGCCGACCGGTGCTTGTTGGATGTGGCTTCGGGGCGGGGCGGGGCGGCTGTTCACGCCTGCCAGAGGTATGGGCTGGAGGTCACCGGCGTTGACATTACGCCTTACAATGCCCGGCGGGCTGATGGCAACGCCAGGGAACAGGGCGTCTGGCCGCAGGTGCGGTTTAATATGGGTAATGCTCACCGTTTACCCCTGGCCGATGCTTCCTTTGCCCTGGCCTGGTCAATTGAATCGCCGGCCCATTTTGCCGATAAACCCACTTTTTTGAAAGAGGTGGCCCGAGTCCTGAAACCGGGGGGAGTCTTTACCTTTGCCGACTTGCTGGTTGTGGCTGAAGTTGCTACCGCCTCGGCGGAGAACCGGCAAATTTACGCCGACTTTCTTGAGGTGTGGGATGTCCCTTACCTGGAAACTTTTGCCGGCTACCAGCAAGCCATCGCTGCCGCCGGCTTTGAACTGCGCCGAGTCGAGATTGTCACCAGGTATAACCTGGATATTTTGAACCGGGACTGCGTTATTTTTCTATGGCTCTCCCGCTTCAAGTGGCTCTATCAGCTCTATAGACGTTATCTCTACTGGCGTACCGGAGCCAACCTGGATAATGTTTACGAGCACGTCCTCAAGTCGCACCAGGCCCTCCGGCTGGGGATGATTGATTACGGCCTGTTCTGGCTGGTGCGCTGCTAGGGCAATTGTATACTACAGTAGTGATTTTTGACCTTAGGGTGAACTCACCATAGTTTGTTTTTAACGCTTTGCCGGCCGTTCAGCCAATAGATACACATATCCGTATCGAGCAGGTAGCTCATTATTCGCCGGTGAGAATTTGAGGCCGGGCCGGTCTATAGCCAATCAGAGAGATTTTCGCGCGGCGTGCCGGGCAAGTAAGCGGGGAGCGACGTCTCCGGCCTCACCGCGCTTGCTTTTGAGGGTTATAGCCTCGGTGACAGCCTGCTTCAAAATCGGCATCGAGTGGGCCGGCTCGCGCCGGGCGGCCACAGTGTTGTCCATCAAGGCCAGTAATGCCTGGCCGGGGGTTAGCTGGCGAGGCTGCCATGCTGCTTCGGGTTGGTACTCAGTAACGATGACCAGGCCCACCGGCAGCGATTCGACGCCGGTTTGCCCGCCGAGTTCTTCAGCCGTAATTTCGCGGCCCGGCTGCCCGTTGTTACCGCGAATAAAGAGGGAGCGGGGGTAGGGATGCACCCGGCCTTCTTTATCCAGCACGGCAAATTCATCTGAGTAATACACGGCCCCGGCCTCGACCAACGCTTTAACCAGGATGGTTTTGCCGGTCATACTCCGGCCCGGAATGACAATAGCTCGCCCCTGCCAGCCGACGCTGACCCACCGGCGGCGCAAGTCCACAATAACCGGATTGTTCATATTCAGGGCTACAATCGTGGCCCGGCCAACGACAGTCAGACCCATGAGCAACGCCCCGGTCTCATCCCATTGGAAATGGTCGCCCCAGCTTTGTTGGCGGGGATGAAAGAGAGCTACGATCTCGCCAGTCAAGGGGTCTTGGGCGCGAGTGGCGCTGCCTTTGAACTCGTTACAGCGGCGGCAGGCAAAACAAAGGTTTTCAAAGACGGTTTTGCCGCCTTGCGCCCGGGGAATAATGTGATCTACGGTCATCGGCTGGCCGGTGTTGGCCTCGCGGGTGTGGCAGTAGACGCAGTGGCGGTTGTCGGCTTCAAGCAGCCGGTCGTGCAGGTCGGCGGGCAAATAGCTCATAGGTTACAGTTTGTCGGCCGGGGGGAGTTGATGGCCGCGCCATTGCAAGAGAGCAGCGGCGTGAGCTTTTTGCAACATGCGCCGGTCAAATTCGGTGCGGAGTTGGGCCAGTTCAGACCGCTCCTCGGCCGAGAGGGTGTCATTGGCATTTTTGTCGAGCAGGGTTTGGTAACGCTCCATCTGAGCGGCCGCGGCCCGATAGCGAGCCGTACGCCACAGGGCGGCGTCATCCAGCCGGTCCAGGGCGGCTAAATCGGCCTGAAATTCAGCCGGGGCGCTTTCCCAGGCGGGAGGGCTGCCCACTTGCAGGGCGCGCAGGACAACGGCTTCAAACGATTGCCGGGTAGCCTGGGCGGTTTGTTGCAGGCGCACATAGAGGTTTTCCGGCAGTTGCATGGTGATGGTTCGAGCAGTCATAGGCTTTTTTCCTTACCTCTGATCATTTCTCTGCCGGTATTATAGATGAGGTTAGGGTAATCATCAATTATTTTGATGGTGACGGAGATGCCTCCGTCACTACCCCAGACCGGCTTAAGCCGGTTGAAGGTTGGTTGCGGTTATATAACCGCAACGTGTCATCTCAATAACTTGGGGTGTGGAGCAAATCAAGCAGAGAGATCAGTCGTT
>CAZUNT010000171.1:0-15969 GCA_964622215.1 uncultured Caldilineaceae bacterium
ACCTTTATCAGAGACCTGGAGGAGATTGCCAAAAAGATGCGACCCCTGATGGGGACTGCTGTTCAACAAAACTTTTGGCCGGGTACAAGCTTTGCCGAGGCCCTGGCGGCGGCAGAAGATAACATTTCGGCGGCTATGCCGGAGTGGATCTATCTTGAAAGTCTTTACCTGGAGGAAAATCTGACCTTCTGCTTGCTGGAATGGGAATGGCTTCAATTCAACGAAGAGGAAGAGGATGATACTTTTGCCTTTGCCCAGCACATTTTAGATTTGGAAGACAGTTTCACCTACGTCAACCTGGACGGAAATACTTTTTTGGATTTCTTCATCCAATTGCCGGAGGCAGCTCAACAGGCTATCTTTAATGGGCTAACCCAACACAAGAATACGCCGCCTTGGCAGAGCGAGTTGAGCAGCGTCTATTCTGAGTGGCATATCTTCTACATGCACTGTGTTGAACAATACGCGCCGGAAAAGTATCTGGATAACCTGCGAGCTACCATTCCCCAACAGTGGCAAAATGGTTTGCCGGTCATTGAGGACTGCCTGACCCAACAAGATTATGGAAAGAGCCTCAAAGTGATTGAGGAAACGATCCCGGCGATGTTGAAAGAAGAGCAAGTGCGCGAAGGCTGGACGCCTGAAACGGCGCTGTTATTTCCCCACGTCCAGCGATATAATGATACAACCCGGTTAGAAAATTACCGAAAACTGCTGGATTATTACCAACAAACAGCCAGGGGACTGGGACAAAGGGAGTTGGTCAAGGCTCTGTCGCTTCAGCTTATCGCCTTTGAGCACTGTTTTGACTGGGAAACCATGTTCAAATCCTTTGAGCAAGCGGCTGTAGCTGAAGAAAATCGTCAGAGCTTATTTGGCTCCTGGCGAGATTACATTATCCAAAGGGCTAAACCTTACACCTGGGGCTTTGGCTGGACTCAACCTCCCGACCAGACCTGGTGGTTGCATTGGCTGATTGACAGCATTGCCGATAAACAAAAAGGGCCGGTTTGGTTTAGTCAACACATCACCCGCTGGTTGGAGAGGTTGCCTGGCGATCAGCGCGCTCTCAGCGAGAACCTAACATTCTTACGGTTGCTAACCAAAGATTTAACTCCTCTGCTTAGTGAAGATACAAAACAGTACCCCCAGTTTTATAAGGTTGTCATCAGGCCCAATGAATTATCCTCCCCAGACCAATCCTCCCGCCAGACTTACCTCAAACAATTTGCTCCGCCTGATCTACTGGATCAGGTAATGGCCTGGTGGCGAACTCATTTGCATAGCCTTGTCCCCCGACCCGAAGACGCCCAAAAATCGGATTATACAGACCATGCCGGCTGGATGGCAGCCCTGCGTGAATTATCCCCCGGCGATTATGAAATGCTTCTGGGTAAGTGGCGACTTGAACATCACCGCCGCCGAAATCTGTGGGCCGCTTTAGCCCGATTAGGCTTGAGTTGAGTCTCCTGGTATAAATGAGGACAAATGATGAACCAAAATACGCCCGATTCGATAGCCCTGCTACGGATCCATCTACAAAATAAATCAGTCGACGAATTGATTAACCTGCTGCTGGACCTGATCCAACACGTTGATGAGCCAACCCGCCAACAATTTTGGAACCACCTGGCTCCTCCTGGTCTGGCTACCGCCGATTTGCGCTACCCCTCGTCCGAAATCTTTCTGGCCGAGCTTGACGAGTTCGCCAGCGCTGTTGAGCAAGGAGATTATTTTGATGCGGAGGCAGAGGAATATTATGGGGAAGACCCGGCTGACCGCGACTATCACGGGTTGGAGTACGAGCCAGACGATCATGCCGGATTGAGAGCCTTGCGCCAATTCTTAATCGAGGCTGGTTCTTACTTTCAAGCCGGACGCCATGACGTGGCCGCTGCGGCTTATCAAACCTTGATCGCCATCATCATGGATAGCGATACCTATAAGACGATGGGAGTAGACAGCCCGCTCAGCGAGTTAGGTCAAGCTGAAGGCTCCCTCGTCGAACGCTACCTGGTGGCCTTGCAGCAGAGCCGGCCCACTTCCCAATTTTTTGACGCTGCCCTGAGCCTGCTTGCCCGCCACGACCAGCCCTACCGCTCCTATACCGACTATTTTTTGTCGCTACTTGCCCCAGACCAGCAAGCGGGACTGTGCTCTTTTTTGGAGAACTGGGCCAACCAACTGGACCAGCAGGAACCGCAGACCTTCCCTATCGGCATCCCATTGCAATTGCGCTTGCTCATCCGTTTGTATGCTGAAATGGGCCAAGCCGATAAGGCAACGGTGGTACAACATCGTTTTCGTCATCGCTACCTGGCTTTGTATATCCCTTTACTGGCCGACCGCGAAATCGCCCAGGATTGGCCGGCGATCATCACTTATGGGCAGGAAGTGTTAGCCGCGCTGCCGCCTACGAGCGGGCCAAGTTACTACACTCCCCAGGATCGGGTTGATCCAACCGTCGTGCGCACCCAAATGGCTCATGCCTATGAAGCCCTCGGCGATCCGAAGCAAGCTCTGGCCGTCTACGAACCTGTTTTCAACGAGAAGAACGACTATGAGACTTATGTTACCGCCCGGCGATTGGCTGAAGCCATTACTCCAGGACGCGGGCGTGAGTTCACCCGGCAGATCATCAGTAAGCTGCGCAACAAACTCCCCCACTCCTGCTACCTGTTATGCCAGGTCTATCTGAGCGAGGGCCAATTTGAGCCGGCCTACAACTTGCTAGACAACATCACCGGCTATCACAATCTAAACGCGCTTAAACTGGTGGCTAGGGCTTATCTCCTGACGGCGTTGGGGCCGGAGGCCAGCCCAGAGATGGGACCCTACCTGCAAGAAATGTATGCCAAGACAGCCGAGGCCGATAAGGAACCGGTGCGCTTCTTGCGTGATTACCTGCCCGCCGAGCCAAACCTGGACCGAGCCACTGCCTTAACGCGAGCCGAAGACCTTTACCGGCGGATCATGCAGTTGCATATTGATAATGGCCGCAAGACTTACAGCACAGCCGCTTACTACTGCGCTCTACTCGGCGAAATTGCTGCCTTTGACAGACGGCAGGCCGAGTTTAACCAGTTTTACCAGGAGTTGCGTAAGCGTTACTCTCGCCATCGTGCCTTACAGTCTGAGTTGGCCGCAAAGATTGGCGCTTGACCAGGAGTAAGCCGGCCTTAAACCAGGGTTATCTGCGGATACCGATTTCTATAAAAGTGGCCTTTATATCGCCGTAGCAGGTAATCCAGGTACGTTTGGTCTGCCGTATTGTGAATGAAAAAGGCCGCGGCGATAGACTCAGCGCCATGCTCCTTAACCAGCCGCCGCACAAAATTAGGGCTGATGGCATCCGAATCGATTAAGGCGCGGAGGGCATCTGTTTCACCCTCGGTCAAATCCTGCCCCTGCTTTTTTAGCCCACTGACCACATCGTTGAAGCCGACCATGATCTCCTGACCTTCGCCGGCATTAAAGTAGACCGCAATCCCATTTTCCTGGCCAATCAGTTCAGGGGGAAGCAACGAACTGGGTGATAAAGATAAAGGATCGTGCTTCGCCCGCTCCTCCGCAGTAGCTTCGCCAGATAAAGCTTCATTATGCTGGCGGTACAGTTTTTGCATATCGGCGGCCATCGCCTGACCGTCGGGATAGACAGCGAGATTATCTCCGTGATATTCCACAAATTCTCGATAAAGAAGGGCGACGGTTTCCCTGGCTCTTTCGGTTTCTTTGTGACAATAACGATAAGCGATGGTCGGCATTTTTTGGACAAAAGTTTGCTTGATTTCCTGAATAGTCTTTGCCGGCAAATCTTGATAAAGCTTCTGTTCCCCCGACCAGTACCAGTTGCCCTCCCAGGGGGTCAATCCCCCGAAAACGACCTGCCCTACTCTGAATGAGGCCCCTGGATTATCTATTCTGATCCGGTAGGGCTGGTCATTAATCAAATTCTTTACTTCCAGGTGGGATTTCTTAATCGCCAAAATACGATAATAAGCCACGTGCCGTTCATACCAACTGCGCAAGTCAGCCCGTTGTCCAGGGGTGAGGTCCAGGGTGGCGGCCAGAATATCGATAACTCCCAATCCTGACCAGGTTGTTGTCTCCTGACAGATGAAATCGTCAATGGTTCCGATATCAGGCTCGTCTCCGTTGGCGGCTATATAATTCCTGAGATTGAGCCGGAACAGATAGGAATGCGCCCCCAGCCAGACCAATTTCTGCTTGACGTCCCAGCCAAACCGGTTGGGTTGAGACAAAAATTGCTTGACCCCCGATTCGCGCGGTACTTTGGCAAATTGTCTGGCCAAAAAATGATTAACCCGGCCGGCCAGATAGAGCAAATCGGGGTGGGTCGGGGCCAGCACCAGGTCCGGGTCAAGTTCCTGGTACAGCCCCCAGAGCAAATGACACAGGCGATATTCATTTAGTCTGGGCTGGGCGATCTCTTCATTCGGCTGGAGGAACAATGGCAGGGGGGTGGCAAAAAATTGAAGCTGATACTGCTCCAGGCTTTTCCAGAGGCCGATATCATTGTGAAGGTCTTCCATAAATTCAACCAACACCCCGGCCAGGTCACTCCATTCTTGGTTTGACAGGCGTAAGGTATCGTACCTCAGTTCATTTTGCGTTTTGAGGAGGAATCGCTTAAGCTCCCGTTCAATTCGGGGGAGGTATCGATCTCCTGCGCCGGTATATCCTCGTGGTCTATGTCCTTGAGAATTCATAGCTGATTGTTCTCCATACAAGCTATCTTTTTCGTTTGGGCTTCTTTTTCTTGGCTTTGTTTTGAACCTGCTTCTTTGGCGAGGGAGGGGCTGAGGAAGCTGATGGAGTCCCGCCTTTAACTACAGTAACCTCCCGGGGACTGGCTTTGCCCTGGGCCAGTAACTTCAGCCCCTCCTGGGCGGTTTGAACCAGATCAAGTACGGCCGGGTTGCGCCACATCTGTTTTGAGGCCAGGGTTATCACCTGTTCATACAGTATTTTAGCCGCTGCCCGGTCGCCAAAATCATGTTCGGCCATAGCTCGCGCAACAATGTACTCCGGGTTGTCCGATCCCAGGGCATATCCCTGGCGAAATGCTTCCAGGGCCTGGGGATAACGATGTAAGGTGCGCAGCAGGTTGCCCATGCGGAAATGCGGCGCTGCATCACGAGGATTAGCCGCAGCCAATTCTTTGTATTTGTCTAACCCAACCAGCGGATGCATGGGCCGGCCAAAGACAAGCGATTGAAAATGATGGACTCGGGGATGAGGTTTAAAATCGCCTTTTTTCTGGTCGCCCTGGAATAAAGCTACCAAACTTCCCAGGCCGGAGGTGGGAACCACCAGGCGTAAATAGGCCATAGGCGTTAATTCATAACGGTCAACCGAGCCACACTTGGGACAAATAATCTCCCGGTCCATCACGTGGGGATCATACGGAATGGATTTGCCGGTGGTCTTTTGGCTCTGGCTCCCTAAATCTACGGCGACGTGCTGCACAAAATGTTCGCGCTCTCGACCGCATTGGGTGCAGCGCAAGCGCAAGTAAAGCCCATCGTCGCGACGTTTGGGCAGCGGCAAGACCGGTAACTTCCATTTTTGTTGAATATAAGCTAAATCAACAATGCTGGTATCCACCCGGTCTTCCTGATAAGCCGCTTCGATGTCAGGGTATAGCTCCCTGGCGTCCAGGTCCAGGGCATCGCTGGCCAAAAAACCGATAAAAGTCTCTTCATCGGCCCGGTTAAATGCTTCTGGCCGGGTCAGAAGCATCCGCATAAAATTGACGACGCGCTCGCGTTGGGGCGGATCTTTCTGAGCGCGTTCCACCAGGTCATCTACCGCGCCACTGCGAACATAGAGGTGATAACCGGTATCGGCGGCCATCGTTTCCAGTTCGGTGGTGGTATAACCGCCTATTTTTCCCACGTGGCGGGTGAGGAGTTCCACCGGCCAGTTGCCGTCCGCCCGGTCCAGCCAGGGTTTTAGCTCGCCTAATTCGACAGCCTGGTTAGCCTGTAATTGGCGCAAAAGAGCTACGGCATGGTGGGGAGCCGGGGTGTCGTGGTAAGCCTCATCAAAAGCCAGCCGAATCAAATCTGCGGCCAGGACTTTGCCCCGGGCTATAATTTCGGCGCGTAATGCTTCAGGGATATCCTCCTGAGTGGTTATGAGTCGGTCAATGGGGGGGAGATAAGCGTTGATGCCGGCGGGATGGCCGGCGGTAAGTTGCAGCGCGGCCCGCAAGCCGGCCAGAACAGCCGGGTCGATGGCCGAGAGCTGGCTCGGCTCAGCGGCTGCTTTTTCGGCGGCTTCTCGATGCAGGCGTTCGAATTGCGCTTTCAGTTTTTCCGGGTCTTTTTTAGCCACCCGTTTGAGCGCCTGGTCGAGCACCTCCACCGCCAGGTCGTTCAACCCTGCGTGGGGCAGGCTCAACCCTAAAATATTGTAAGTCCATATATCCGCCGGATCGGCCTGGAGGCAACGGGTGAAAATAGCCAGGCCGGTATTCACATCCCCGGCGAATAAGTAGGTTTCCGCCAGGTCACGATACCTGTTGGCTCGATTGAGCGCAGAGTTATCATGTTGTTCTGCATAAGCCAGGGCGGCGTAAGCCCAGCGGAGGGCGACGGGGTAGTTCTTGGCCCGACGCTCCTCTTCCATCAGGTCAAAGTAGAGTTCATCATAGGCCACCATTTCGCTGTGTTCAGGTGAGCGCAGAATTAAGGTGATGATGGCTGCCGCTCGTTTGAAGTCTCGCTGCTCGTTAAAATGATGCAGGACATCCAACAAGCCGGAGTCATCCCATTGGCCGGGGCGTTGGCTTACTATTTGCTGCACCGACAGCGACTTAAAGTGTTCGATAGTGTCTTTCATTGCTTTCTTACCTAACCTGGTCTCACTCAAAATACCGGATTTGATACTTGTAACCCTGTTCTACCAAAAAAAGCTGGCGGTTGACGGCAAAACTTTGTTCGGTGGTGCCCTTTGAAACCAGGGTGTAAAAGTGGGAGGAGCGCTGTTTGGGGCGCAGAATCCGCCCCAGGCGTTGGGCTTCTTCCTGGCGCGAACCAAACGTGCCGGATATCTGGATCAGCACGCTGGCGTCTGGCAGGTCGACGGCAAAATTGGCGACTTTGGAGACAATCAAAGCTCTAATCCGTCCGGCCTTAAAATCGGCGTACAAGGCTTCTCGTTCCAGGTGCTTGGTTTTGCCGGTGATGAGGGGCAGGTTCAGTTCGGCGGCCACCTTCTCCAGTTGGGAGATGTATTGGCCGATGACCAAAATGCTGTCATCAGGGTGATTGATAATCAACTCTTCGGCCAGGGCTATTTTGCGGGAGTTTTCGGAGGCTACTCGAAATTTCTGGCGCTGGTCGGCGTGGGCATAGGCCAGTTCCTCCTCGTAAGGCAGGGGAATCCGGTATTCGGTGCAGAGGGCCTCGGCAATGTAGCCTCGATTTTCCAGCACCTTCCAGGGGACATCGTATCGCTTGGGGCCGATTAAGGCAAAGACATCCTCCTCCCGGCCGTCTTCGCGCACCAGGGTGGCGGTTAAGCCCAGCCGCCGTTTGGCCTGAATGTTGGTGGTGGCTCTAAATACCGGCGCGGGCAGCAAGTGAACCTCATCGTAAATAATCAAGCCCCAGTTTTGGTTGGTGAAAATCTCCAGGTTGTGGAACGGCTCATCCTTGGAGCGGCGATGGGTCAACATTTGATAGGTAGTTACGGTAACAGGTTTAATGGTTTTGGTCAGGCCGGTAAATTCGCCGATGTCGTCGGGCACGACGCTGGTTTTGGTGATGAGTTCATCCCGCCACTGGTGGACCGAAACATTGTTGGTGGTGATAATCAGGGTTTGATTGGCTACACTGGCCATCACGCCCAGACCGATAATCGTTTTGCCGGAGCCGCAGGGCAGCACAATAATCCCGCTGCCGCCCCTGGCCCGGCCCGCCTGGTAAAAGGCTTCGACGGCTTCCATCTGGTAATCGCGCAGGGCAAAAGGGTCACCGTCCAAATCTACCGGGCGCAGACTCAAGTCAAAGGGCGTGCCGGACACATAACCGCACAAATCTTTCACCGGATAGCCAATTTTGACCAGGGCCTGTTTGACATTCCCCCGATCGTCGGCGGCTACCAGGAAACCGTTATCGATTTCGGCCTGCCAGAAGGGTTGCAGGCTTTTGTCTTGGCGCAGCCGGTTCAAGATAGCAGCGTCTTCAACCGCCAGGCGCAGTTGCCCCGCCCCATCTTTCTCCAACACCAGGCGGCCATAAACGCCGTACCACTCCTTCATGTCGGTCAAAACGTTGGGGGGCAGGTCGTAGCGGGCAAAACGCTCCAGCCCGTCAAGGATATGGCCCAGGGGCAGGTCAAGGGCGGCGGCGTTCCACAAGGAGAGAGGCGTCACCCGGTAGGTGTGAATAAATTCCGGCGATTTGACCAGTTCGGCAAAAGTAACCAGGAAATCCCGGCAATCGCTATATTGGGGATGGGCCACCTCCAGCATGAGGGTGTGGTCGCTTTGCACAATCAACGGGCCGTTCATCAAACAATGTCCTCAATACTAATCCGATATTTTTTTTGCAGCGATTGAAAAGCGGTCTCGGCCAATGCTTGATGCCGTTGAGAGTAGGTCAAAGTGCGATTATCTTTGTTGGCGGTCACGGGGCAGCGGACCTGAACCAGCGCCCGCCGATATTCTTCCAGAATCTCTTCGGTCGGAAAGTGGAGGGTAATGGTGGTTTCTCGTTTTAGCAAAATCGCCTGCTTCTCTTTGGCTTTGGCGGCCAGCTTTGATTTTTTAGCAAAAATGGTTTTGGCTTCGTCGGGCAGCGCCTGGAGGGTATTTTCCGGGTGATTGACCAGGAGGGGAACTTGTCCGGCCTCCTCCAGCCGGACAAACAGCGAAGCCGGCGAGCGAACAATTTTGAGGGTGGGGGTAATCTCCTCGGCCACAAAACCGGCCAGGGCGGGCAGCTCTACGGTTCCTTCCAGCAGCCCAAAGCCGCTGTACACGGTAAATACCTCGGAATGACCGCTCCACTCTTCCAATTCCATCAACACATTTTGGGGCAGGGGATGGCCGGAGAGCGTTTGCAGCAGTTTCACCACATCAAGCGATTCGTTGGCGGCCAGTTGACTCGTCACCTTTTTCTTGTCCAACTTCATAATGGTCACGGTATCGGCGGCCACCAGGTTAGTCAGGGGGTCGAGTTGGTTCAGCACCTTGAGCGGGTAAAAGGCCGACTCGATGTGAATTTCAAAATTGGGCTGCACCGTCACTTTAGGTTCCGGGATTTGCCCGCGCATCAATTGCAAAAAACGCTCGTTGACTCTGAAAGCCCGCAAGGCATTGCGTGAAGGGTAGCGATTTTTCGGGGTGGGTTCGCCGTAAGCCACATCCACGTAATGTAAAGTCAAGGGAATGTTTTCCAGAAAACGTTCCACGTACCGGCCTTCAACCCGTTCAAAGGCGTCGGGGTCGGACTCCGAAATATTTAACTCATAGCCCCAGGCGTTACGCTCGCTTTCGTGGAAAGTGCCGTAACGAGTCAGTGATTTCTCCCATTTATTCTTGGGAGGAGGCAATTTTTGGGGGATAAGAAAATAGGGATACTCCATTTTTAGATACTGCACCAGGGAAGCGGTGCTGTACCACACCCCGCTCCGGCAGCGATTCAAAATATCCAATAAAAACCACCTGGCTGCGGGAAAATCCAGGAACGGCACGACTCCGATCGCGCTGCCCCAGGACGAAAATGGATCTAACCGGGCCAGGGGGCCGCGGCTAAAAAATTCGCCGGGGCCTTTTTTGTCGTTCACCAGGCGCTCCAGGAGCCAATGTTCCTGCTCCGCCAGGGATAAGGCCAAAAATTCCTCATAGGGTTTAGCCTGGAATTGAATGTAATTATCGGGGAAGGAAGGCTCTGCGCTGGAGTAACCGGCGTAAACCCCTTTAGTATCGTAGCTAACAAAGCCAAGCTGCCAGGCCAGTTCGTCAATAAACTCAATCCAGGGCGCTTCGCCGGCTTCTTTGAGGTCGTCCACGGCTTCCGGGTCGGTCATCAATTTGGCCAGCCGCTGTAAGTCGCTTTTCGGCAGCTCATTGCTGCGATGGGCGCGTTTGACCTGGCGGGAGCGAATGTAATCAACATAGGTGTGCAGGTCTTTCCGCACATCGCACAGGGTTACGAATACGTCGAGATTGTCTACCGTAAGGGGGGTCAGGTTGAGGTCGCTCATTCGGCTTGCACCCATTTGATGATGTGTCCGGCTTTGTTGACCAGTTTTTCAATGGCCCCGGCCTGGCTGCGGGGGAAAGCAATAAAGTCGTGGGGCAAAAAGATAATCTGGCCGGGGTCGGTGATGGCTTTTTGGATCGTCACTTTTAAGCTCAAATCTTTAATTTTAGCAATGAGCAAATCTTGATGCACAATCTGTTTGCCCCAACGCTGGCGCAGGGTTTTCATCGCCTCGGCAAAGGCGGGGACATGTTCTTGCAGCCACACCATCAAGGGCAGCGTTGGCAGCAAAGGCATCGCCCGTCCCATTTTAACCAGGTTGGGCGAGGCCACCAACTGCTGGTTGACCACTTTTAAGTCGGCTATCCGGGCCAGGTATTCCAGGCTTTGGTAAGGGATGAGGTGGAGATTTATCTCCAATGTGTAGGCTGGATCAAGGTGTAAATAACGGCCAGGTTCCAACCCGGTCCCGGCTAACAAATCGGTGTCCGGGAGCCGGTAATAGGACTGGCCGGCCTCAACCTGTTTGATCAGGCAGCCCCACTGCCAGCCGGCCTGGCAAATTTTATCCGCCTCCGGCCCGCCGGGCGGACAAAAAACCTTTAACACGACGGCTAATTCCTGGGGGGCCAGCCACTCTTGCGGTTTGAGCAGCGACAGGGCATAAATCACGGCCTCAAGCGGGGATTTGAATGGAGTGGTGGTTTCGGTCGGCTTGGTCTTGCCCGACTGAATCACAAAGTTCCACTCGGCTTGCTGCCATTCCTGCAAATATTTCAATTGAAAGCGTTTGTCGCCCAGATACAACTGTCCGTTGGTTAGATGCAGACGATACTGCTCGCCTTTCAACCGGGTCGCTCCAGAAAACTCGCCTACGATTTCCAATAATTTAGCTCTGACCAGGTTCTCATTAAACTGGCCAAGACCGGCAAAAGTTTTGGTGTTGGTGAAGGGTGAGGGTAAAAACTTTTCAAATTCCTGGGGAAAGCGAAACCGCCAGCGTTCCATCTTGGTAGCGGCATCAACCGCCTTGGGGTCTTCAGCCATCAGCAGCACCCCCCGGCGCACCAGGCCTTGTTTTACCTGTTGCAGCGTTTTCTGGTAACGCTGGGTAAAGGTGAGATAACGCCAACTAGGACCGGGCTGAGGATCATAAAGCGGCTGGAAAAATGAAATATCTACCGCTTTACCGCCGGATTTGAGCAAGTGCAGCAGGCTAATCTCCGCCTGGTTCAACCGTTGTAACGCTCCATCCACCCCAATATCTGACAATAGAAAATTCTCAAACAGCGCCCGCGAGTTGGCTTCCTGGGCCGAGAAGCCGCGACTCTGGCAAATTGCTTTGATGTCGGCTTCGCTGAGGACATTGTGACACATGTCACTGACCATCTGGGATGAGTACATCGGCGGGGTTCAACCTCCTGTATTTGTTCGCAAAAGATAATTATAAGCCACAAACTGGCAACAAGGAAAATTTTATCCATAGCGGAACACAGCGGGACGAATATTTCTGGAGAAAGCGTATCTAAATGTAAAGCAGAGATTGAACGCGGGGCTGAAGAATTAGCGGCGCGTCAGCCGCCTTATCAGCCCAAGGACCCATCTTTGGAGAAGAGGCAAGGGTTCATTAGAGAGAGAATTAGAAACGTTAGGCAGTTTTTAGCCGTCCTAAAATATCCCTATGGACAGGGGTTTATCCCTGTCCATAGGCTAACTTAGGCCATTAACGCCTCAAAGGCGGGACGTTCGATGGTTTCGTACTCTAGCAGCGCTTCGGCCAGAGCCTCTAGTTTACGTTGCCGGCTTACGATGATCTCTTGGGCGCGTTGGTAGGCGGTATCGAGAATATGGCGCATTTCATAGTCAATGGTTTGAGCCATTTCTTCGCTATAATTACGAATTTCACTCAAACCACCCAGGTAAGGATTACCTTGCTCCTCGCCAAAGGTGCGCAGGCCCAATTTTTGGCTAAAACCGAAGCGGGTGACCATAGCCCGGGCCAGCTTGGTGGCTCGTTCCAGGTCATTCGCCGCACCCGTAGTAATGCGCTTGAAAATAATCTCTTCGGCAGCCCGTCCACCCAGCAGCCCCACGATTTCATCTTCAAAAGCTTCTCGGCTGCGGAGGTATTTGTCACCTTCAGGCAGCGGCATGGTGTAACCGAGAGCCATCCCCCGGGAGATGATGCTGACTTTGTGGACTGGGTCACTGTGCTCCAGGTTGTGCATCACTACCGCGTGACCGGCTTCGTGATAGGCCACCACCTTGCGCTCATAATCGCTCAGAATTTTGCCCTGGCGCTCCGGCCCGGCGATAATCCGTTCCATCGCGTCCTGGAATTCGACCCGGCCAATCAGAGACAGGTCGCGACGAGCCGCTAAAATAGCCGCCTCGTTGACCAGGTTCTCCAGGTCTGCGCCGACAAAGCCGGGAGTTAGTTTGGCCAGATCAGAAATCGAAATATCGGACGCTAACGGCTTGCCCCGGGTATGGACTTCCAGAATGGCTTCACGCCCATTCACGTCGGGCCGGTCAAGGATAACCTTGCGGTCAAACCGGCCAGGCCGCAATAGCGCCGGGTCGAGGATATCGGGCCGGTTGGTGGAGGCCATCACGATGACATTGGTATCGGTGGAAAAACCGTCCATCTCCACCAGGATTTGATTCAGGGTTTGCTCGCGCTCGTCGTTGCCGCTGCCCATGCTGGCCCCGCGATGTCGACCAACTGCGTCGATTTCATCCACAAAAACCACTGCCGGAGCCTGTTCTCTGGCCCGTTTGAATAGATCGCGTACCCGTGCTGCTCCGACACCCACAAACATTTCCACAAACTCGGAGCCGGAGATGCTGAAAAAAGGCACGCCGGCCTCGCCGGCTACCGCTTTGGCCAGTAGAGTTTTACCCGTGCCGGGGAGTCCGGCCATCAGCACCCCTCTGGGTACCCGCGCCCCTAACTTTACAAATTTAGCGGGTTCTTTCAAAAATTCGATGACTTCCTGAAGCTCAAGCTTGGCATTATCTGCCCCGGCCACATCCCGGAAGGTCACTTGAGGGTGGGTGGCTTTGTTTTTGTTATCTTTGTCATTGTTACCGCCAATGACCCGGGCATTACTGCGCCCCATATTCCCAAAATTGTAGTTAGAATTGCTGCTGCTCCCATGCGTCTGCCGTGAGTTACGAAAGAGCATAAACACAATCAGGCCGACGAAAGCCAACACGGAAAGCACACTCAGGGGATTCGGACTGGTCACCGGTTCCTCAACCACCAGAGGAAGCTTGTTTAGATCTGCAGCCGGGGCGCCCAACAAACGTAAAGTCTCCACCGCGCTAACGTTTGATTCTTTACGGGCGCTAATTTGTGTACCATCCGTTTTGATGGCTATTAACAAATCACCACGAATGGTCAGGCTTTTTACCTCACCGGCAGTTACAGCACTCACAATGTCAGGCAAGGAAGTTACAGCCGTCGCGCTTGCCGCCACTCCTTGATTGCTCTTACCCGATAGGAAGTAAATGACCACACCTACTAAAAAAACAGATAGGATTAACCAGGTTAAAGGAAGGGGATATTTGCGGGGTTTCTGTTTTGAGTGATTATCAGGGTTCATCAAACCGGGTCTCCATTCAATAAACTAACCTTATAATTGCAATTGGACGCTAATTTTAAGATACACTAAAAATAGGGCACTTGAGAAGTACCAAAAGTCACCGACCTCCTAAGCCTTAAGGGAAAATTATCTTTCCCAAAAGTCATTGGCAGTCCAGTCCATC
This sequence comes from uncultured Caldilineaceae bacterium, assembly GCA_964622215.1. Taxonomy (GTDB): domain Bacteria; phylum Chloroflexota; class Anaerolineae; order 4572-78; family J111; genus DSQQ01. Next base: position 14,010 of record CAZUNT010000171.1, read on the forward strand.
AGTCACTTTTAATCGTAAATTTTATAAGCAACTTTAGCAGTATTAAATTTTAGGTGGTTTTGTGGGAAAAAGCCTACAGGCAGCAGCGACCGTAGCCATAAAAGATATAAGTAGCAGGCAGATAGTTAAAATACAAATTGGATAAACGTTTCCACTCTGGTTTTAAGCTTTAAGAGGTTACCTCTGCACATTTTTTACCCAAAATTTTGGGAATTTGGGAAAGGTCATGATTATGAAGACCCTAAAGGTCTTGGAGACCTTTAGGGTCTGGATTAGCTGTTAAGCTGCTCAGGGCGAAATAAATTTCGCACTCCAGACAGCCTCGACGGCGGTCGGCGGTCATCGGTCGGCGGTCATTATTTTCAGAGCAGTCTACCTGGTTTTTCAAGCACCTGTTGTAATTCCGACAAGAATCGCCCCGCCAGTGCCCCATCCACCACCCGATGGTCCGCCGTCAAGGTAAAGCTGGCCCTGGGACGAACCTCGATGCGATCATCCTCGGTAATAACTGGCTGCTTGGTCACCCGGCCTACGGCCAGAATAGCGGCCTGTGGGGGATTGATGATGGCGGTAAAGCGGTCTACGCCAAACATCCCCAGGTTAGAGATGGTAAAAGTGCCGCCCTGAATATCTTCGCGGCGCAATTGGCCAGCCCGGGCCCGGCTGCTCAGCTCGGCCAGCCGCATTGCCAGGTCGGCCAGCCCTAGCCGGTCTGCGCCGTGAATGACAGGCACAATCAATCCTTCCTCTACGGCCACCGCCACGCCGAGGTTAACTTCGGCCCACTCGATGATGCTGTCTTGCTCGAATGACACATTAACCGCCGGGTGGCGGGCCAACGTCCAGGCGCAGGCTTTGATCAGCAGAGTGGTCAGGGTAACACGAGGAGCGCCTGACTCCGCCCCTGCCCGCCAATCCTCGACCACGGCCAACGCCCGGCTCATATCGATATCCACGCTCACCGTAAATTGGGGGATGTCGCGCGAGCTGGCGGTTAACCGTTCAGCGATGGTACGGCGCATGCTGGTCATAGGAATAACGCGGCGGATGGCCGGCCTGCCCGTGCTGTCAGCCGCCACAGCGGGCGCCGGCGAGGTAGGAGCCGCTATACCAACTACAGGTTTGCTCACCGCCTGCTGCACATCGATGGATTGAATCCGCCCGCCCGGCCCTGTGCCGGTAAGGCTCTTCAAGTCAATAGCCAATTCATGGGCCAGCCGCCGGGCTGCCGGGACAGCCTTGATTTTGTCGCTAGAGACCTCAAAGGTTTCCAAAACTTTTGAGGTCGGTTCGCCAGGCTGGTTGGCCAGATAAGTTTCCACATCGGCCTTGGTGACACGCTCGCCTTGACGGGGTACAGCCTGCAAATCAAGACCATGGGCTTCGGCTATTCGCTCGGCGACCGGCGTGGTCCGGCTGGCCAGGATGCCATTGCCTACTTTAACGGGTGAAACCGGAGAATCTTGAGCCATCTCTGATTTGGCTGGGGAACCGGCGGGGGCTTTTGCTCCCTCACCGGCTGAAGGCGGCGACCACGTTTCACCTGGCTTGATGATGTAAGCGATAGGTTGGCCAATCGGCACGACTGTACCGGGGCCAGCCAGGATGCCTACCAGCACCCCGCTGGCCGGCGACTCAACTTCCATATTAATCTTATCGGTTTCAACCTCCAGGATGGGTTCGTCTTTGGCGACGGTTTCCCCTTCCTGTTTTAACCATTTCGAGACCGTGCCGGTCTCCTGAGCCATCTCAAATTTGGGCATAATCACGGGTGTTGGCATAAAAGTTTTACTCCACGCAACCGGGTCCTATCGATCGCCAATCACCGTAGCACTTTCGGTGGTCAGCGGTCGGTGGTCGACGGTCAAATTTAGATTTCCAGCTTGTGCAGCCGTCGGGCCGCCTCGACAATATCCTCTACCTGGGGTACGGTGGCCCGTTCGAGATTGCGGTTGTAAGG
>CAZUNT010000172.1:0-15957 GCA_964622215.1 uncultured Caldilineaceae bacterium
ATCCAAGTTGGCCCGCCTTAACTTATCAGCCGCCAACATTGCGTTGTAATATTAGACAACACTTTAACTGAACCAACAATATCAATAGTTTTTGTACCCCCATATCTTGTGGTATGATCTTGGTTCTGTGGTATCTCTCATAAATTCCACCGGATAGAGCGGATTAATTGACCCGTACCTGGAGATGACTGCTGCTATGACTAAGCCAAGTGGCCCTGAACCACCCTGTTGGAGTAACCCTGACCCACCTTCAATGAGTTGGGCTGAGCTTGTCCAGCCCAACGTACCCAAATGGTCACTGAGAGACTTACGATGGATAAGATAAAAAAACACTTTGAGGCCGAAGCCCAGGAATTTGACGCCATTATTCGCCGGCTGATTCCTTATTACCCGCAAATGCTGGAGGCCGTCATGGTGGCTCTCCCCTTTGAACCTTCTCAGGCAATCAATGTCATCGATCTCGGTTGTGGAACCGGAACGATGGCCCAACTGGTCAAAAGCGTGTATCCCAAAGCCAGCCTGACCTGTGTGGATTTGGCCGAGAATATGTTAGCGATGGCCCAGGCCAAACTTGGGGCTGAGAGCGAAGTGCGCTACCAGTTGGCTAACTTTGAAAGTTACGAATTTGATGCCAGCTATGATGCCATCCTCTCCTCTTTGGCCCTGCATCATCTGGTGAGCGATGCGGACAAGATTTCCTTCTACACCAGGGTGTACCAGGGTTTGAAACCAAACGGTGTTTTCTACAACGCAGATGTGGTTCTGGGGCCGAGTGCTTTCCTGCAACGGCAATATATGGCCCAATGGCGTAAGTTTATGCGCCGGCAGGTATCCGACGAGGAGATAGAGCAAAAATGGATCCCCAAGTATTATGAGGAAGACCGACCCGCGATTTTAAGGGATCAACTCGCCTGGTTACAGGAGATAGGGTTTGTTGAGGTTGAGGTCATCTGGAAGTACTATAATTTTGCGGTATATGGCGGGAGTAAGGCCGCAGCAGTTTGATTAGATTATCCACTTGAGAGAGACCAAATGGGTACAAAACTGATCAGAAGGAACCCTGTAAGATGAATTTCGGCTTCTTAGTCTTCCCTGATGTCGAAGAACTTGACTTCATTGGCCCGTGGGAAATCATTGGCATGTGGAGCCAGCATTTTGGCGGCCCGGCGCAAAACCTCATCGTGAGCCAAACCGGGGGTGTGGTTCGCTGTGTCAAGGGCTTGAAAGTAGCGGCAGATTGCAGCTTTGACGCCTGCCCGCCCCTCGATTATCTCCTTATTCCCGGCGGCCAGGGAACCCGCACCGAAGTAGACAATCCAGAATTGCTTGGATTTGTCCGCATCCAGGCCGCCAACTGCCGGCAGGTCTTATCCGTGTGTACGGGGGCGTTTATTCTCCAGGCCGCCAGCTTACTGCAAGGCAAAAAAGCGACCACCCATTGGCGCTCTCTGGACCGTCTACGCCGGTTCCCGGAAGTAACGGTGGTCGAAGAGCGGTTTGTGCGAGATGGCAATATCTGGACGGCGGCGGGCGTATCTGCCGGGATCGACCTGGCCCTGGCCTTGATTGCCGACCAGGCCGGAGAGGAGATCGCCGGGAAGGTCCAACTTGCGGCAGAGTATTATCCGTATCACGTTAAATACGGGCAGGCTCATCTCATCCCTGACGCTCCGGCTTATTTGAAGGCGTCTCCCCCGGAGGAGATATAACCGAAAAACAAGCGATAGAACCTGGCCCCAAAGTGGCGATGGTGACCGGGGCGAGCCGGGGCATCGGGCGGGAGGTGGCGTTGGATGACAACCGATAATAACAAACTTGGAGGAACATCAATGACCGAGATATTTCCCGAACCTATCAGGAACCTGCCAGAAGCGGACATTCCTTTGGCCGGGGTCAAAGCCTACCTTTCCCAGGCCGAAACGCATCAAATCATCTTTATGGAGTTTAGCCAGGACATTGATTTGCCGGAACACGCTCACGCAGCTCAAATCGGCATTGTTCTGGAAGGTAAGATTGATTTAGTTATTGGCGGTCAACCGCGAACCTACACCAAAGGCGACCGCTACTACATTCCTGAAGGGGTGAAACACTCAGGCAAAATCTATGCCGGTTATGCCGACATCACCTTTTTTGACGAACCTGGCCGTTATCGGGCCAAGTAATCCCTATTCCCTTGACTATCTACATTTTCTCACTGAACGCGGCGCTTAGTGAAAAAAAGTTGAGCAAGGATGCCTTTGAAGGCGTGGCTGAAAGGTGACTTTGAAAAACGGCGAGCTTGGCCACCCGCTGCCATAAACTTAGAGCTTTGCTCCCTTGCCCTGGCCTGTCGCCTTAATTTCCCCGTCAAGCTGGATAATATACGCTCTCATAAACTCAACTAAGGGCCGGGCTAGCTGCCGGGCGGTTTCGGTACTCAAATGATCCCAACAACTGAGTTGAAAATTCAGTTGATCCATAATGTAATTGCCAATCCCGATGCCCGACTTAAATCGCTTGGTGAAATCATCTGCCGTCATCTCCCAGGTTTCGCCTCGGATGTTGCTTGGATCATACTCCGGTTTCATATACTTGGAGGTAAAGGCTCGCATAATCCCTATCGCTCCGAACAATTCAAGTTTATCCGCGTCACGGATGATTTCGCCTAACTTTCCACCACCGCTCATTGAATTGTGACACCTTATCGCTTCAGCGATTATCGCAATTTCTTTATCCGTAAACAACCCTTGTTCCTTCAAGTAATCCGTCGCAATCTCGGCTCCCTTTTGAGCATGGTGGTTACGTTGTTCGACGTGGGCCAGACCAATATCGTGCAATAAGGCGGCGGCTTCTACGAGGTCCAAATTCCCATAGCCTTCGTTCTCAGCGATTTGTCGGGCCCAGCCTCTGACTCGATCCACGTGCTTGAAATCGTGGGCAATCCTTAAATCGTCGTCTACTACCGTCCTCATTGATTCTTGAACAAAATTCTCTATCTGTTGGATTCGGTTATTTACCATCGGACTCCTGATTTTTTAGAGATGTTTAGGGTTGAGGCTGGATTATGCTGAGTACACGTTGGCTAACCAGCGCCGTGCATAACTGGTGGCTATGGACAGTATGGGGGGTAAGCCATACTGTTTCCGAAATTCTCGTAGAAAATGATAGGTTCATTGTATGGCAACTTGGCCAGCAAGACAAGGTTGAAAAACGGGAGCATTTCACTTTTGGGGCGAACTTACCACCCGCTGGTGTCAGTTTTGAAACTGACACCCCTACTTAGCCGGGTTAACCCGGTTTAGGATCAGTGACAGGTGGAAACCTGTCACTATCGCAAAAACGAGAAACAAGGCCAAAGAACTTGTCAGGAAATATGGTTTATAGAAGGCTTCGTGGGTAGAAGATGAAAGGCAGCCCAAAGGCTTCCAGAAATCCGCTATTACGGTTTCTTTAGCCCCGGCCAAGTCACCGCCTCCACCAGGTCCAGCAGCTACTCGGCGCCGCCATTCCACTACCGTATGCGTTAGAGGCGGGCTAACAAACAAACGCTTCCACGCCGGCCTGCTACCGCATTGTTATATACCCTCTGCCACCCCAAACAATCAACTCTGCCGTTCTATTCTCCCAAACATCCGTCCCAAAATCCGCATCGTGTTTTCCAACAACATACAATCCGGGGATACCATGCAGTCCATTTTTTTGTACCTGTTTTTCCGTTTTTGGTCCGTATCATTACCCACTTGAATGGCAAATAGTTCCACTTCTTCATCGGTAGCCTGGATGATTTCCACCCGGTCAAATTCAAAAAGGGTTTTCCTGTCTAGCCAATTTACCCATAACACTTCACCTTTTTCAGTCTGTTTTTGCCCTGCTTGCATATTGGCATCCAGCACCGCCACGATTTGGGCGGGTCTTGCTATAAATTCCCGGCTTTGATAACACCTCTGGCAACCGTAAAAAGTTAAGGATTGGTTCCCCGTTAACTTGACTTTGTTCTTGCCACACGTCACCACACAAGTCGGACAAAGCAGGTGAGCGGCCTGTTGGGGTAAATCTTTGCTGGTTTCGAGAGCAATATTCTCCAAGAGCCATTCCATTGTTTCCGGCCATTCTTCACTCGGGTCTGATAATCGGCCCATTAAAGGAAGGACGGCTTCTCCTCCTAAATAGACAATTGTGTGCCTGGCTATAAATCGCTCCATCCAGCTCGCACTATTGAGTTGAGCGATAAGTTGCTCCATTGAAACAGGGTTTTTCTTGCTCCGGCTCAATTTGTGAAGTGGATTTGTCCAGGTTTCCTGAGCCAGGGGTGAGGCGGAAATCTTATGGACCTGATCCAAGGCGTTTTCCAACTCAACCAGGGCGGGACGATTCCTGAAGACACTTTGGGGGGTTCTATTTTCGTAATCATCAGGTAAAAGGGTGAGGAGTTTATGAGCAAAAACGTCATCCTCATAACAATGAAGGGCTTCCCGCCAAATCACCTCGTGGAATTTAGAAAATAAATGATCCTGGTTCACGCCTTATTTCGCGCTTTTCTTTGAGTAATGCTTCAGATACCTCAAACCACTTCATCATCTTCTTGATTAACTGTTCCGTATCCAGAATAGGTGATAGAAAAAGACATTTATTAAACGGTATATCTTGGTAGGCGACCAGGCTAAAATAGGCCCCCAGACTACATCCAAACAAGGATAGGTTTTTCCATTGGGTCTTGACAAAATCGCTGATGACTTGTAAATCATAGACGCCATTTTGGACCGTACATTTGTATTGTTCGGTTTTTCGTTCACCGTGTTCGGGAAGATCAAAACTGACTACTTGATAACCCTTTCTGACGGCAATTTCGGCAAATCCTTCGGCCCCTTCTTTCTGCGACAGCTTGCCATGCACAAAAATATAAACCTCTTGAGAAGGGGGACCCCATATTATTGAAGGAATTGATTTGATGAGAACTGGCTGCTTAAACATTTGATTGGGTATTCTTTTATCGGCGAAGATGAGAGGCCTTACTTTTTCGCCTTTCCTGAAATAGTCTCTATCGAGATTCTAAAAACCCTTGCCTTATCTTTGAGTTTCTTGATGTATTCTAATCCTTCAGAGACAAAATCTGCGGAATATTTGTGGACAAGACCTTCAAGAGCCAACTGTTTTTCTTCTCCAAATGATTCGGATGCCGACCCTTGAACAATACAGCTTTCATATTTCGTGCCAAATTTGTCAGGGAGAACCTCGGTCTTTCCGACGACGCAAAAGGAAACTTTGGGATTATGATTGAGATTATCGATTTTTCTTCCCTCAAGGGCACAGTGGAAGTAGATGTATCCGTCAATTAAACAATAACTAACGGGCACGCCGTAAGGTTCATTATTAGAAGATACTGTGCTTAAAATACCATATTCGCCTTTTTCGAGAATAGATAAAGTTTCTGTATTGGTTATCAGCCTATCTTTTCGACGCATTGGGTCCTCTTTCTGCCTAACTGGTAATTGAGTCACTGGTTAGCTGCGACCCACACTAACCCGATTATTTGAGCGATTAAATAATCTCTCGCTTAAAGTACAAATTTCTCGAATTTACATACTCTTTGACTAGCACAGCTAACAACAACTCTTTACAACTGAATCTGATAAGACATCATCACCGCGGCCCTGACCACAATACTCCCAGGATCAATGGCTTGGACTGGCCCTTCATCGTCGGGGGCTACCTCATAAAAAACGTGCCCTTCGTAACCTCGTAACTGGTCAGGATTAACGTCCTCGATATGTAACACCTCACCCAACCTGACCTTGCCGGCTTCACAATAGAGCGCCGCCTTATAATGAGCCGCCTCTACGGCGCGCCGGCGCGCCTCCGCCCGAACCTCTCTCAATTGGCTCGTTTGAAACTCGACCGAACTGATCCGGTTCACCCCAGCATCGACGATACCTGCCAGGATTTCTTCTACTCGACTTAAATCCCGTAGCAGCACATTGAAAGCAATTTTTGCTAAATATCCCATCAGGCGATTTTTGCCATTGGCATATTCGGTTTCTTCGGCTAACGAAATATGCGATGAACTCACCTCAGAAATTTCTGCTTGAGCTAAGTAGGCTCGTACTGTTTGAGCTTTTGCCCGGACTTCAGCAAAGGCATCTTTGGGGTGCTTGGCAAGATGAGTGACAGCAAAGTTTAAGGATGCTAAGTCAGGTTCAATCCGAATGAGTGCGGAACCGAAGACATTGATGCCCAGAGGCTTATGAATGGTTTGAGATACGTACATCTTGTTTAGTCCTTTCGCAGTAGTGAAAAATAAGGTTGAAGCGTTTGTTAATGAACTCAATTCTGTTTTCATTGATCCGCTTCCCCATTGTATCATACCTAAATCCTGGGTGGCAACCTTCACAAACTAAAAGGCCAGTGGACCAGTCGTCTTTTACATCTAACCTTGCGGCTTACACTCCGCCCATTTCTGTGCCCACTCCACCAAAATACGAATCAACCCTTTGCTCCGCCTGCCCGTAATCTACTCCGGTGCATCTTGTAGCTCTACTCGTCCCCATATTTCAAAGGAGTGTCCACGAACCTGAAGGTACACCACCAAGGGTGAAAATACTTTCTGACTACTGACTACTGACTACTGACTACTTTTTTGAAATCTTCGGCAACGGTTTTTACCAGTTTGTAAAATGGGAGAATGGCGAGGCTATTTCCCTCATCAAGTGGACCAGGGCTGAGGCTATTCAACCGGGTCAGGCGACTAATCCGATCCAAGTGGCGTGTGACGGCGACCGGTTCACCTTTTACGTCAACGGCGAGAAGTTAGGCACTTATACCGACAACGCCTTTGCCGCCGGCGACGTTGGCCTGGCCGCCGGCAAATTCGAGGAGGCAGGCGATGTGCATATCAGCTTTGACAACTTGAAAGTCTGGGGGGTGGAATAAGCAAGATGGAGGGGACACCGATGAAAAAAGTAATTCTGTGGCTCGTCGTCGGGCTGTTGACACTGACTGGATGCGAAGGGGCAACGAACGTGGAGGTGAACTCCCAGTGCACCAATTCGGGTCGGTCGGGGGTGTGTACGGTGACGCTGGTGAGCATTGTATGACTGCCATCGGCGACGAGCGCTCATTCAGTATCTATTTTGAACCGCAAGGGGATGCTAAACGCGCTGAGAATGTCCAGGCCGAGATCCACTATGATATGCCGTAAACCGGTCGTCTGAAACCTATAATAGCAGGCGGCTGCGGTCGCCAGGACGATCAACTTCTCTCGGACCGTTCAATGCTTATTCCAACCCCGGCTATCCCAGACATCACCGGCCGAATTGTCGCGCCATATTATGTGACATTTGTCACTAAAAATTAAAACATTTTTGTGGTACACTAACCTCATCAGTCATCTACCCCCCAGCCAATTTTTCCATATCCTCATCAATATTAGTAGCGATTAACTTAGCTGTTCGACTTATCTATCTCGTCGTGTTTGACGAAAAGGATAATTTTATGTTGTTCAGCGACCATACCCGCCGTTTGCAGAAACTCAAAGAGCAGCAAGCTAAATACGGTCTTGCCGCTGAAGTCGAAGCCCGCCAGAGAGATCAGCAAAAGGCCAATACCCGGCTGCGTTGGCGGGTGTTTTGGCTGGTCGGGGTAGGCGTGGTCGCCCTCCTGCTGGCGGTTGCCGCTTGGCGGTCTCAACAGGATGCCCAACAACAAGTCCAGTTGGCTTTCGCCCGCCAGTTAGCGGCCCAATCGGAGAAAGAATTTAGTCAATTCAACTACGAGAGAGCTTTACTCCTGGCCATTGAAGCCGGACGCGTCGTGGAATCAGGCATTCCTGAAGCCTTCACTGCTTTGCGCCAAACCCTTATTCGTCCAGGCCGTACCCGTATCATTATTTCCGGGCATGACGAGATTGTTACTCAAGCAGTCTGGAACCGGAATGGGAGCCTGATTTTGACCAGTAGTTATGATAAGACCGCGCGGGTGTGGGATGCTCAAACCGGACAGGAACGACTGCGCCTGACCCACGAGGGTTCGGTTTATCAAGCAGTCTGGAACCGGGATGAGAGCCTCATCTTGACCAGTAGTTTTGATAAGACTGCGCGGGTGTGGGATGCCCAAACCGGACAGGAACGGCTGCGCCTGACCCACGAGGGTTCGGTTTATCGAGCAATCTGGAACCGGGATGAGAGCCTGATCTTGACCTGGAGTGCTGATAGGACCGCGCGGGTGTGGGATGCTCAAACCGGACAGGAACGGCTCCGCCTGACCCACGAGAGTGACGTTACTCAAGCGGTCTGGAACCGGGATGAGAGCCTGATTTTGACGAGTAGTTATGATAACACCGCACGGGTGTGGGAGGCTCAAACCGGACAGGAACGGCTGCGCCTGGACCACTATGGTGCGGTTCATCAAGCGATCTGGAACCGGGATGGGACCCTGATCTTGACCGTTAGTAGTGAGGGTACTGTTGTGCGCAGCAATAGTGCCATACGGGTGTGGGATGTTCAAACCGGACAGAAACGGCTGTACCTGACCCACGAGGATCGGTTTACTCAAGCGGTCTGGAACCAGGATGAGAGCTTCATCTTGACCAGAAGTAGGGATGGAACCGCGCGGGTGTGGGATGCCCAAACCGGACAGGAACGGCTGCGCCTGGCCCACGGGGATTCGGTTTCTCAAGCGGTCTGGAACCAGGATGAGAGCCTGATCTTGACGAGTAGTTATGATAAGACCGCGCGGGTGTGGGATGCCCAAACCGGACAGGAACGGCTGCGCTTGACCCACGAGGCTGGGGTTAATCAAGCGGTCTGGAACCAGGACGAGAGCTTAATCTTGACCAGTAGTGAGGATAAGACCGTGCGGGTGTGGGATGCCCAAACCGGACAGGAACGGCTCCGCCTGGCCCACGAGGATTCGGTTTCTCAAACGATCTGGAACCAAGGTGAGAGTCTGATCTTGACCTGGAGTGGTGAAAATACGGTACAGGTGTGGGATGCCAGAACCGGAGCCGAACAGTTTACGGTAGCGGGTAACTGGGCCAGGTAGAATAAAGACGGAACGCTGCTTTTAGTTGCTGACGGTAATACGGTCCAGGTGTATTATACCCAGATGAAAGATTTACTCAAGGTGGCCTGCCAGCGTGCGCCGCGCAATCTGACCCGAACCGAATGGCGGCGCTTTATGGGCAATGAGCCATACCGGGCGACTTGCGATAATTTACCCCTTGAAAAGGAAGAATGATTTTGACCCATAACCACCCCTATGATCGAATAGTGTTCCATTGGAGGGCCAGTCACCTCTGCCCATGGATTGACTATCCCTCTATCACATATAGGCTGATTTTGCTGTTCGTCACCGGGCTGGGACTGGCTGCCTGGGTAGCCGGAGTAACCCCAGCAGGAGTGTTGGCGCTGCCGGCAACCGGTCCAGCCTCACCGGGTCCCCTGCAGGCCCTGGCCGGCCACCCGCCCTTAGAACCGCCTGGCGCCACTTCCCCTCCCGCACAGCCAGACCAGTGGCGTAGCTACACCAATGGCAATGAGGTCAGAGCTTTGGCCGTGACCGACGATTTCTTGTGGACGGCCACCACCGGGGGCGTGCTACGCTGGAACCGAGCCGAGGGTTCTTACATCAAATATACCACCACCGAGGGGTTAGGGAGCAACGATGTGCGGGCCATCGCCCTTGATAAACTAGGGCAGGTCTGGGCCGGGACTGGTTCGGGCCTGAGTAAGTTTGATGGCCAGAGCTGGACGACTTACACGGTGGCCGATGGCCTGGTCCATAATGATGTGTACGCAATTGCCGTCGAGGCCACCGGCCACCTCTGGGTGGGGACGTTGGGGGGTGTCAGCGAATTTGATGGCCAAGCCTGGACTACTTACACCCAAACCGATGGCCTGGTATATAATGAGGTCCAGGTGATCACGATTGACCGGACGGGACGCAAATGGTTTGGCACCCCCCAGGGCCTGAGCGAGTTTGACGGTCACACCTGGAAGACTCATCGTCCCGATGGCGTCTCCTATAGTGACGTTTCGGCTATTGCAGTGGACGAGGCCGGGCAGATCTGGGTCGCCCTCAATTGGTCCACCTGGTCCGGTCACTGTGGCGGCGGCATCCATGAATTTAACGGCAAAGTCTGGAATGTGCATCAGACGGGCTGCGGTTTCAACACCCTTGCCATCGCTCCAACGGGACAGGCCTGGGTGGGTGGCGATGGCTTTGTCGATACTTTTGCCGGCCACACCTGGTCGAGCTGGGTCCAGGCGAACGGCTCGCCGATAGAGCATGAACGTATCAACGCGCTGGTGATTGATGAGGTCGGGCACAAATGGTTTTCTACGCCTCACGGGGTCAGTGAATTTGATGGCCAGGTCTGGCGCACCTACACCACAGCGGATACGCTGGCCAGTAACACCATCTACGCCCTCGCCGCGACAGCTTCGACCGGACATATCTGGGCCTCAACTTGGCAAGGCCTGTATGAATTTGATGGCCAGGTCTGGCGCAGCCATGCCATTCTTTCCCGCCCAATCCTTAACGGCGAGCCTGTCTTTGCCGATCAGTCCGGGGATATCTGGGTTGGCAGTAATTACGGGCATGGCCTGAGCGTTTTTGACCAGCAGAGCTGGCGAACTTATACCTCTGAGGACGGCCTGGCGGGAGACTCTGTGCTTGGGATGACGGTTAGCCCGGCGGGACACAAGTGTTTCGCCACCTCCAATGGGGTGAGCGAGTTTGACGGCCAGAACTGGACCACCTACACCGTTGAAGATGGCCTGGCCAGTAACACGGTCATGGCGATCGCCAGCGATGCGCTGGGACGCCTCTGGTTTGGGACTGACCGGGGCGTGAGCGAGTTTGATGGCCAGAATTGGACCACCTACACCGTTGAAGATGGCCTGGTTAGCAACTATATCAATACCATGGCGGCTGATGCCCATGGCCAAATCTGGGCCGGCAGCAGCAGGACTGCTCCCACGGCCGTGCCTTATGATAATGGCGTGAGCAAGTTCGATGGCCAGACCTGGCGCACCTATACCCAGACGCATGGTCTAGTCAGTAACTTGGTCCATGCGATTGTGGCCGACAGGGTAGGGAATGTCTGGTTTGCCACCGACGCAGGGGTCAGTAAGTTTGATGGCCAGAACTGGACTACTTACACCAGTCTTGACGGCCTGGGCAGTAATCAAGTCAATATGATGGCCCTTGATGAGGCAGGGCATAAATGGTTTGGAACCGCGAATGGCGTCAGCGCTTTTGGGGAAAATCTCCCGCCGGTCCCGGTGGCCGCACCCGTCATAACGACCACTGCCGTCGTCTCCACCCCCGGCCAACTCCCTGCGGTTGAGGCAACGCCCAGCCCCCCTTTACGTCAAGGGCCGCCAGGTCAATGGCATAATTATATTAACTCAGACCCAATATACACTCACGCTTTAGATGGCGATTATATCTGGACCGGGGGGTGGGGTGGTTTAGTCCGCTGGAATCAGGGCGATGGCTCATTTATCAAGTATACGACGGCCGACGGCCTGCCCAGCAACCGGGTGAGTGAAATTGCCGTGGATAAAGCCGGCCAGTTATGGGTAGGAACCTATGATGGGGGGGTGAGCAAGTTTGATGGCCAGACCTGGACCACCTACACCCAGGCCGATGGTCTACTGAGCAATTCGGTTAGTGCTGTGGCCGTTGACCAGACCGGGCATTATTGGTTTGGCTCTCAGCGGGGCGTGAGCGAGTTTGACGGCCAGAGCTGGCGCACTTATACCTTTGTAGATGGCCTGCTAGACAACTACGTGCATACTATTGTCGTGGATCAGGCTGACCATAAGTGGTTTATTTCCGAGAAGGGCGTGAGCGAGTTTGACGGCCGGAGCTGGCAGATCTACGCTGGCATCGATGTCGTCGCCATCGCTCCCAATGGACATGTGTGGCTCGGTGGGCATGGGGTGAGCGAGTTTTTTGAGGGCCAGATTCGCCATACCTATACTAGCACGGCTGGTTTGGGAGGGGACGAGGTTTCGGTGCTGGCAATTGATCGAGCGGGCCAGCTTTGGGCCGGCATCTCTGGGGGTGGGGTGAGTAAGTTTGACGGGCAGCATTGGCAGACCTACACCGAAGCCGATGGGCTGGCGGCTGGGACAGTCAATACGCTGATCGTTGATGCGGCCGGACAGGTGTGGGCCAGTACCGCCCAGGGAATGAGCAGGTTCGATGGCCAGACCTGGACGACCTATCCGACGAGTAGCCCGCCGCCGGAGTGGATGCAAGCGATCACGGTCGATCCGGCCGGACAGGTGTGGGCCAGTACCGCCCAGGGAATGAGCAGGTTCGATGGCCAGACCTGGACGACCTATCCAACGGGTGGTCCGCCTGATAATGAGATCCAGGCGATCACGGTTGATCCGGCCGGACAGGTGTGGGTTGGTATTCCCGGCCTCGGCGTCAGCCGGTTTGACGGCCAGACCTGGACGACTTACACCGAAACAAATGGCCTATCGGATAATAAAGCCTGGGCTATCACCAGTGACAAGTCAGGGCGGGTCTGGGTTGGTACGTTTGCCGGGGTGTCCATGTTTGATGGGCAGAACTGGACTAGCTACACCCCGGCCGATGGCCTGGCAAGCGGTGCGGTCGAGGCTCTTGCCAGTGACCCGGCCGGCCATATCTGGGCCGGAACCTCTCAGGGACTGAGTAAGTTCGATGGCCAAACCTGGACCACCTACCTGGAAGTCAATGACCAAATTAATGACCTGGCCGTGAGCGCAGCCGGCGATGTCTGGATTGCTACCCCGGCTACTGTGACCCGGTTTGATGGCCAGACCTGGACGACTTATACTCCTGAAGACGGTCTGGCTGAAGGCCCCTACACCGCTATTACCACCGATTCGGCCGGACATACCTGGGTCGGCGCGTATCACGGTGTGGGTGTATTTGATGGCCGAACCTGGCGCACCTACACCACCCAGGACGGTTTGGCCAGCAATGAGATTAGAGCCATAGCCGTTGACCCTATGGGGTGGGTCTGGGTTGGTACGGCTGATAAGGGAGTGAGTATGTTTGATGGCGAGACCTGGGTCGCTTACACCGAAGCCGATGGCCTGGCGGATAGGAAGGTCAATACTATTGCTTTTGATGCCGCCGGGCAGCTCTGGTTTGGGACCGGTGTCGGGGTAAGTGAGTTGAGCCTATCCACTCGATCCCATGAGAATAGTTCGCCAGATGAAAGCAAACCAAGCGAACCTTAAGCCACTTGATACTGTCCCTATAAGGGGAGCGCCGGAGCGATTCAACAAAGTCAGGGTCCAGCATGAGGGTTTTAATCCACACGATCTATGTGGCATACTGCCGCTGTTGCAGCAAAGTGAAAAATCCTGAGATTATGGTTGTACAGACAAAGATTGGGTGGGGCTGTGTCTTAGGGGCTATCTTGCTCCTGAGTCTGGGGATCGAGCGGGTGATAGCCCAGGCTGGCCCGACGACACACCCCCATAGTTTACCGCCTGCCGCTCTCGTTATTACTTCAACACCTACAGCGACCCCAGTGATAACGCCCACCCAACTCGTTCGGCCTTTTCCGAAACTGCTGGCCGAAATCCCGCTGGCTCCTCCGGAAGCGCATTTGACCGATTTGCTGCTGGATACCCCTGCCCGGCGGCTCTATGTGACCGACAGCACCGGGCAATTGCACATCCTGGATTCAAGCGATTACGCCGAGCTGGCAGTGCTGCCGGCAGCGGGTCAATTGACCCTGGATGCGCCTCGACAGCGGCTCCTGGTGTCGTCCCAGGCGGGAAAAGATGCCTTGACCGTTGTGGATACCGCGTTGCTGACCATCACGGCGGTGATTTCGCCGGGGGGCGGAGTGGCTGTGGATGAAGGCCGCCAGCGTCTGTATGTCGGGCAGAGAGACTTGGTGACAACTTCGCTCCGTATCTATGATTTAACCAGCCTGGCCCCGGCCGGCCAAATCAATCAGTCCGGCCTGCCCGTCTATAATTCCCGGCGCGATGAATTGTATCTGGTCTATCTAAATGTCACCCTCATCAATCCGGAAACATTGACGGTGACCGGTAAACTCTTGCCCACCCTGGCCGCTGAAACGTACGGGTTTCGCAATGAGATGATTGTCCCGGCCGATGTCCGTCTCCTGCCGGAGGAGAATTTGCTGCTGGTTGATATGCGTAATATCAGTGTGGGCAAGGGGCCAGGGCTATTGACCTCGGCTCGTTTTTTCCGGCTGGACAGCTTGCAAGAAGTAACCGATCCTCCTATTGAGTTAGAATATGGCTGTTTTGGTCAACTGATTGTGGCTGAACCGGTCGGCGGTCACATACTCCGGGAAGAGTTTTACAGCCGGTATCAGTTTGCCGCCAACTTGAAGATTTATGATCTGACCGGTAAATTGACCACCTGGTACGATGGGCTTTACCTGGGGCGAACTAATCCCCGGACTCGGCAGATGTACCTTGCCTCTCAGGTGTTCGACCTGCTGCCCCTGTCGCCGCTGGGCCAGCTACCGGCGCCAACCTGTATAGATACCCTGGAACCGGAGTCCGGGCGGCTCTTTGGGGTATGGGATAACACCCTGAGGGTCTTCAGCGAAGCCGGGGGGATACCCCTCTCGCCCCCACCCCAACCGATCACGACGGTCCCGGTTGATTTTTCGATCTGGGATATCATTTTTTCGCCCGATTATCAGCAAGATCAAACAGTTTTTTTAACCGGCGAGAAAATATATCGCTCCCAGGATGGCGGCCAACACTGGGTGCAGTTGCAGGGAGGACTGCCCGCTGAAGCCACTTTTGATTTGACGCTCTCCCCCACTTTCGCCGCCGACCGAATGGGGTGGGTGCAGCCCAAACCGGCGAATGGTTTGGGCGCCGGTATTTACCGTTCCCCCGATGCCGGCGACACCTGGCAGCCGGTCTGGACTGGCCTCACTCATTTACGGGTGGTTGACTTGATCCTCTCACCGGATTTTACCCAGGATGGGACCTTGTGGGCTACCTCTCGCTATATGGCCTTACCCAATACCGATGAGGCGGTGTCTACTTTTACCTCGACCGACGCCGGATTGAACTGGAGCCTGGTCACAATTCGCAGTACGGAGAGCAGCGAGATTGTGCCACCCTGGCCGACACCGGCTCCAGTGCGTTTGCGCTCGACTCGAACGGAGGTGACTAGCCCTGTCGAGGCTATTATCGAGCGTAGTCTGGATGGGGGGCAAAACTGGACGACGACGTTGGCTCTGCCTCCAGAGGCCTCGGGGTCCACCGACCTGATTTTTATCGGCTCTTCTCCGAGCCTGGCTGCCGACGAGCTGGTCTTGCTCACGGCCGATCCCTATCTTTATCGTTCGACCGACCTAGGCGCAAGTTGGCATCAAGTACTCTCGACCACGGGTGGCTTAAAAGCGATTGTCTTTTCGCCCGCTTTCAGCCAGACGGGGGTGGTTTACGCCTATTCCGATGCTGAGATTTGGCGCTCACAGGATCGCGGCCAAAATTGGCGGCTAGTTTTGTCTCTAACCTCTGGCGAGTCATATTATGATCCCTTGTCCCTGGTTTTCGCACCCGCTGGTCGAGCCGTTTTTGCTTTTAACTATGGCGGGATGTGGCGCTCGGAGGATGAAGGACAAAACTGGCGTAATGTTTTTACACTGGAGCGACCGAAGAGTTACATATCCATCGAGGCAATGCACTTTTCCCCGGCCTACCCCACCGACCAGACCCTCTACCTCGTGTCGGATCACGCCCTGTTTCGTTCAACCGACGGGGGAACCCATTGGTCCGAGGTCTTGAGCCTGGTCCAGCCGGAAACCGTGGCCGATACGGAACCTCTCCGGTTTTCACCTCGTTTCAACGTTGATCACACCTTATATCTTTTGGGCCAGGTCGGCCTTTTCCGCTCGACCGATGGAGGGCAACATTGGCAGCAGTGGCAAGATGACCGTCTCCCCACCACCGACTATCGGCTGGAAAA